>CAYPEV010000282.1:0-2582 GCA_964409605.1 uncultured Christensenella sp. | reverse complement strand
AGCCGATCGCGGCGCCAACGATGCCCGCCTCTGCGATGGGCGTGTTGAACAGCCGGTGATACGGGATCGCCTCCGTCATGCCGCGATAGACCGCAAACGCACCGCCCCAGTCGCGCACATCTTCGCCGAACGCAACGAGCGTAGGATCCTCGTAGAACTTGTTGATGATGGGCTCCGCAATGCCGTCCCGAAGCTGGTAGACGCGGTTTTTGCTCACGGGTTTCCCGTCCGCCTCGAAGCCATAGCGTGCGCGCTTGCTCAACAGCTGAACGCGCGGGCACTCTTCGCGCGGGAGCAGCACATCCGGCTTTCTGGTCTCGTCAAAGGAGCGCACCTTCTGGTTTGAGAACATGAGGTTTCCGATATAGTCGCTCTCCGCGCCGTAGATATCGATCCGCGGGGATATGGTTTCATCGATGGAGAGCTTCATGTTGCGCAGCATGTTGTCCTTGACCGTCACCCAGATCGCATCCAGTTCGTTTTGCGTTGCAATCTTTGCTTCAACAAGCTGCTTGCCGAACGATGCGATCGAATCCTGCGCTTCCCAGGCTTCGATCTCTTCCTTGGTGCGGTAGGTGCTGGAATCCGACGGGCTGTGTCCGCTGAAGCGGTAGGTCACGAGGTCAAGTAGCACGGGGCCTTCCGCCTTTGCGACGGGGATCTTCCTGCGATAGGCGTCGATGACCGCGAGCGGGTTAAAGCCGTCCACGCGCTCGGCGTGCATGGCGGAGGGCATCACGCCCGCCGCGATACGCGCGACCATGTCGTAGCCCATGGTTTCTCCGCGTGTCTGGCCGCCCATGCCATAGAAGTTGTCGTTGATGTTGAAGATAATCGGCATACCGCCGCCGTTTTCGCCCCAGAGGGTGCGAACCTGGTCCATGGCGGAGATCATGAGTCCTTCCCACACGGGGCCGCAGGCGACGCTGCCGTCGCCGATGTTGCAGACGACCACGCCGGGTTTCTTGTTGCTCAGCTTATACAGCGCGGCGCCCGGGGCGATGCTGCCGCTGCCGCCGACGATCGCGTTGTTCGGGAAGATGCCAAACGGCGTAAAAAACGCGTGCATGGAGCCGCCCAGCCCCTGATTAAAGCCGTTCTTTCGCGCGAAGGTTTCGCACATCATACCGTAGAGCAGGAAGTTGATCGCGATCTCTCTGACGCTCTTGCCGCTGTCCTTCACGACGGAGAGCGTGCGTCCGCCGAAGAAGTTTTCCATGATCTCCATGAGCTTTGCGTCGTCGAGAATCTGGATCGAACGCAGACCCTTTGCGATGATCTCGCCGTGGCTGCGATGGGAACCAAACGTATAGTCGTCCAGCGTGAGCTCGTATGCCGCGCCGACATAGGCGGCTTCCTGCCCGATGCCAAGATGCGCGGGGCCGGGATGGTTATACTGCACGCCGCAATATTCGTTCGTGGTCTTGATGAGGTTGAGCATCGCCTCGAATTCGCGGATATAGGCCATATCGCGATAGATGTTCAAAAGCTCGTCTTTTGTGAAATTTTTCTTCTCGTCTTTGACCGACTTTTGATACTGGTTCACCGGAATCGACGGGAACGAGAGCGTTTCGGGTTTTCTGACCACATTGGGGTCGATAAAGATCTGCTTTGCCATAGTCTTACTCCTTATGCTGAAACAGCTGATTTAATACTGAAACACCGCTTCGCGGATGATCTCCGCCACCGTCGGATGCGGGAAAATGATCTCCTTGATCTCATCGAGCGTGAGCCCCAGCTCGATGAACGTGCCGACCGTGACGATGAACTCGCTGGAATAATTGCTGAGCATCTGCGCGCCGAGCACCTGCTTGGTCTGGTTGTTCACCACAAGCTTCATGATCCCGTCTCCGCCTTCGTTCTCCGCAAGATATCGTCCGGAGAAGCGCATCGGAATCTTCACGCAGGAAGCGTCCAGCCCTTTCACCTTCGCGCTTGCCTCGGTCTCGCCCACGGCGGATAATTCGGGGTTTGTATACAGCACGCCGGGCACCGCCTCATAGCGCATCGTGTCTTTTTTGCCGAGCATGGTGTTGACCGCGACCTCCGCCTCACGATAGGCCGTATGTGCAAGCATCGATTTTCCGTTGACGTCGCCCGCCGCGTAGACCTCCGGCTGGTTGGTCTTCATGTGCGAATCGGTCACAACCGCGCCGCGCTCGGTGAGCACATGGATGCTCTCGAGGCCGATTCCGCCTGTGTTGGCGCGCCGCCCGATGGAGAGCAGCACCTTGTCGCAGGCAACCTCGCCGACCACGCCATCTTTTTCATATTTGACGGCGTTTCCGGTCACTTCCGTCACCCTGGCGGAGAGATGGAAGACTACGCCGCGCTTTTCAAAGCCTTTCTTCAGGATCGAAACCAGCTCCGCGTCGTTTTCGCCCGCGATGTGGTCGAGCATTTCGACGACGGTCACCTGCGAGCCGATCGAGGTAAAATAGCTCGCAAGCTCCAACCCGATCACGCCGCCGCCGATCACGCAGAGGCGCTCCGGCTTCTCGGTGAGCGCGAGGATTTCACGGTTCGTGCAGACAAAACCGGAGGCAAGCCCTTCCTTCAGTCCGGGTATCGGTGGAACGGCG
>CAYPEV010000281.1:0-2621 GCA_964409605.1 uncultured Christensenella sp. | reverse complement strand
GGACGGTTTCGCCGTGCGCAATCTGGCTCTTGCCTTCGTCGAGATCCTGCACTTCGAGGCCCAAGAGGTTGCAGGCGGACGCAAACGAGAAGCGCGTGCGCGTGCTGTTATCGCGGAAGAGGGAGACGCCGAGGCCGGAATCGAAGATCTTCGTGGAGATGTTGCGCTCGCGGAGGTTCCGAAGCGCGTTGGCGACGGTAAACACCGCATCCAGCTCGTCGCGCGATTTCTCCCACGTCAGGAAGAAGTCGCCTTCGTACATGCCGTCAAATTTCAGGTTTTCCAGTTCCTTGGTGAACTGCTTGATGTCTTCCTTTTTACCCATAAACTCACTCCTAAATTTTCTTGTTTGAACTCAGTGATGCGATCGCTCGGTATCAAGAGAAAATAAGTGCAGGGCGGGCAAAATACCCGCTCTGCACGCTGCACCCGATCAGCAGGCGGACTTGTCGGAGGTGGTGTCCGTGCCGCCCGCGCGGAACTGGCAGACATCCTCGTTGCCCTTGCCTTTGTACATGGAGGGAACCAGCGCGTAGACCGCCGCGCAGGTCACGAGATCCTGCTTCCAGGTGATCTCGTTCGGCGCGTGCGCCTGGCTCTCCGCGCCGGGGCCGAAGCCAACGCAGGGGATGCCGTAGCGGCCCTGGATGGAAACGCCGTTGGTGGAGAACGTCCATTTGTCGATCAGCGGACGGTTGCGAAGGTGCATGGAGCCTTCGGGCCCAATGCGCTTTTCGCCGTAGAGCGCCTTGTGCGCGTCGGCAAGTGCCTGCACGTGCGGGGCGGTCTCTCTGTTGATCCAGGTCGGGAAATAGCACTCGGTTTCATACACGAGGCCGGTCCACGCGGGACGGTCGTACATGTACATGCTCACTTTTGCGCCGTGCTTTTTGCACGCGGGCAGCGATTCGATTTCCTTCAGGCAGCTTTCCCAGGTTTCGCCTGCGGTCATGCGGCGGTCGATCGAGATCGAGCAGCTGTCCGCGACGGCGCAGCGGGAGGGGCTGGTGAAGAAGATCTGGGAGACGGTGCACGTGCCGCGGCCGAGGAAGCGCGCGTCTTCGTAATGGTTCGGGTTAAACTTCGGATCGAGCATCTTGACGAGACCCTTGATCGCGTCCTTCTCCTCGCAGCCGTTCGCGTTGAGGGCTTCGACGTCCTTGAGGATGTCCGCCATCTTATAGATCGCGTTGTCGCCGCGCTCCGGCGCGCTGCCGTGGCAGGAGATGCCCTTGACGTCGACGCGGATTTCCATACGGCCCCGATGGCCGCGATAGATGCCGCCGTCGGTCGGCTCGGTGGAGACGACGAATTCCGGCTTGATTTTGTCTTCGTTGTGGATGTACTGCCAGCAGAGCCCGTCGCAGTCTTCTTCCTGCACGGTTGCCGTCACGAGAATTTTGTAGCCTTCCGGAATCAGGCCGAGGTCTTTCATGATCTTCGCGCCGTAGACCGCGGAAACCACGCCGCCTTCCTGATCGGATCCGCCGCGTCCATAGATCACTTCGTCGGTCTCATAACCTTCGTAAGGATCCTTTTCCCAGTTGCTGATGTTGCCGATGCCGACGGTGTCGATGTGACCGTCGAAGGCGATGATCTTGTCGCCGGTGCCCATCCAGCCGAGAGCGTTTCCTTCGGGGTCGATTTCGGCCTTGTCAAAGCCGAGCGCTTCCATTTCCCGGATGGTACGGCGAACGACGCCTTCTTCTTCGCAGCTCTCGCTCGGAATGGCGATGAGATCGCGGAGGAACTTTGTCATCTGCTTTTCATACGCCTGCGCTGCCTGTTTGACCTTGCTGTAATCCATGGTGCGTGATTCTTCCTTTCTTCTGCTGTGGCCGCGGCCGCAGCATGCTGGCCGGGGTCAGTCCTTTTTTGCGTCGATGTAGGAATAAAGGGTGTATTTGCTGATGCCGAAATATTTCGACACCTTGTCGCCGCTCTTGGTGACGAGGAAGGCGCCCGCCTGATAGAGAAACTGAATCGCCGCGATCTTGTCTTCCTTGGTCATCATCGCAACGGGTTTTCCGACGATGGCGACACTCTGCTCGATCAGATCGTCAAGTAGATCGTTGACGTTCTGCGGGATCCGCTCCGGCATCGTGGGCTCGCTGTTGTGATGGAGCACGGAGGAGATCGCACGTTCCGCCATCAGAAGCTCGGTGATGTCATAGTTGATGGAGAGCACGCCCTCGATCACGCCTTCCGCGTTTCGCAGGTAGACGGTGCTGGATTTGAGCACCCTGCCGTCGCGCGTCTTGGTGAGATAACCCAGTTCGTCCACCAGGGAAGGATCGTGCTTGCGCTGAATGGCTTCCAGTACCACGCGCGAGGCGCTGCCGCCGGCCTGACGATGGGAGACATGCCCGTTTTCGATCGCTACGATCGTGTGCTCGGTGTCGTCGCCGGAGATGTCGTGCACGACGACTTCGCTGCTTTCGCCAAACTCGGATGTGATGGCTTTGGCGAGCCGCTGCAAGAATTCCAAATCCATGTCGCGAACCCTCTTCCTTATAAATAATATACAGAAAAAAAAGAAAAAACAAGCAGGAAAACAAATATATTTTATCAAGCCTCAAATATTTTTTGTTCTCGTGCTCTAAATATTTATTTTATTGTAT
>CAYPEV010000280.1:0-2640 GCA_964409605.1 uncultured Christensenella sp. | reverse complement strand
GTCCTTCGACGCCGCGGCTTGTTCCAGGTCGATCACGTTGCTTCGAAACATCAGCTCAACGCCGTCGTAACCGACCGACGAGGCCAGATCGAGAAAATCGGTCCATTTTAGATCGACCCACTGGCCGATGAACAGGGTGACCGGTCGCATTCGTTCGTTCCCTTTCCGCGCGGGCTCAAAGCTGCGCGCCGCTGTCCAGAAATTCCTTGATCACGATCGCGATGCAGCTGACGTAATCCTCCTCGAGATTGCGGGTGCTCTTGACCACGTCAAACACCTTTTCCCCGTTGCAGAGTTCCTCAATCGCCGCGTAAAGCGCCGCGATGTAGGCCTCGTTCAGAAACGGCTTTCCATAGAGGATGACCTTGGACGGATTTAAGAGCCCCGCCGCGTTGACGATGTCCAGCGCAAGATACTGAATCGCGCGCTTCATCACGTCCCCAACCGCCGGATCCCCAGCGGAATAGCTCTCCAGAATCGTGTCCATTTGAATGCGGCTCTTGTCGCCCTGCGTCATGCGGTAGAGAATCGGCGTGCGAGCCGGCGAATAGAGCATCGAGAGCTGATGGGTCAGCACGTCGAACCCGACGATGGTCTCCGCGCAGCCGCGCTTTCCGCAGCGGCATTTTACGCCGTTGACGTCCATCACCATGTGCGCGAGCTCCATCGCCTTGTAGTTCGCGCCGTTGTACACGTCCGTATTCAGCACGAAGGAACCGCCCAGCAGCGGGCCGTACTTAACCAGCAGCAGCGAGTCCGCGTTGATGTTCTCCGGCAGCATGGACTCCGCATAGGCGATGCATTTCACGTTGTTGTTCACCACGACGCGATACGGAAACCGTCTGCTGACGATCTCGCGCACGGGCAGATTGTTTTCCCAGAGTCCGAAGGAGTTCACGCTGATTCCGTTGCTGGAGTCCGTGATCCCCTTCAGGGCAATGCCGATGCCGACCACCTGAATCTTCGACAGGTCGATCTGAGCAAGATAGCCGTCCACCACGTCCAGAATCGCGTTCAGCATCTCTTCTCCGCTCGCCGCGTCGTCAAAGACGAGCTCCTGCATGAACTTTTCCTGATAGTTGAAGTCCATGCAGAAGACCTTCACCGTGCGCGAAGCGATGTATGCGCCAAAGGCATAGTAATGGGAGCGGTTTAACTCAAGCAGGATCTCCTTGCGTCCGCTTTTTCCGTTGCTGTCGTCCACGCAGCCTTCCACCAGCACGCCCTCGTTGATCAGGTCGCCCGTGATGTTGGAAAGCGCCGCGGCCGTCAGCTTAAGCTGCTGCGACAGCACTTTTCGAGAGACCGCGTGTCCGGAATTGATCGCGTGCAGAACGGCCGCCCGGTTGTTCGAGCGCATATCCACATTGCTTGTTCCGCTAACCACCATAATGCCCCCATTTCTGTTTCGCTCTCCTGAAACGCATTGCTCCGCCGAAAGATCCGGCATCCGCCGTCCTGGTGATTCGAATCAGGAGATGAATTCGAACCCCATGATCTCGGCAAACAATCGCACCGCGTCCATGAAATCACCATACACCATCGCCACGTGATGCGCAACACCGGTATGCGTAACAAGGTCGATCAGTTCGCGAACATTTTTTTCGAACCGCACCTTGCAGTAGGTTCCACGCAGGTCCTTCGTCATCGGGATGACCTGTCCGCGCTCCGCGAATACCCGCGTCTTCCCCTTTGCCGTGTCGATGCGCATGAAGGTGATCGTTCCGTTCTGCAGCACGAAGTCGGCGGTCATGCCCTTTCCGCCGTCGCGGTAGTTGCTCAGCGAGCGCTCGGAGACGCCGTCCCAGAGGGTGTAGGGCGCGACGCCGCAGTGCCACATCAGCGCGAAATCCTCTTCGAAATTGATCTGCGACAGATCCGCCATGAACGGCGCGCAGTCGGCGATCGTGTTCATCGCCAGCATCGAGAGCGTGCCTTCCAAATCGCCTTCACAGCCGAGGATATAGCCCTTGCCCTGCAGATAGCTCATCGCCGCGCAGGGCGCCATTCCAAAGAGCCGCGCAAACTCCGGCCAGCAGCGAATCGCGAGCGCGTCCAGCTGGTTCTCGTCCATGAAGTCCTTCATGGACTGCGACAGCTGCGCAACCTGCTCCACCTGCCCCTTCTGAACGGAGCTGCAGAGACCGTTTCGATGTCCGCCGCGCTGATCGCGTCTGGCGAGCGGTTCACCTTATCGTAGAGATCCTCCATCTCGAAGTGGTCGATCAGGATGTCGGCGTACTGATACAGCGCGAGGTCGTTGACGTTTACGTTGAAAAACCCGTCCTCGCTGTACCCCGCGATGCCCAGCTTCGCCATGTGGATTGCGCGGTACATCTTCATCGCCATCAGCCAGTTTTCATCGATGGTTTCGCCAATGCAGAAGGAGACGCCGCTCACCCCGCCCTTGTAGAAGTTGGACGCGTTGAGGTTGATGCCGCAGACGGAGTTGAGGCGGATCTTTCCGCCGTTGTACGGCAACTCGTTCAGCGCCCAGAGCAGCACAGGGCGGCGGACATAGCTGTTCAGAATCAGCGGCAGATGGCCGAGGTGGAACGTGCCGGAGATGAACACGAGCCCGTCCACCCGATTCGCGGCCATCCGTTCGCCAACGGCGACCGCCTCCTCCTTTGTCATGAT
>CAYPEV010000279.1:0-2670 GCA_964409605.1 uncultured Christensenella sp. | reverse complement strand
CCACGTTTAGAGAAACGAACGTCGACCGATTAGGAGGCGAACGCTCTATCCTGCTGAGCTACGGAGACAAGTATGCGGTTTTTACGTTGCCGTACAAAGAACACGCGGCAAGAGGAATTATACCGAAGGAACCGCGGCGTTGTCAACCAAAGCGGAGACGAATTCGGCGCAGCGCGCGGCGATCTGCTCCCGCTCCGGCCCATAGGTGCAGCCGTGCGGCGAATCCTCAAACACCGCGAGGTCCACGCTCGGCGCATTCACCGCGCCCGTGCAGAAGATTTCGATGCTCACGGGATCCACCTTATCGTCCCGCCCAGCGAGAACGAGCAGCGTCGGGCAGTCGATCTTGTCCAAATTGCGTGTAAGGCGTTTTGCCAGTCGGCTTAAGTCGACGAGCTTCCGCGTAGAAAAACCGCCGTACATCTGCGCATATGGATTATCGCCCCAGGCAGGCTTGCCGCCGCGGCTTTCGGGGTACCCCACCACGGGGATGATCGGGCTGAGCGCGCGCGCAACGCGCAGATACCGCTTCATCTTGATCGGCGTACAGAGCAGTACCAGCCCGTCCAGATGCGCCTCCTCCGCGAGCAGGCCGCAGAGGATCCCGCCGAGCGAGAGCCCCAGCGCGTAGATCTGCGTACATCCCTCGTCCGTAAGCCTGCGATGCGCCGCACGGATGCTATCAAGCCACTGCGCATCCGTGGAGGCGTTTTGCGCGCGGACGGTCTCCCCGTGGCCGGGAATCATCGGGGAGAGCAACGTATAGCCTTTTTGCATCAGCGCGTCCGCCACGACGCGGATATTCGCGGGCGTACCGCCGATGCCGTGCAGCGTGATGCAACCGATCTCGTTCCCCTTGTGAAACAGCGGCTGCGACAGGTCGTCGTCAAACGGCGGCCGCTGATCCAGCACGGCCCGATCCGGCAGATAGTCCTTCAGCGCTTCAAAGATGGACGGCATATCGCGGCCTCCTTGCCCGATGGATCGGCAAACTTAGATTACAGGAGCTTCTTCGTCTGGCGGTAGACGTCGCCGGAGCCGACCGTGACCACGAGGTCGCCCGCCTCCGCGTGTTCGTCCAGATACAGTCGAATCTCCTCAAACGTCGGAATATACAGCGCGTTTGCGCTCGTGCGGTTGATCGCGGCGACCATATCCCGTGCGTGCACGATGCCGGTGTCCTTCTCTCTGCCGGGGTAGATATCCGGCACGAGCACATGGTCCGCATCCGTAAAGCACGTGACATTGTTGCAAAAGAGCGTCCGCGCGCGCGTATAGCTGTTGCATTGGAACACGCAATAGAGCTTCTTGTGCGGTACGCGCTTTGCCGCGTCCAGCGTCGCGCGGATCTCGCTGGGGTGGTGGCCATAGTCGTGGAAGACGCGCACGCCGTTGCGCTCGCCATAGAATTCAAACCTGCGGCGCGTATTGACGAACTCATGCAGCGCCTGCGCCGTAACGATGAACGGCACGCCGTATTGGTCGGATACCGCGATTGCGCCGAGGGCGTTGACGACGTTGTGCATGCCGGGCACGCTGAGCTGCACGCGGCCCAGCGCCGCGCCGCGCCGCAAGACGGTGAAGCCCGCATTGCCCCGCGCGTCAAAATCGATATCCGCCGCCGTATAATCACCGCCGGTGAGGCCGTAGGTGATCACTTTATGCACGCTCTTGTCCGAGAGCGCCTTGACCCGCGTGTCGTCCGTGCAGGCGATGAACGTGCCATCTTCCGGCAGCAGAGAAAGGAATCGCTCAAACGCCGCGACGATCGCATCGATATCCCGATAGTAGTCGAGGTGGTCGTCGTCGATGTTGTTGATCAGCGCGATCGTCGGTTTGAGCGTCAGAAAACTCTCGACATACTCGCACGCCTCGGTGATGAACAGCTCACGATTGCCGACGTGGACGCCGCCTTCCATGAACTCGACATAGCCGCCGACGTGGATCGTCGCCTCGGTCTTCGCCTGCGCGTGGATGATGGCAAGCATGGAGGTGATCGTCGTCTTCCCGTGGCAGCCCGCGATGGCGACCACGTCCCGGTACCGCTCGCTGATCTGCCCCAGCGCCACGCTGCGTTCGAGTTCCGGTATTCCCTTCTCCCGCGCAATCACACGCTCCGTGTTATCAGGCTTGATCGCGGCGGAATAGATAACGAGGTCTGCTCCTTCTATATACTCGCCTGTGTGGCCGATGCTGTAGCGAATCCCTTCGTGATCCAGCGCGTCGGTAAACTGCGTGCGCTCCCGGTCGGATCCCGTCACCTCGTGTCCCTGGGATTTCAGGATCAGCGCAAGGCCGTTCATGCTGCAGCCGCCGATGCCGATCAGGTGGATTTGCTTCGCGTCGTCGATATGTGCCATCGTGTGATGTCTCCATTGCTCTTCAGAATCAGTTTATTATACGCCTGTTGTGACCCTTTGCGCAACGCCGCGGGCCATTCGTCCTCATGCTCTGGCAAAAAACGCTCGCACGAAAGCACCCAAACCGGCGAAAAAGGGCTTGCCATTTTCACCCCGATACGGTAAAATATCTTTTGCGCGGGGATGTAGCCCAGTTGGTCAGAGCGCTTCGTTCACATCGAAGAGGTCGTGGGTTCGAGCCCCTCCATCCCCACCATAACTGGACACCTATTTTGATACAATGTGTATCGGGATGGGTGTTCATTTCATT
>CAYPEV010000278.1:0-2682 GCA_964409605.1 uncultured Christensenella sp. | reverse complement strand
CGATCTCCTGAAGCAGCGCCTCCTGCGAGACCGTCTCCGGCAGCGCGATCTGCCTGACCGCGACGCCGACCGTCTCCGCGCGCTTGACAGCGCCGCGCTCATAGGCGAGATCATCCGGCTTTTCCCCGACGCGGAGGATCGCAAGCGTCGGCACAATCCCGCCGGATTGCAGCGCGATAACCTCCGCCTTAATCTTCTCATTCAGTGCGGAGACGACCTCCGCCCCCCGAAGCAACAGTGCCATGGCGTTTCCCTCCATCCGCGCGGCTTAAAACAGGCCGCTGATCCTGCCCGTTTCGTCTACGTCGATGCGCTCCGCGGCGGGCGATTTCGGCAGCCCCGGCATGGTCATGATATCCCCCGTAAGCGCGACGATGAAGCCCGCGCCCGCGCTGAGCTTGAGCTGGCGGACGTTGAGCGTGAACCCCCTCGGCGCGCCGAGCAGGGATGCGTTGTCCGAAAACGAATACTGCGTCTTCGCCATGCAGACGGGCAGCCCGCCAAAACCGAGCTCCGAGAGCTGCTTTGCCTGCTTCTTCGCCTCAGGGCTGAACGTTACGCCGTCCCCGCGATAGACGCGCTTGACGATGGTTTCAATCTTCTGCTCGATGGTCAAATCCAGCGGATAGCTCTGCGCGAAACGGCTCTCCGTCTCCGCGATGCGGCAGACCGCCTCCGCGAGCGCGATCCCGCCTTCTCCGCCCTTTGCCCAGACCTCCGAGAGCGCGACAGGCACATGCAGCGCGCGGCATTTTTCCTCAACCAGCGCCAACTCGGCGGGAGTATCCGTCGGAAACGCGTTGACGGCCACCACGCACGGAAGGCCGAACACGCTTTGGATATTCTCCACATGCTGCAAGAGATTCGGCAGGCCCTTTTCGAGCGCGTCCAGATTTTCGCTCGTCAGTTGATCCTTGGGCGAGCCGCCGTGGTGCTTGAGTGCGCGCACGCTTGCTACCACGACCACCGCAGCGGGTTTCAACCCCGCCATGCGGCACTTGATGTCGATGAACTTCTCCGCGCCAAGATCCGCGCCAAAGCCCGCCTCGGTCACCGCATAGTCGCCGAGCTTGAGCGCGAGGCGCGTCGCCATCAGCGAATTGCAGCCGTGCGCGATGTTGGCAAACGGACCGCCGTGCACAAACGCGGGCGTATGCTCCAGCGTCTGCACAAGGTTCGGCTTGAGCGCGTCCTTGAGCAGCGCCGCCATCGCGCCCGCGGCTTTCAGGTCGCCCGCCGTGACAGGTTTTTCGTCATAGGTGTAGCCCACGATGATGCGGCCCAGGCGCGCCTTGAGATCGGGCACGTCCGAGGAGAGGCACAGCACCGCCATGACCTCGCTCGCGACCGTGATGTCGTAGCCATCCTCGCGCGGGGTTCCGTTGACCCGACCGCCGAGGCCGTCCACCACGAACCGCAGCTGCCGGTCGTTCATATCCACGCAGCGCTTCCAGGTGATCCTGCGCGGGTCGATCGAAAGCGCGTTACCCTGATAGATGTGGTTATCCAGCATCGCGGCGAGGAGGTTGTTTGCCGCGCCGATGGCATGAAAATCTCCTGTAAAGTGGAGGTTGATGTCCTCCATGGGCACCACCTGCGCGCGCCCGCCGCCGGCAGCCCCGCCCTTCATGCCGAACACGGGGCCGAGCGACGGCTCCCGTAGCGCAACTACCGCGCGCTTGCCGATCCTGCGCAGACCGTCCGCAAGGCCGACGGTGGTCGTGGTCTTGCCTTCGCCCGCCGGGGTCGGCGAGATCGCGGTGACGAGAATCAGCTTGCCGTCGGGTTTGTCGGCGAGCTCGCGCAGGAGGGTATGGTCGATCTTTGCCTTGTATCTGCCGTATTGTTCTACATACCGCTCGTCAATATTCAGCCCGCGCGCGATATCCAGAATTGGCTGCATCGTGGAGGATTGGGCGATTTCGATGTCGGTTGGTTGGCTCATCCGGTTTCTCCTTATTGCCGGGCGCTGTTGCGCCGCTCTTGTTCGTTTTTCATCGTAGCCGAAAGCCGCGCACACCGGGGCTTCCGACAGATATCATTGTATTATTATTCAGCCCCGTGCGTCAACGCTTTCCGGCACGCGTGCGCCCGCGTTTCCCCGCCCGTGCAAAAGCGCTTCCAAAAAACAAAAAAGCACGCCGTTTCCGCGTGCCTGATCGTGCGTCAATAGAGTGTGTCGGGATCGTATCGTTCCAGCCAGAGGCCAAGCAGCACCTCCAGATCGTCCATAAACGCGCGGTCGGTTTGGGTCGCCTTCTTCTCCAGCTCTTCCAGCACGGCAAACGAGAACGCGCCGCAGCCAAACCGATTCACGTCCTGCTGGAGTTTCGGGTGAAAGCAGCCGCCCATGAGCGCGGAGAATTCGTATCTCTTGCGGATGCCGCCGATATCGGCGGAGGCCAGCACAAGGGATTTTCCCGTCTCTTTGTTGGTGACGGCGTAGATGCCGCCGATCTGCGTGCGCTGCTTGTAAGCCGCGATGAGGTCTTTTTTGTTTTGGGGATTCATGTGTTTGCTCCGTGTCCGGCGCGGGGATTTTTCTCGTTTGTGCGCCGACAGGGGTATTATACATCAGGCTGGGTGGGGCTGGGGTCTACGGTGCGTGGAGTGGGGGGATCATTTAATTTGCCTACACCAATCATTAAACTTTTACCTGTAGCACAAATAGTACAAGAAGGA
>CAYPEV010000277.1:0-2685 GCA_964409605.1 uncultured Christensenella sp. | reverse complement strand
CGCCCTTGTGAATGGAAAGGCTGATGTTCTTAAGCGCGATTTTTTCCGCACCGGCGTATTGAAACCCGACGTTTACGATTTCGATTTGCGCGTTCGGGGTCATTTCTGTTTACTCCTGTCCTGCCAACATTGCGCGCGGCGCTGTTGTAGTTTGCCTGCGCAGTGTGATAAAATAATTTCCGAAAGACACAAAAAATATGTGCATTTCGGGCAAAAGGGCAATTTAGTATAGCAAATAAAGCCGCATCTTACAAGGGCTTGCGGCCCTTTGGCGGCGGAAGCCGCCCAGCGGCAAGGAGCAAAACCGATATGAAGACCCTCTTACAAAACGCGCGCTGCATCGTGACCTGTGACGACAGCGATTCGATCCTGCGCGGTGCGGACGTGCTGATCCAGGACGGCGTCATTGCAGCCATTGGACGCCTTGGCAAAGCGGAGGCGGATGAAGTGATCGACGCGAGCCGGATGATCCTCTATCCGGGGTTGATCAACACGCATCACCATCTGTATCAATACTTCACGCGGAACCTGCGGCACGTGCAGAATCTGGAGCTGTTTGACTGGCTTACCGCGCTCTACGATATCTGGGCGCACCTCAACGAGGACACCGTTCGGTTGAGCTCGCTCTCCGGCATGGGCGAACTGATGAAATACGGCTGCACGACCTGCTTTGACCACCACTATGTCTTCCCGAACGGCGCGGGGGATTTGCTCGCGGCGCAGTTTTCCGCGGCGGAGGCGCTCGGCATCCGCATGGTGAGTTCGCGCGGAAGCATGAGCCTTTCACGGAAGGACGGGGGACTGCCGCCGGATTCCGTCGTACAGACCACGGATGAAATTCTGCGCGACAGCAGAACTGCCATCGAGCGCTATCACGATGCTTCGGATTTCTCGATGCGCCAGGTTGTGCTCGCGCCATGCTCGCCGTTTTCCGTGACGGCGGACCTCATGAAAGAGAGCGCAAAGCTTGCGCGTAGCTACGGTGTGCGCTTGCATACGCACCTTTGCGAGACCATGGACGAGGAGCGCTTCACCGAAAACACGCGCGGGATGCGGCCGCTTGCCTATATGGAGAGCGTGGATTTCGTCGGCAGCGACGTATTCTATGCACATGGTATCTATTTTAACGATCAGGAATTGCAGTTCCTGGCGGATACCGGCACGGGCGTTGCGCACTGCCCCTGTTCCAACATGAAGCTCAGCTCCGGCGTCGCGCGAATTCCCGATATGCTGCGGCTGGACGTACCGGTCGGCCTCGCAGTCGACGGCAGCGCGAGCAACGACGCCTCCAACCTCATGGAGGAGATGCGCGCGGCATATCTGATGCACCGCCTGCGCTACGGCGCCCTGGCTCCGAGCGGATACGACCTGCTCAAGCTGGCGACGCGCGGAAGCGCGCGCCTTTTGGGCCGTAAAAAGCTTGGCCAGATCGCAGAGGGGTTTGCAGCCGATTTGTTCGCGATTCGTTATGACCGCCTTGAGATGTCGGGCGCGGAGCGCGACGAGGCGAACCTCTTCGGCACGGTGGGGTACCATCTCCCGGCGGACGCGGTTTGGGTCGGCGGACGGATGACCGTGAAGGACGGCGCGCTTTTAAACATCGACGAGGATCAAACGGCTGCGGCAAGCAGGGCGGAGATCGACCGCTTGCTCAAAGCCGCGTCCGTATCGTGAGGAAGTTGCAGACGCACAGAGCTCTGCGGCGGCCGCCGCTTGCTTAAGACCGCGTCTGTATCATAAGGGAGGAACCACCATTGGAAGACCTGCATCCATCACGAAAGACGTTCACGGTGCGCGATCTCGCGCAGGGGGCAATCATCGCCGCGGTCTATGCGCTGCTGACGATCTTTCTGGCCCCAATCTCATCCGGCCTGATCCAGTGCCGTGTGTCAGAGGCCATGAGCGTGCTGCCGTATTTCACGTTTTCCGCCGTGCCGGGATTATTCATCGGCTGTATACTGGCCAATTTGCTCATGGGAGCACCGATCTACGACGTGCTGTTCGGAAGCCTTGCCACGCTGCTTGCGGCGTTCATCACCTATCGGATGCGAAACCGCGTCTCGAAGTACCTGGCGCCGTTACCCTCGGTCGTGGTCAATGCGCTGGTGATCGGCTGGCTGCTGGTATCGGTCTACAAAGTCGGGGTGAGCTTCTGGATCGCGGCGGGATATGTCGCCATCGGCCAGGCGATCGCGTGCTTCGCGCTCGGCATTCCGCTGATGACGCTGTTGGAACGCTTCCGCGGCAAGCTATTTGGAGAAGCGCGCTGACGCGAAACGGATTGCGGGGGTGATACCCCCGCTTTTTCGTCTTGTTTGTATCTGAAAAGCCATTGCGCTTTGGTATAGCCGTGATTTTGCAAGGAATCCTGCAATTCAATCGAACAAAACCGTTCATTTCAATTGTAAAATGAATGAAAATCCTGCATTTTGATCCTTCCTTCACGTTCGCCTCGATTGACAGTACTCTTGTTCGGAGATATAATATCAGGTGGTAATCAATGGGTTCACCCGATTCCATACATATCTAAGGAGGCATCCACCAAATGGCAAAAACCATGACAATCGACGGTAATACCGCCGCGTCGCACGTTGCGTATGCGTTTTCAGACGTAGCGGCGATCTACCCGATCACGCCGTCTTCCCCCATGGCGGAAGTTGCGGACGATTGGTCGGCAAACGGAAG
>CAYPEV010000276.1:1864-2700 GCA_964409605.1 uncultured Christensenella sp. | reverse complement strand
CACCCTATCTGCGCCTCTTTTCCAACGGGCACCTCGCGCTGGAATGCGCGATCTATGCTTTGAACCTCGCGCCGGGCGAGATCATCACGACGCCGTTTACATTCATCTCCACCACGCATGCGATCGTCCGCTGCGGCTTTACCCCCGTGTTTTGCGACGTGGAGCCGGACTACTTTACACTCGATCCGGCGAAGATCGAAGAGAAGATCACCCCAAATACACGCGCGATCCTGCCCGTGCACGTCTACGGCAACCCCTGCGATATGGCGGCCATCGACCGGATCGCTGCGCGGCACAACCTGCCCGTGCTCTACGACGCGGCGCATGCGTTCGGCGTCACCGTGCACGATCGCGCCGTGGGGGACTTCGGTACGGCATCCATGTTCAGTTTCCACGCAACGAAGTGCTACAACACCATCGAAGGCGGCGCGATCGCAACCCGCGACGCGGATTTTGCGGAACGGCTCGACGGCTATAAGAACTTTGGCTTCCATGCCGACGAAGAGATCCGCGAGGTCGGCGGCAACGCGAAGATGAACGAGTTCCAGGCGGCGATGGGGCTTTTAAACCTCAAGTATTTTGAAGAAGAGATCGCAAAACGCGCACTCGTCGCCGCGCGCTATCGCGAGCGGCTTTCCGGCATCGCGGGGCTTTCATTCCGGCCGATCCGCGAGGGCGTCTCTCAGAACTACGCCTATCTGCCCGTCTCGTTCGATCCCGCCGTATTCGGCGCGAACCGCGATCAAGTCAGCGATACCCTCCGGCAATACGGCGTCTTCGCGCGGAAATACTTCTATCCGCTCGTGAGCGAGGCCGCCTGCTACGCAGGCAGGTTT
>CAYPEV010000276.1:0-1854 GCA_964409605.1 uncultured Christensenella sp. | reverse complement strand
GGCCTTCCAGCATCCCAGCGCGGGGTTGCAACTGCCGGCCGGCACGGTCGACCCCGGCGAAACGCCCGTCGCCCGGACCGCAAGCCGCACGGTGCTGACGCTGCCGATGTATGCCGGCCTCGCGCTTTCGGATGTGGACGATATCTGTCAGATCGTCGCAAGCTGCAGGGGATCGATCGCCTAAGCAGGCAAACGAAACAACAAGGACAGGAAAGCGATTCGCTCCCTGTCCTTTTTCATGCGCTTTGCTTGCGCCCTGTGTGCGCTTAGTCGAACAGCACCTCTGCGGGTTCCCGCTGCGCGGTCCGCAGGTAATGCACCGTGGGGTAGCCAAGCACGAGTGTGGCCACCGCTTTCTCGCCTCTGCGGATACCAAGCCGCTTTCTCAGTCCGGGCGAAACTCGCGTGATCATCGTGAAAAACCCGCTGTAAAACACGCCGAGCCCCAGCGACTGTGCCATCATCTCCATCGACGAGGCGGCGAGCGCCGCGTCCACCGTATCCGCGCCCTTGATCACGATCACCGCCTTTGCGTTTTTGAACAGAAAGTGATCGTCGATCTCAAGCGCGCGAAGGCCGGGATAGACGAGGTCTACCGCGCGTTTGAGCCCGCGAAAAAGACGGATGCCTGCCGCTTCATAGTCCGCAATGCTCTGCTGCAGGACAGCATACGAAACGCCCTGTTTATTGGTACCGGTTGGCGTATAGCGCCCCGCTTCGATGATCTGTTCGATCCGCTCCGGCTCAATCGCGCGCGTGGAAAACTGACGCACGGATCTGCGCGCCTTGAGCTGGCCCAGGAGCGCCTCTGCCTCGACGCGCATGGCGGGCGTGATCGCTTCCGGCGCTTTTGCAAAGCCGGAGAGGGAAACAGCGCTCTGCGGGCAGATCGCCTGACAGTGTCCGCATTGGATGCACCCCCGCCCGGCGACAACAGCAAGCTTTCCCTCCATGCGGAGGGTCGCGGTCGGGCAATCGCTCACGCAGAGGCCGCAGCCGATACAGCGCGAAGCATCGATGGAAACCATGTGCTGCTCTTTCATAAAGCGTTCTCTTTCCTGTACTTGTTGTTTCGTTTAGCGGATCAAAAGGACGCCGTTGACATAGACGTTGAACCCGTTTGTGACGATGCTGCTGATGCGTCCGGTAAACGCGGTCAGATACGAATTTCCCGTGAGCGTCCATGTGGCGCCGTCTTCCAGACTGACCTTTGCGGAGCCGGTGTTCGCGGCATTCACCGCGCCGGTATACGCGCTGTCTCCGCGCAGCGTCACAGAGACGGACGAGCGCTCATCCACGATGATATCGCCGCCCATGATTTGATCCTTTGCGGTGAGCGTGCAATCCGCCCCGTTTTTACCCGACTCGCCCCAGCCGCGCGAGCCGTCGTTTCCGCTGACACGGAGCAGCGCGCGCCCGGTTCCGAGGGAGAGCGCGACGCCTTCCAGATAGATGTCTGCGCTTGTATTCGTCACATAAAACAGGTCCCCGCGGATCGCGCTCAGCGCGCCGCGCGTCATCGAAAACGAGCCTGATGCGCCGTTCTTTGCCATATCTCGATAGAGGGCGACGCAGTAGGGCGCGCTCTGCGTGCCCGCAGCCGCGTCCGACATACGGCCGGAGACCGCGCAATCGGTCAATATGACGCTGCCGCCGTTGATTGCGAACGCCTCCGCGTTGTTCGCTCGCAGCGTCGCGCCGGAGATGGTTACCTTCCCCGCGGCGCGCGCGATGGGCGCGTCCTCGCTGCCCGTAACCACCATGCCGCCTTCGATATAGATTGCACCGTCCGCCGCCGCGACAATCGCGGGAGACGCCGCGCCCTGCGTCGAGAGATTGGTCTCCCGCGCGCTG
>CAYPEV010000275.1:0-2708 GCA_964409605.1 uncultured Christensenella sp. | reverse complement strand
GAGCAGATACGCCCCGCAGGACGTGGCGTCGAGCGGCGCAAGCCCCTGTGCCAGCAGCCCCGTGATCAGCCCCGCGAGCACGTCCCCGCTGCCGCCTTTGGCGAGGCCCGCGTTGCCGCTTGTGTTGAGGCGCACTTCTGTCCCGTCGGATACGCAGGTCGTCGCCCCCTTGAGCAGCACGACGCAGTTCCAGCGCGCGGCATACCGCAGCGCAACCCCGATCGGGTCGGCGAGAATCTGCCCGATCGATTCGCCGCAGAGGCGGGACATCTCCATCGGGTGCGGCGTAAGAATGATGCGTTGATTCAGCCGCGAAAGAACAGCGGGCGAACACGCTATCTGATTCAGCGCGTCTGCATCCAGCACTGTGGGAACGCCCGCCGCCAAAGCTGCATCGACAACAGGTAAAGCATTCCCTTCGCCAACCCCGCATCCGATGCAGACAGCGTCTTTGTTTTTGAAAAGTGAAATCGCGTGTTCGGATGCAATTTCATCCCAATTTGCGCCGTCGTTTACCGGGATCGCCATCGCCTCCGGCAGCGCGGCAAACGCGGGCTTGATGCCGCCCGGTATCGCCGCGCTCGTCAGCCCCGCTCCCGCGCACAGGCAGGCCGCCGTGCTCAGCAGGGCTGCGCCGGTATACGCCACCGATCCCACGCAGAGCAGCGCGCGTCCGTTTCTGCCCTTGTGGGAATCCTGCGCCCGCCTCGGAAGCAGACGCATCGCATCCGCACGCGTAAAGAGGGAAACGTCTCCCGCTTCCTCCGCTTCGTCCGTCAACGGATGCAGAATCACCTCGCCGCAGCAGCCGCGCCCGGGAAAGAGCAGTTGCCCGCGCTTATAAAACTGAAACGTGACCGTCTCGCTTGCGCGTATCGCGCTGCCGAGAACCGCGCCGCTGGACGCATCGACGCCGGACGGGATATCGATTGCGACGATAGGCTTGCCGCTTGCGTTCATGCACTCGATCGCGTCGGCAAACGCACCCGAAACCACGCGCGAAAGCCCCGTACCGAACATCGCATCCACCAATACGTCGTATTGCGCGGCAAGCGCTTCGGATACGCCATCCCAAAAGCGCACGCCGGCCTCCCGCGCACGCAGATAGTTCGTCCGCGCGTCTCCCGCCAGCTGTTCGCTCTGTGTGAGCAGGACGCCGTCGCAGCATACGCCGCGCTGCGCGAGCAGGCGAAGCAGCGCAAATCCGTCTCCCCCGTTGTTGCCGCCGCCGCAAACAGCGAGCACGCGCGCCCCAGGATAGCGCGCCTTTAGCAGCGCGTCTACACCCTGCGCCGCGCGTTCCATCCATTCGAGGCTCCGCGCGCGCCCATCGGTGAAGCGTTCCTGCTCATAGCGGCGCATCTCCTCCGCGTTTACAACGCGCTTCATTCCTCCGCGCCCTCCGAAACTGCGCGCAGAGCCGCGCGCGCCTCGTCATAGGAATATCCGCGCGAAAGCAAACGTCGAATCACCATTTCGTTTCGTTCTTCCTGCGGCAGGCGCGCGTATTGCCGCGCGTATTTCTCCGCGGTCAGCTCGGCGGAGCGTTCCTGCGCCTCTTCGTCCACTTGGGACAGCGCCTGCTCCACCGCATCCGCCTCCGTTTCGTGGGCAAGCAACTGCTCGCGCAGGTGCGCGCGGCTGACCGGCTTTGTCGCAAGCCGCGTGCGCACAAACTCGTTCGCAAACGCAAGGTCATCGAGCAAGTTGAGCTCTTTGAGCCGTTCTACGGTTTCATATACCTCGACCTCGCCGTATTCGCATGCGTCCAGATGCCGCTCCACTTCGCGCACGGTCCGTGCGCGCGCGCCGAGATAGCGCAGCGCCGCGTCCATCGGCGTACGGCCCGTGTCGGACACTTTCTTTGGTTTCGACATGCTTTTTCCCATGCGGCTATTCTACCACAGTTTTGCGTCTGCGCACAGTCGTCATGGCAATGCCGGACAAGTTGCGCGGATAAAGGAGAAATCGTGCAACTTTCTGATGAACATTCTGTAACAATTCGATCGTAATGCATTTCCATCGGTGCAAAAAAAAGCCATATCCGTTACAATAGGAAAAGATGTTTCTGCGTGTTTACGCATCGCTTTGTTCTTGCGGCACATTCCCGGAGGCAAAGCAATATCGCATAGAGTCCAGGAGGATCTTCGAATGGAGGATAACCGGCGTCAGCCGAGCCAACAGCAGGAGGAGTCGTATTCCGAAGTGATTTTGGAACCGATTCAGGATATCGGCCTGCCGAAAAAGCGCAAGACCAGCAGCTCCCTTGCACGCAAACGCAAAAAGAAGAAACAGCAGCAGCGCATGATCATCATCTTTGGGATCGTGTTTGCGGTTCTGCTTTCGTTTTTTATCTTTATGTTTATCCGCAATCAGCAGATCGCCGCGGCAGAAGCCGCCGCGCAAATCGCCGCGGAGGAAGCGGCGCGTGCGCAGCAGGAAAAGGAGCAGCAGGCGTTTCAGGCGATCGTTCATTCAACGACGTTTCTCGAAGGCGTCAGCGTAAACGGCATCTCCATCGGCGGTATGACCATGGACGAAGCGAAAGCTGCGCTTGCCCCGGTGGAACAAACGCTGACCGCATCACGCCAGATGCAGCTTGTGTTCGACAACAAACTCTTCCCGCTGGATTTGAGCAACATGCCCTGCACCGTCAACACGGATGCCGTTCTCATGGACGGCCGCCGCGTTGTCGGCTGGGCAAAATC
>CAYPEV010000274.1:0-2708 GCA_964409605.1 uncultured Christensenella sp. | reverse complement strand
GGAAAGCAGCCGCACTCCTCGGGAGGCGGTCATCTCGGAGGGGATCAGGTTGATACACCGTTCCTGCCGCCAGGCGTGGTTTTCGGCAGCCTTTTTCAGCAGGCCCAGCGCGCTCGCGGGCAGGTCGGCAGAAGGCGCTTCCTTCGGCTCCTCCGGCGCGTCCGCGACGATGGGCCGCGCATACGGCGGCGC
Source organism: uncultured Christensenella sp. (assembly GCA_964409605.1). GTDB lineage: Bacteria > Bacillota > Clostridia > Christensenellales > CAG-138 > UBA7703. The sequence goes on along the minus strand of CAYPEV010000274.1, from coordinate 2,516 downwards.
GTCCCCGCGCAGATGCCACGCGGGCACGACGGCGCTGATCCTGCTGCCGCGGATATCGACCTCTACCGCGTCGTCGGTCAGCACGTCCGAATCCAACAGCGCAAGCCCGATCGAACGCATCGCCTTCTGGTCTGTGAAGGTTTCCAAAAGGCTTCCCTGGTTTTCGACCACGTAGCGCGGAATCATCGTTCCGCTCGTGACATATCCGATCTCTTTGCCGTCTTTGTAGACGGAAAACCCCGCGCGGAGCACGCCGCGCCCGGTGAGCGCAATGGGTCTCACCCTGCGTGGTAGTTTTCGGAGGTCGGAGAAGTCGCGGTTCAGGATGCGGCTGCTCGCGGCAAACTGCCGCTCCAGCGGCGCGCGCCCGATCATGCCCCGCTTCTCCTCGGCAAAGCTTACGGCAAAGCGCGCGAGCGAGATTGCGAAGATCGGGATCTCGTTTCCGTCCTTGTCCACCCCCAGCTCGTGCCCGTAGAGCGGAAGCCCCGCCTCCATGCGCAGCGTGTCGCGCGCGCCGAGGCCGATGGGTTTTGCGCCGCGCTTGACAAGCTCGTCCCAGAGGAACAGACCGTCCTCGCGCAGGCAGAAGATTTCGTATCCCACGGGTTCTCCCGTGTAGCCGGTCTTTGCGATATGCGCGGTCCTGCCGCAGAGCCGCACGGTGCCGAGCGCGTTTTTGACGGGTTCGGTCAAAAAGGCTCCCTCCGCCATGTCGCTCAAGATCTGCTTCGATTTCGGCCCCTGCACGGAGAGCAGCGCGACGGCCTCGGACTTGTTTTCCATCTGCGCGTCAAAGGCTTTGATCTCGCGCGAAAGATGTGTCCAGTCCTTCTCCGCGTTCGCGGCGTTGACCACGAGGATATACGCGTCCTCAACAAAGCGATACAGATACGCGTCGTCGATCGCGCCGCCATTTTCGTTGGGGATAATCGCATATTGCGCCTGATTGAGATCCAGCGCCGAGACGTTGCTGGTCAGCACATGCTGCAAAAACGCCTTCGCGTCTTTCCCCGTGATGCGAAACCGGCCCATATGGCTCACGTCGAACAACCCGCAGCCGCTTCTGGTCGCAAGGTGCTCCGTCACGATGCCGTCCGGATACTGAATCGGCATTTCCCAGCCGCCGAAATCGACCATCGTCGCGCCCGCTTCCACATGGCGCTCGTAAAAGAGTGTACGTTTCAAGTCGCTCATTCTGCTACCTCCGTAAATTCATAGCGCAAAACGGGATTGCGCGCGGCGCCAACTTCGTCCGGCCGCCCGATGGGCGTGGTCACGGGCGAACGATGCAGCGCCTCCGGCTCGGTCTTTGCGCGCGCAAGAATCGTGCGCACGGCGTCCGCCGCCTGATCGAGCGTTTCCTTGCCCTCCGTCTCCGTGGGTTCGAACATCAGCGCTTCGTGCACGATCAACGGGAAATACATCGTCGGCGGGTGCATGCCCGCGTCGATCAGCGATTTTGCGACGTCCATCGCGGAAACGCCCGTCTCCTTTTTCAGCCCCTCAAGGGACGCCACGAACTCGTGCATGCAGAAGCCCTCGTTCGCGGCGGGCAGCACGTCGCCAAGGCGCACACGCAGATAATTTGCGTTGAGCACGGCGTTTTCGCTCGCCTCTTTCAGCCCGTCGCCGCCGAGCATGGTGATGTAGGTCAGCGCGCGGAGCACGACGAGGAAGTTGCCGTGGAAGGACTTCATACGTCCCACGCTCGACTCGATTTCGGCGAAATCAAAGGTGCCATCCGCGTTTCTTTGCGGCAGTTTGTCCGGCAAAAACGGCGTAAGACACTCCTTGCAGCCGACCGCGCCCGCGCCGGGGCCGCCGCCGCCGTGCGGCGTGGAGAACGTCTTGTGGAGGTTTAAGTGCACCACGTCAAAGCCCATGTCGCCGGGGCGCGCCGCGCCCATGATGGCGTTCATGTTCGCGCCGTCATAATAGCAAAGCCCGCCCGCGCCGTGGACGATGTCCGTGATGGATTCGATGTTCTTATCGAAGATGCCGAGCGTATTCGGGTTTGTGAGCATCAGGCCCGCCGTGTCCGCGCCCGCAGCCGCACGGAGCGCATCGAGGTCGACCGTGCCGTCCGGCGCGGAGGGGATGTTGACCACCGTAAAGCCAGCCATGCTCGCGGTCGCAGGGTTCGTGCCGTGCGCGGAGTCCGGCACGATGATCTTCTTTCTCGAGCAGTCGCCGCGCTGTTCGTGGTAGCGCTTGATCAGCAAGAGCCCCAGAAACTCGCCGTGCGCGCCGGCCGCGGGCTGGAAGGTCATCTCATCCATGCCGACGAGCGCGCAAAGCAATTCTTTCGCGCGGACGAACATCTCGATGGCTCCCTGCGCGGTATACGCGGGCTGCAGGGGATGGATCTCGCGGAAGCCCTCCAGCGAGGCGGCCTGCTCGTTGACCGCAGGGTTGTATTTCATCGTGCAGGAACCAAGCGGATAGAACTCGTCGTTCACGCCGTAGACCTGCGTTTCAAGTTCGGAATAATGCCGGCTCACGTCGGTTTCGCT
>CAYPEV010000273.1:0-2723 GCA_964409605.1 uncultured Christensenella sp. | reverse complement strand
GCAACTATACGAGCATGAATACGGACGGACACCTGCGCAGCGTCTTCTTTGGCCGAAGCGAAACGGTTACCGTCAAGGACGGCGTGCTCGACGCGGGCGAATTTGCACACATCTACTTCATCGACTGGGACCACGTCCGCGCTCGTCACCGTCAGGTGAACGTGACGGTCATGGGAACAGCTGAAGACATCGAAAACCGCAAATGGAACGGCGGAGAGACGATCAACACGCTCCGCAAGTTCACCGACGCGGAAAAGGAAGCTATGCGGGAGTACACGCTACAGCAGGAACGCTGACGCGGATTCCCGAATCATGAAGCCATCCTTAACGCCATATGCTCTCGCCAAATAAGGAGAACGTAAAACATGAAACCCAAAATTCGAGTTCCGTTTTTTGAAACCAGTGTCAAGAACTATATCTATGGTGACGCGGTTTATGAGCTCGCGAAAGCAGCCGACCGCGCCGCGATACAATATGACGTAGACGTACTATTCATCGCGCCGTATACGGAGATCCGCAGGATCGCCGAAAACACGGAGCGCCTGATCGTGCTCGCGCCATACATGGATACCCTGCGTCCCGGACGCGGCATGGCGGATGTGCTGCCCGAAGCGCTCAAGGCAGCGGGTGCGCAGGGCGTCGTACTGAATCACTGTGAGCGACCGATGACGCTCACGCAGATCAAGACCTGTATCGACCGCGCAAACGAGCTGGACATGCTCACTTTCGTCTGCGCGGATACGATCGCGGAAGCGCGCGCAATCGCTGAGCTGCATCCGGACATCATCAACCCCGAGCCAAGCGAGTTGATCGGCTCCGGACAGGCGAGCGATATGTCCTACGTCATGGAAGCAATCCGAGCGGTCAAGGCGATCGACCCGAACATCATGGTCGAGCAGGCAGCCGGCATCACAACCGCGCAGCAAATCTACGACTTCATCCTCGCAGGATCGGAAGCCGCGGGATCGGCCTCTGGGATCATCCGCGCGGAAAACCCGCATGCGCTGCTCAATGAGATGGTGCTGTATGTCAAAAAAGCCCGCGAGGACCTGATTGCGCTCGGTAAGCTTGACCCGGAGAAAATCTAAGGAGGCAGTTAGCCATGGTATATAGAGAAGCGCTTTCTCTGCAAAGCAACAACGGCGTTCCGACGTTCCACAACGTGACGCAGGCAGCAAAGGACATCGTAGCCAGATCCGGCATCCGAAACGGCATCGTCACGGTGTATTCGCACCATACAACCTGCGCGGTCATCACGCAGGAGGCGGCATTTGACGAGTCGATCAGCGGCTTGGAAACGCTGCAGCAGGATTTCATCGAGGGGCTGGAGCGCATCTTTCCGCTCTGCCGCCGCGAGGGGATCTATCTGCATCCCGGCCCGAAAGCGCTTGCTTTCGCGGCGGAGCACGGAGAGGATGCGCGCGGCTGCCACAACACCGACGCGCACCTCGTTTCATCGCTGATCGGCAGAAGCGAGACCATCGCGCTGATCGAAGGTCAGCTCGACCTCGGCGAGTTCGGGTTCGTCTATTTCATCGACTTTGACACCACCCGCGCCAGAACGCGCACGGCACAGATCACCGTCATCGGCGAATGACCGCCGGATTACAACAAGCTGATCGCTCATTGCAATCGGTATTGGAGGGAACGCACTTGGACGAAAATCGCGCCTGGGAAATCGCGCAAGACGCATATCGAATCGAAGCGGAATCGATCCCGTATGCGCTCAGCGGAATCAGCCGAAATGAGTTTTTGAAGGCCGTCGAGGTGCTGAAAAACGCGCCGCGTATCGCTGCCAGCGGCTGCGGACATTCCGGCATCTGCTGTCAGCATTTCGCACACCTGATGTGCTGCATCGAACGCCCAGCCCGGTTCATCTCTCCCTCGGAGGCGATTCACGGTGCCACGGGGTATCTGCAGCAAGGCGATGTCATGCTCCTTGCTTCCCGCGGTGGAAAAACCGCAGAGCTGTTACCCATTCTGTCGATTTGCAAGAGCAAGTGCGTCACCGTCATAGTAGTAACGGAGAACCTCGAATCACCTATTGCCAAAGACGCCGATATTGTGCTGCAGATGCTGGTGACAAAAGAAGTTGATCCGTTCAACGAACAAGGTACAACCAGCTTCACCGTGCTGTCGGTTCTTTTCGATGCACTGCAAGCCGCGCTTATCGAAGCAACCGGGTTTCAGAGCGCGCAGTTTGCGCTCATCCATCCCGGCGGTGCAGTCGGGGAACGGTTGAACCACACCAAATAACCATAACCATTTCTGAAGGGATACCTTATGCGTCTGCTTCAAAAAGAACTGCTTCTTCAAGATTGTCCGGTTTTGTGGCAGAAGCCAATGACGCCGGGAGTTCTTGCCTCGGATTTTGACATTCGTGGTGGAGAATGGCATGTCGAGGACGGCTGGTTAGTTGGCGAAAACCGCGAGAATTATCCGGCCATGGTCATCTCGCGCGAGGACTTCTTTGGCAATGTCATCCTTGAATTTCGCGCAATGACGAAACTGCCCTGTACTCATGATATCAATGCCATGTGGAGCGGTAGCTGGAATTATGAGACGAACACGCGGCATATCGCCTATGTCTGCGGCCTGCAGGGCTGGTGGCATGGCAAAGTAGGGTTTGAGAAGTCGCCGGATTATAAACTCAACGCGGCCACTCCATTGTTTCCATTTGTCCCCGGAAGAGAATATTTTGTTCAGATGGGCAGCATCAATGG
>CAYPEV010000272.1:0-2751 GCA_964409605.1 uncultured Christensenella sp. | reverse complement strand
CTTTCCATGCGCCTTCGATTCCACTGCCGATGGTGTCTCCGCCCTTGCCGGTGCCGAAGCTGGAGCGCCAGCCGAGGCCCATGTCCTCGATCGGGGCGGCCTCGGGTTCGCGGCCGACATGCGTCGCCGGTCCCGCGCCGTGGCATTTGCCGAACGTATGGCCGCCCGCGATGAGCGCTACGGTCTCCTCAGGGCTCATCGCCATGCGCGCGAAGGTCTCCTCGACATCCTTGCCGGATGCGACGGGATCGGGCACGCCGTTTGGCCCTTCGGGATTGACGTAGATCAGCCCCATCTGCACCGCGGCAAGCGGGTTTTCCAGCTCGCGGTCGCCGCTGTAGCGCTTGTCGCCGAGCCATTCAGTCTCGGATCCCCAGTAGATGTCGGTATCCGGCTCGTAGACGTCTTCTCGGCCGCCCGCAAACCCGAAGGTGCGAAAACCCATCGACTCCAGCGCGCAGTTTCCCGCAAGGATCATCAGATCCGCCCAGGAAAGCTTTCTGCCGTATTTCTGCTTGATCGGCCAGAGGAGGCGCCGCGCCTTGTCCAGATTGACGTTGTCCGGCCAGCTGTTCAGCGGCGCGAAGCGCTGCGTGCCGTTGCCGGCGCCGCCCCGCCCGTCCTGCATGCGATAGGTTCCCGCGCTGTGCCAGGCCATGCGGATCATCAGCGGACCGTAATGGCCGTAGTCCGCCGGCCACCAGTCCTGCGAGTCGGTCATCAGCGCGTACAGATCCTGCTTCACGGCGGCGAGATCGAGCGAGAGAAATTCCTTTCTGTAGTCGAACTCCTCCTTCATAGGCGTGCTCAGGTTTGAGTGCTGGTGTAAATTTTCGAGACTGAGTTGATTTGGCCACCAGTCCTTGTTGCTTGTGCCGCCGCCTGCAACCATACGCGTTTTGCCCGTGACCGGGCAGCGGATGATCTCTTCCATTCGTGTTGCCTCCTTCTTGTTTTTTTATTTGATATGCGCCTTGCTGCATGTATACATGCGATCCGGCGGTTTATCCCTTGTGCTGGCAGTGCTTGCAGACGCCGCGATAGAAGATATCCCGCTGGCGGATGTCTCCCGCGTCCGGAAACTGCAGATTGAGTGCGTCAAAATCAACCGGGACATCATAGATCGCGCCGCAGTTTTCGCAGACGAAATGCCCGTGGTCGTGCGTCAGGATATCATACCGCGCTTCATTGTTATCGAGATTGACGACGCGCAGGATTTTTTTTTGTACGAACAGCGTGAGCGTGTTGTAGACCGTCGCTCTGGAGAGCGCGTGTCCTTGCGCGGCCAGGTCGGCGAAAATCTTCTCCACCGTCGGGTGATCATGACTTTTCTGCATGTAATTGAGCAGCAACAGCCGCTGAAGCGAAGGTTTGATGCTCTTGGATTCCAATAGCGCGGCGAGGTCGGTAAAATTATGCATAACCATATCCTTATTATAGACAGGATGTATTAAATAGAATCATTCTAAGTTAAATGTATCAAACCAAATTGCCGGTGTCAAGAGAAACGAAAAAAGAACGTCTCTCGACGTTCTTTGGGAAGCTCGGAATGGTTATTCGTTTACGATATCGATATGGCATGTTTTCATGGCGGCTAGGGCGGTTTTGTGCCCCTCCGGCGTCGCGCCCGCGCAGGCTGCCGCATCGACCGTGATGGTCGACTCGGGATAGAACGCCTTGAGCAGGAGCGCATTGCTGATCACACAAATATCCGTGCAGAGGCCGACAAGGTCGATCTCATCCGGCTCGGCGCCTTCGAGCATCTCGTGGATGCGCATCGGCAGACTCACGCCGCCAAAGGTATCCTTTGCGATCATGTGCTGCTCGTCCGCAACGTTTTTGTGCATGAGCGCCATCCAGACGGCGGCGTTCGGCGCCCAGCCGTCGGTGCCCGCGATGCAATGCTCGACGGGCAGTTTTTGCCCTTCTTTTGTCTTCAGATAGTCTTGGGTGTGCGTGTCGAGTGTGTAGAGAATCAGGCCGTCGAAATCGAGAATGCGCTGCACGACGGGATCGACCACCGCCTGCGCCTCCTTTGAGCCCAATGAACCTGAGACGAAATCGTTTTGCATATCGACGACGACAAGGACTTTTTTCTTTTCGGATTGTTCCATCGTTTGACTCCTTTGTTCAGGGTTGGATATCTGTTCAGCGCGGCATTGCCGCGGAGACGACATAGAGCAGCACGCCCGCCGCAACGGAGGCGTTGAGGGATTCCGCTCTTCCCCGCATGGCGAGGCGATATCCCTCGCAGAGCGCGAGTACCTCGGCGGAAACGCCGCTGCCCTCGCTGCCGATGACGAGCGCGACGCTTGACTTGAGCGGAGGCAGGGTCTCGCTGCCCTTCAGGTCTCCGCACAGGGCCGTGAAGCCCTGCTTCCGAAGCTTCTCAAGCTCCGGCAGGAGTTCGCCCTGCCAGACGGGCAGATGATAGGTCGAGCCCATCGCTGCGCGGAGCGTCTTCGGCGCGTAAGCATCCGCACAGGCGGGGGAAAGCAGCAGACAGGCGGCGCCGAATGCGTCCGCCGAGCGCAGGATGGCGCCGACGTTGCCGGGATCCTGCACACCGTCCAGCACGAGCGCAAGACCGGATGGATATGTTTCCGGCGGGGTGAGCGCGGGGGTCTCGACCACGGCGACCACGCCCTGCGGCGTCTGGCTTTCGCAGAGGGATTCCAGCACCGCGCGGGTGACGGTATAGTGGATTGCGCCCTGCGGTGAGTTGAACGCAAAGCCGTCTTCGATGAAGCA
>CAYPEV010000271.1:0-2823 GCA_964409605.1 uncultured Christensenella sp. | reverse complement strand
GTATTCGCGCATCAGCTCGATCAGTTCCGGATCGTTTGCCGCATTCTCCATGCTGAAGTCTTCCGGCAATTTTCCTTCCTGCATCAGCGCCGCGATTTCGTCTACGAGCGCTTCAAATTCCGGGTCGGTGCCCGCGGTGTTTGCCGGAGGGTTGCCCGCGGCGCCGAGCCGCTGCTGCATCGTGTTTTTCATGGATTTCATTGTTTCCTCCCCGCTCCGCCCGCCAAAAGCGGGGGAGCCTGTTGTTGTGTTGCGAGCGCTTCCGCTTTCTCGCTTTGCTCCTTGAGCTGCTTGAGCAGTTGTTCCTTGCCTTCGAACACCATGAGTTCAACCGCCTGTGCGGGCGTCATCATGCCGCTTTGCAGCATTCTCAGCGCCAGCTCGTTTTGGCTCATCGCGGAGTATTTTGTCTCCTGCTGCGCCTTGACCGAGATGTAAAACTCAATCGGTTGGACGATATTGCCTGGAACCTTCCGCACCATCATCGCGCTCTCGAACGTCTTTTCCTGCAATTCGCCGTCGATGGTGACGTTTACGCGCCGCGTAAAGAAGTTGAACTCCCGCTCCACCTCGATTTCGAGGCGCACCGCGTCCCGAAAGCTCTCGTGCAGAAGCCGCGCCATCATCCGCGCACGTTTGTTGCTCATCTCCTGCATGGCGGCAATCGCGGTGGCGGCGGTCACGCCGCCCGTCGTTGTCCCGCGTGAAAAATCGTTCGCCCCGCTCTCCTGTTTGATGCTCTCGCGGATGCTGTCGATGTAGCCGATGATGTAGGCGGGCAGCGGCGGTGTGGAAAACCACGTCACGCCGCTAAGGCTCTCTCCGCGGTGTACTTCACGGCTCCAGTCGCGCAGGTCCTCCGTGTCAAACCCGCTGGCTTCGGTGACGAGGAGCTTGTTGTGGCTCGCCATCAACGCGTTTTTGAGTACGATCTGGTCGAGCTTATCCGCGTACCGTTGCTGCGTTTCAAACATGTCAACGATTCCGAGACCGAGGCAGGAGCCCTTTCGCACGAACATCGGCGTGATCAAAAACGGATACATCCCGTGCGCAAACATCCCGTCGGGCTTCGTGTCCCTGCTGTCGCTGAGCACGGTATTCCCCGCGATCTGTGCCATGTGTACGCTCGATCGCTCCGTCTCTGCGTCGTATTCGCGCCACCAGTATTCGAGAAAGAGCATCGCTCCGCTGCGGTCTCCGTGGAGGATGCCGTCCTCTACCGCGTCGGGCGTGCCGAACGCATCCGCGGAGAGAAACGGCGCCGCCGCGGGAAAGCGGCTTTGGATATACTCCCGCGTCTTGAGCGAAATCTTGAATACCGCGCGGCTTTCCTGCGTATCCGTCGTCAGCGGATCAAACAGAATGCTCCTCACGTCCACGTGGCGGATAAACGCGCCGCCGAGCCCCGCGTTCAGGGCGTTATCGTAGCCGGCCTCTTGTACACAGTAGCCGCCGACCAGCAGGTCATGCACGAGCTTGCGGTATTCCTTGACGTATCCGTCCGCGTCGTGGTTCTGGCGGATGATGGCTTCGACCACCTTTGCCACCTCGCCGTCCTTCGGGCTTTCCGGCAGGATCACCGCCTCCGGCACGCGATCCAGCAGCTCGGCTTTGATGTTCTCCACCGTGCTTTGAATGATCGGCGTGACAGGCCGCGGCTCGTTGCGATCCAGTTGAGGCACGTCGTGCCAGTGATCGCCGCGATACATCCGTTCGCAGTTTTCCAGCCGCTGCCATTCGCTGACGTACGCGCCGCGAAACTCGCGAAAGAGCCCATACGCCTTCTCGCAGAGCGCGCGCTTCGCCTGCCCTTGATCTGTTGCTTTCATGGTTGCTTCCTCCTTGGGGTTTTACCCGTTTACAGTCTGGTAAATCCGTCCGCAAGCGTCTCGCCGGATGCAAACGGGTCATAGGCGCGCGCCTTCGGTTTCTTCGGTTCGCTCACGGCGGATGGCCTCGACATCAGCCCGTAGCGGAGCGCTTCCGGCGCGTGATCCTCGCAGCGGGCGCCGACATCCTCGACGAAATGCTCGTCAAACGTCAGCGTGGGCAGCGTGCGGATCAGGTTTTCGCAGTTGCGGAAGATGAGCAGCTTCGGCTGTCCATCGTCCCCGCAGCCGAGGTATTCGCGGACGCGCTGCCAGCCGGGGATCCTCGCGTTGTCCGCCCGCAGCAGCGGAACGCCACCGTGGGCAAATACCTCCGCGATGCTCATGCCGCTGACATCACCGCTTGCACTCATGCCGCGGTTTTGCCAGGCATCGGGCGAGGCGACGGTGTATGCGATCTTCTCGTCTCCCGTCGATTGACGGATGCGCCGTGCTGTCTCACTGGAAAGCACCTGGCGTTCATAGTATTCGCGATAGGCATACACGCGCCCGCCCGGCGAAACGGCAAACCAAAGCACCGCACAGGGATCGTTGTATCCCCAGTCCATAGACCGGAATCTGCGCCAGGATCTGGGGATTTCGAACGGCTCAATCACGTGCCGTTCTCTCGAAAACTCGCCGAAGTACTGCCCCGCCAGTACGTCCCAGTCCCCTTCCAGGTGGGCTCGTCTCAGCGGCTCCGGCAGGTTTTCGAGTGTGATGATGTAGGACTTGTCCCGCATCAGGACCGGATTGTCCGTCACGCGCGCCGGAATGAAAACGTAATCCTCGCCGTTCTCGCTTCCGCGATATCGGCGGTCGATGAAGAGGCGCTTGACCCATGCGTGCCCCACGCCGCCGGGATTGCATGTGTAGTACATGCGCGGCGAGAAGTCCGTGCGCACCGAGCGGTTGCAGGTCGAGATGAACTGCATCTGGCTCTCGGTGAACTGGC
>CAYPEV010000270.1:0-2825 GCA_964409605.1 uncultured Christensenella sp. | reverse complement strand
CGCGGAGACCATGACGCTCGCGCGGCTCAGCGGCGCCATCGACGGCGCGCTGACGCCGGACAATCTGCCGGTGTGTGATCTTGTGCTGGTTGCGATCCGCCCCGCGGCCGCCATCGCCTGGGTGCGGGAGCATGCGGAGAAGATCGGAAAGCACGCGATCCTCGTCGACCTCTGCGGCGTGAAGCGCGGCGTCTGCGCCGAACTCGCGCCGATTGCGAAAGCGTATGGCTTTGCCTACATCGGCGGACACCCGATGGCGGGGCGCGAGCGCGGCGGATATGTCCACTCCAGCGAGGAGCTGTTTACGGGCGCTTCGATGATCCTGACCCCCGATCAGAACACCGACATGCGCATGCTGGAAACGCTCAAGGCGTTTTTCACCGATGTCGGCTTTGCGGGGCTGACGTTTTCCACGCCGGATGAGCACGACCGCATCGTTGCGTATACGTCCCAGCTGGCGCACCTCGTCTCCAGCGCATACATCAAGTCGCCGGAGGCGCAGAGGAGGCGCGGTTTCTCCGCGGGCAGCTTTCGGGATATGACACGCGTGGCGCATCTCGACGAGGCGATGTGGACGGAGCTGTTTTTGGACGACGCGGACTATCTCACCGAACAGCTGGAGATTTTGATCGACCACCTGAATGAATACCGCGACGCGCTTGCGGCGCGGGACGCGGAGAAACTGCGCTCGCTCCTGAAAGACGGGCGCGAGAAGAAAGCCACGGCGGGAGGGAATTAGCCGCATGGAGCCTTGCGTGATCCCCGTTCGCGTGCGGGAAGGATATGACGTCGTGATCGGAAGCGGTCTGCTCCAAGACAGCGGGCGGCTTTTGCGCGCGGCGCTGGGAGATTGCCGCCTCGCGGTGGTTGCGGACAGCAACGTCGCCCCGCTCTATCGAAACCCACTGCAGCAAAGCCTGCGTGCGGCGGGGTTTGATGCGCCCGCATACGTCTTCCCTGCGGGGGAGGCAAACAAGCGCATGGAAACGCTCTCCGAAATGCTGGAGTTTTTTGCCGGCGAACGCCTGACGCGAAAGGACTGCGTCGTGGCGCTTGGCGGCGGCGTGACGGGCGACATGGCGGGCTTTGCCGCGGGGTGTTATCTGCGCGGCGTGCGCTATGTGCAGATACCCACGACGCTGCTCGCCGCGGTGGATTCCTCCGTCGGCGGCAAGACGGCGGTCGACCTCTCCGCGGGGAAGAATCTCGCGGGGCTGTTTCACCAGCCGTCGCTCGTCGTGTGCGATACGGCAACGTTCGATACGCTCGCGGAAGACGAGTTTGCCAACGGGCTTGCGGAGGCGGTCAAGACCGCAATCCTCGACGATGAGGCGCTCTTTGCGCTGCTGGAAGCGGGGAACGCGCGTGAAAACAGCACGGACATCGTCACGCGGTGCGTGGCGTTCAAGGCGCGGATCGTAGAGGCGGACGAAACCGAAACGGGGCTGAGAAAGACGCTCAATCTCGGGCACACGGCGGGGCACGCGATCGAACGATGCAGCGATTTTACGATTCCGCACGGCCACGCGGTAGCCGCGGGCCTTGCGATCATCGCGCGCGCGGCGGAGCGCCTCGGCTGGGTGCAGGAGCCGATTGCGCGGCGGATCGAAGCTGCGCTGACGAAAAACGGACTGCCCACGACGACGGAGTTCTCGCCGGAGGCGCTGGCGGAAGCGGCGCTCTCGGACAAAAAGCGCGCGGGCGGCAGCATCACGCTGGTTGTGCCGCGCCGCATCGGCGCATGCGAATTGATCGACATCCCCGTGGAACAGCTGATCGATGTGTTCCGCGCGGGGACCGGGGAACGCGTATGAACGCTACGATCGCCCCCGCGAAACTGGGGGGAACGATCCCGGCCATCGCCTCGAAGTCCGATGCGCACAGGCTGCTGATCCTTGCCGCGCTGAGCCAAGGCGAAACGCGGCTATGGATGGATCAGCGTTCGGAGGATATCGACGCTACGATCGATTGCCTTCGCGCGCTGGGCGCGCGGATTGAGATCGAGCCAAAAGGCGTGTGCGTACAGGGCATCGGGCAGGCTGCGGAAAGCCCGCTGCTCGATTGCAGGGAGAGCGGATCGACGTTTCGCTTTTTGCTGCCGGTTGCGGCCACGCTGTGCGGGCGTGCGCGTTTTACGGGCGGCGGAAGGTTGCCGGAGCGGCCGATCGGCGAGCTCCTGCGTGTGCTGCAATCGCACGGCGTGACCTTTTCCGCGGAGCGGCTGCCGTTTGAGACGGCGGGGACGCTGACAGGCGGCACATTCTCGTTGCCGGGCAACGTCAGCTCGCAATACCTCACGGGGCTGCTGCTCGCGCTCGCCAACCTCCCGCAGGACAGCGAGATCGTCCTCACCACGCCGCTGGAATCTGCAGCCTATGTGGACATCACGCTGCATGCGCTCCGGCGCTTCGGAGTAAGGATCGCACAACAGGGCGGACACTACCGCGTGCGCGGCGGGCAGGAGATCAAAAGCCCGGGCGAGCTGCGCGTGGACGGGGACTGGTCGAACGCCGCGTTTTTTCTTACGGCGGGCGCGCTGGGGAGGCCGGTCACGATGACAGGACTCAGCCTCGACTCGCCGCAGGGCGACAAAGCGATTCTGGATGCGCTGCGCCGCTTTGGCGCAAGCGTTGAGACGGAGCGGGAGACGGTGACGGTTTCGCCGGCTGCGCTCTCCGGCTGTGAGATCGACGTCGGCGAGACGCCGGATCTATTGCCGATCCTCGCCGTGCTCGGCACGTGCGCCGCTGGTGAAACCCGCCTCGTCAACGCCGCGAGACTGCGCCTCAAGGAGAGCGACCGGCTCGCCTCCGTCTCCGCAATGC
>CAYPEV010000269.1:0-2836 GCA_964409605.1 uncultured Christensenella sp. | reverse complement strand
GAAGGTGACCACCGCCGCAACAAACAACACACCCGATCTGGTTTCCTTCGCCGCAGATGCCGCGCGTTCACTCGGTCTTCCGCTGACGGACGATCCACCAACCATGACGGGTGAGGATTTCGCCGAATACCAGCGCACCATCCCCGGCGTGTTCGTACACTTTGGCGTCAGCGGAGATAAGCCGCTGCATCATTCCGCCTTTCTCGCGGACGAAACGCAGCTTTCGCGGGCGGCACGGTATCTCGCTTACCTCGCATCAAAATCGCTCGAACGGCTGCAACAATAGCGATCATAACGGCGGGATTTCCAGCTGTTTTTTTGTGCAACGTTCGCTTGACGAATCGTGATGCCCATGCTAGACTATTGCATATTATGCATATATGTATTTACTTGGAGGAATGATTTGTGAATCCGGTTCAGCTTACCCTTCCCGCATCGGACAAAACGCCGCTGGTGCTGTCCTTCTTCCCATCCGTGGGCGAAGCGCGCGGCATCCTCGCGCTTGTGCACGGGCTGGGCGATTACAGCGGCTGCTTCACGCGAATGATCGATTTCTTCGTGAACAACGGCTTTCACGTCGCCGCCATCGACATGCACGGCAACGGAGCAGCGGGCGGCATGCGCGGGCACATCGACCGATATGAGTTGTTCTATGAGGACATCGATCTGCTCCTGATTCAGGCTCGCGAACAGTTTGGCGATCTTCCGATCGTGTTATATGGCCATAGCCTCGGTGGGAACCTGGTTCTCAACTATGCGCTGCGCAGAAAGCCGGAGCTCACGGGTGTCGTCTCCTCCGCGCCGCTGCTCCGGCTCAAAAAGCGACCGGTTTTGACCAGAATCGCTGCGGAAGTTCTGAATCTCGTTGCCCCGCGCCTTTCGCTGGATGCTGGCATCGACACAAACAACCTCACGCACGATCCTGCGATCGTCGAGGAATACATCCACGACCCGCTTGTGCACGGTCAGGCAACCATGCGTCTGCTTTCGCAGGCGCTCCGCGCGGGCAGCTGGGCGCAAAAGCATGCCGAGGATTTTCCCCTGCCGCTCTTGCTCATCCACGGCGGCGCGGATACGATCACCGATCCCGCGGCGAGCGCCGTGTTTGCCAATGCGGTTCCGCCGCAGTTGGTCGAGCTTCGGATCTTTGACGGCTTCTATCACACGCTCCACAACGAAGTCGGCCGGGAGGAGGTCTATCAAACCGTGCTCGCATTCTTTGATCGGGTCATCTATTAACTGTAATATTCTACGCCGAACATGTTAAGCAGCACGGCCAACCATGCCTGCTGCTTTTCATTTGCTAAATCATGTACTCGATCGTACGCGCCGGTGTCTTCTTCGTGGTCTCGTTAAAGAGGATCACCGCTTCCCGCGTGTCAAGAGGCCCAAGCGCATACGGATTTCTTCCTTCGCTGTTGAGCAGGCTGGCCCCGACTCTGCGGTTGTGGCTGCAGGGCGCGTCCGAAACAATCTGCGCACCTGCGACATGAAACGGCTGCCTGCGGTAATATGGATCAAACAGGAGCAGATCCGTGCCGTCCAGCCCCGTTGCAAGTGCGTAATGCCAGCAGCCGTAGCGAAGACGGAGCACCACCGTGCCGCCCTGTTGCAGGCTTGCCGTGATCCGGCTGTGCGGGCATATTGCCACCTGCTCGCCGGTCAGAAACTCGCAATGAATCGGAAATCGCTTCACCTTGCCAAAATGATTCAGCCAGTTCGCCAGAAACATCATCGCCATTCCCGATGTCCCTTTTTTCCCGAACTCTCCCTTATCATTGTAGGAGTCGAGGCTGTACATCATGATGTGGCGGATAATGTCCGGTGGAATCTCCTTGCGGTGAAATAGAAAGCTGATCGCGTTGACCAAGGTCGTCGGCCCGCAATCGAATTCTGTCATTTGATAGCTCAGTGGGTTTCTCATCCTCTATCCCCGCAAATATATGTTAATAATTTTTGCATATATGTTTTATATGTTTTCTTGTATGGTATCATCAATTCTTCACTGCGTCAATCAATTCATCATGCTTTGGAGAAGTATTTTTTGCATTTGCGGCACTTGACAGTGACATTTGTTTCGTTTATGATAAAACATACTGATTTAATATGCTAAGGAGGCTGCAAGCATGAGGATTTCTGCGAAAGGGCGTTATGCGCTGGCATCCGTCATCCATATGGCACAGCAACAATTCGGCGACTCGATCACCCTCATCCGCATCTCCGAGAGCCTTGGTATTTCCAAAATCTACTTGGAGCAGGTATTTGCCCTGCTCAAGCGCGGCGAACTCGTCACCTCGGTCAAAGGCGCGCAGGGCGGCTATCAGCTTGCCCGAATGCCCAGGCAGATGACCGTTTTGGACGTACTCACCGCCGTAGAAACCACCCTGTTTGATAAAACCGAGGATACGGTTTGCGATAAAGCGCCGGAGATTGAGTACGCCATGCGTTTATCTGCGTTTCAACCATTGGACGACGCAGTCGCGGACGCGCTCGGAAAGGTAACGCTGGAAGATCTCGTTCTCGCTGCGGAAAAGCAAAAAGGCGACCACGCAGCTATGTATTACATCTAAGCCTGCGAGAACAGGATTATTCTTATGAAGATTGAAGATTGCGACTGTAGTTCCCGAACCGAATCAAACGGCGCGAAAGCTGTAGCCTCTTCTTTGGAGATCGAATCCCTCTGTATTCACGGAAACACGCAAACCTACGATCACACCGGCGCCATCAGTGTACCGATTTTTCAAAGCGCGACATTTGCGCATCCCGCCGTTGGACAAAGTACCGGCTTCGACTATTCCCGTCTGCAAAACCCCACGCGAGAAGCATTGGAGCAGAC
>CAYPEV010000268.1:0-2849 GCA_964409605.1 uncultured Christensenella sp. | reverse complement strand
CCCAAGCAGCTCCACATGCAATTCTCCCATGGTCAGATATGCGTTGTTGATCGACGTGATCTCGATTTCGCCGCGCGCGGACGGGCGCACGTGCTTTGCGATCTCCACCACGCGGTTATCGTAAAAATAGAGGCCCGGCACCGCATAGTTGGACTTTGGATGCTCCGGCTTTTCTTCGATATTCGTGACGCGGTTGTTCTCGTCAAACTCCACCACGCCAAACGCGCGCGGATCCTTGACGGGATAGCCGAATATGGTCGCGCCCGCGGAGCGCTCCATCACGCTGTTGAGTGTCGCGGTCAGATCCTGCCCGTAGAACACGTTGTCGCCGAGAATCAGGCAGACCGGATCGTCGCCGATGAACTCCTCGCCGAGGATGAACGCATCCGCAAGCCCGCGCGGCACCTCCTGCACCTTGTAAGAAAAGCGCATGCCGAGACGCTCGCCCGTGCCGAGCAGCCGCTCGAACACAGGAGTATCCTCCGGCGTGGAGATGATCAGCACATCTTTGATCGAAGCAAGCATCAATACCGAGAGCGGATAGTAGATCAGCGGCTTGTCATAGACGGGCAGCAGCTGCTTGCTGACGGCCTTTGTGCTCGGATAAAATCGTGTGCCTCTCCCGCCGGCTAAAATGATGCCTTTCATTTGCGTTTGCCTCCGTTCTGCTTGTGGTTCTGCGGACCTCTGGCTGCTCGCAACGCGGTTGAGCACAGCCTGTTCCACCGCCGGGGCAAAGGGAAACGCGCAGATATCGCAGGGCTGCTCCAGTTCGGATAAGCTGCTTACCCCGAATCCCTCTGTGCTCTCTTCCGCCATGAATAAGACCTTAAAGGTCATAAAGATCAGCTGCAGGTCGCGCATGATCGAACAGTTTTCGATATAGAGCATGTCCAGCTTGAGCTTGTCTTCAAAATTGGTGTTGTATTTTCCGTAGATCTGCGCGTATCCGGTCAATCCTGCCTTGACCTTCATGCGATAGCGAAACTCCGGCATGCGCTCGCAGTAAAAATCGACGTTCTCCGTGCGCTCCGCGCGGGGGCCGACCAGGGACATCTCGCCGTGCAGAATGTTAAAAAACTGCGGCAGCTCGTCGATGCGCGTCGCGCGCATAAAACGGCCGAACGGGGTGATGCGGCTGTCGCCGGGCTTTGTGAACTGCGCGCCGTTTTTCTCCGCGTCAACGATCATGCTGCGGAATTTCAGGAGCGTGAACTTCTGATAGTTGCGCGTATAACGCACCTGCTTGAAGAAGACGGGGCCTCCGTCCTGCAGCTTGACGATCAGCGCCGCGACAAGCATGATCGGGCTGGTGAGGATAATGCCGAGAAGCGAAAAACCGATGTCCATCAGGCGCTTGAGAGCCGCCTGCTCCGGCGTGAACGTATGGTTCCTGCATTGATATACCAGCGAATCGCCGACGATGGTCTCGTGCGCGTTGTGGAAGATGATGTCCTCCACGGTCGGCAGCACGAACAGCCGCTTGTTCTGCTCGAAGCAGTATTCCGTCAGATCCAGCCGGAGTTCCCGCGAGATATCGCCCATGAACACGGTGGAATACGGCTCCATGCAGCGTTTGATCGCGTCCGCGCCCATCGCCTCGGTGATCAGCATATTGATTGTATGCCGTTCTTTCATCGAGTCTATCTTGCGAAACACCGACGTCTCGTGCTTGTCGTTTGAGCATATGACAATGCTCTGCCGCGCGGGATAGAGCGCGTTGAAGATCCTGTCCGCGCCGAAATAGAGCAGCGACGCGCCGACCCACTGCGCAAGGGTCATGATCCCGATCGGCGAGACGATCAAAAGCTGCTTTGCCGTCAGCGAGAGAATGAAATAGAAGATAAAGTTCGTCAAAAAAGAAGAGAGCACATAGGTGAACATCAGCTCGCGATACCGCATGGTTCCGATGTTGAAGCAACGGTAGGTTGAAGCAAACGCGAGGAACACCACAAGATACAGAAAAACGAAGACCAAATACCCTTTGAACCAGAAGTCGGTCTCCGGATAAAAGTGCGTCACCAAATACAAAAAGGCGCCGGCCGTAAGCGCCATAATCGCCAATTTGCAGAACAATATAATCGAGCCTTTGAATCGCTTCGGTGATAACCTGGACACCCTGTGCTCCTCTTTCCTGTTGCGTTTCAGCGCGGAATTTTATAAAAGATCGGAATATGCATTTCGCGAAAGGATACACAAAACGAAAGCCGCAAAACGCCGCCGAATCGATTGTAGCACGCGCGCGCAGCGCTTGTCAAACCAACCGGAACGCCGGAAAGCATTTGTTATCGGCACTGCGCATGCCGCTTTTTTGTCCGCACATCGAGTCGGATCGGGGTGTTTGGGGCAGGATTTGACCGAAGCAATCGCTTCCCCCGCTTATTTCGGCGGAATGTATGCGGCGCTCACGCTGCTGATCATCGCGTTCTCCGCCGAATCCGCGTTCAGCGCGGGCGAATCGTCCGAGGCAAGATAGGTATACGTTGCCGCGGCCTCCGCGCTCGACGCGCTGCCGCCGCACTCGATCTCGCCGGAGAACAGCACCTGATTCTTCCAGCGCATCGTGCCTTCGACAACGAAAACGTACGTTCCCGCGGGGACCCGCGCGCCGCTCTCGTCGGTCATGTCCCAAACATAGCGCAGCGTGCCGGATTTCGGCGTCGCGCCGGAAGCCGCGTCGGTTTCACTCTTCTGCGCAATCTTGGCGCGCTCCACCCAGACGGGGATCGCATCCGGCCGCTTTTCAAAGCCGCCCTCTGCGGTGAACGACGTCACATAGAGCGTCTTGATGAGTGTTCCGTTTGTGTCTTCGATCCAGACGGCAAACTGGTTGGACGCATATCCCTTCT
>CAYPEV010000267.1:0-2895 GCA_964409605.1 uncultured Christensenella sp. | reverse complement strand
CGCACCGAGCGGTTGCAGGTCGAGATGAACTGCATCTGGCTCTCGGTGAACTGGCTTGCTTCCTCCAGTCCGATCACGTCATATTCCTGCCCCTGATAGCGGTATACGTCCTGCTCGTTGTCGCAATAACCGAGTTTGATGCGGCTGCCGTTCGGAAACGTGAATACGCGTTGCGTTTGGTTGTAGTCTACAAACCCTGATAATTCCGTCTGCAGCGATCGCACATGGTTTTCGGTCAGCTCCGATAGCGTCCTTCGGAGCAGAAGGAGTTGGAGCCCCTCATAACGAAGGGCAAGCAATACGAGTTTTCTCCGCATGGCCCAGCTTTTGCCGCCGCCGCGCGCGCCGCCATATGCGGTGTGCCGCGCCCTGCTTTCGAAGAATGCCCGCTGACGCGGATTTGGATACCCCTTTAGTTGGAATTCCACGTCACTCACCCCAGCCTTCCCGGTCCTCCAGCACGATTACGATCCTGCGGTCCTCCTCGTTCGGCGGCAGTTTTTCGCCGGTGCCGAGTTCTTCCAGCAGTTTCGCGGCAACGCTGTACTGGAGTTCCCCCAGCAGAGCGTGCTCTGCGATGTACCGCCCAATGCGGCGGAGCGCGTCGGCAAATTGCCGGCTCTCCGTGTCGCTTTCCCCCTTTCGGCCTTTTGCGAGGATCTCGCCCTGCGGTATGGCGAGGTGCTCGCTCAGGCCCGCAAGCGTGTACGGCGTTTGCCGGATCGTCACCCCGCCGTTTTTGAGGGTGACGCGCTCCGCCGTCGCATCGCATGCGGCAAAATACGCTTCCATTTTGCGCTGGAGGGATTTTGTTTTGGCCGAATCCATTCGTTCGTGCTCCTTTCTTGCGCGGCGGCAGGTTTCGAGGCTTTTTCCGCCGCCAAAGAGATCATAATGCAAGAAAACGCCCGAAAATTACGACAATTCTTCTTTCCGCGAATTCTTATAATTCCGATTCCGGCCGCAAAAAGCAGGCGCAGAATGTTTCGTGTGCGTTCGTCACGCACGTCATCCTGCGCTTTGTGGTAAAATAGATCATACTATGTGAACAAGCTCCTACAATTCCTCGCACCGGTCAGCGGCGCGGCCACGAAAGGAAACCATGTATGAAGAAGCTTTTAACCCTCCTTGTTGCGATCGTTCTTATTTTCGTCTTCGCCTCCTGCAAAAAAATTGCATCGGAACAAGCGCAAGCAACGGCCCCGCTGGAAAGCGAAGCCATTTCGCCGGAAGCCACCGCGAATCCGCAGGTTGAACTCCCTAATCCGATTGTTGAGGTGGAAGGCTCTGCCGATTTTTCCGATTTGGGATTCATTATCACGCCGCATCAGCAGGCGCAGGATGCAAGATACAGCATCATCGGCGGTAAAATAGCGCAGATCGTCTTTACACTGGATGGAGAAACCTTTACCTATCGCGGCGCCGTCACAACGGATGAAATCTCCGGCGTGTATGAGTTGTTCGATCCCCTGCCGCAATCGCTCGATCTGGAAGGCCCCGGTTTCAAAGTCTCTATCGTCGTGAAAACAATCGGGGGCGGCGCGAAGGGTACGCTCGCGGAGTGGAGCTATGAGGACGTGCGCTATAGCTTCTATACGCCTGACGAAACGAACTTCGATCAGCTGACGGATGTGTTGCTGCCCATCGTTTACAATGATCTTCCGTTTGCCGCCTGCTGCGGCTGATGAATGACGCATTGTGTAGATCCGCCAAAAACAAAAAAGGCCCGAACGACGCATCCGCCGTTCGGGCTTTTTTTTCGTTGGTTACTCGGGCTTCGGCGCGCCAACCGGGCAAACGTCCGCGCAATTGCCGCAGTCGATGCACTTGTCGGCGTCGATTACGTAGATAGCGCCTTCGCTGATTGCTTCGGTGGGGCACTCGGGCGCGCAAGCGCCGCAAGCGATGCATTCGTCAGAAATTTTATATGCCATGATCCGTTCCTCCGTGTCCAAATTTCGTAAACATTATAACACAGCGTCGGGATTCGTCAACACAACCGAGCGTAAAATCAGCATCACGCCGTGTTTTGTCGCGTTTTATTCCTGTTTCTGCGGCGCAGTTCCTTCGGGGCGCGGCCGGTTTGCGCCGCCGCGTCTTCTGCGGTTGTGGTTGCGCTGGCCTTCCTGTGCGCCCGGTTGCCGCGGCTGCCCCTGCTGCTGTTGTCCTTGCTGCGGGCGCGGCTGATCCTGCCTCGGCTGACCTTCCGCTCTGCGCGGCTGGCCTTGCTGTTGCTGCTGGCCCTGTCGCGGTTTTTGCGGCTGCTGGTTTTGCTGGCCCGCTTCCTGTGCGGGATTTGCGCCGTTTGGCCGGGGACCCTTTCCCCTGCCGCCGCGTCTGCGCCGCTTGTGCTCGGGGTTACGCTCCTGCGCACCCGCGCCGTCTGCAGAAGGCTTTGTTTCCGCCGCTTGCTCGCGCTCCGTGCGCGGTGCATTCTGGGGCGCCTGCGCGGGCTGAGCGCTCGGCGCGTTCTGCACCGGCTGCTGCGGCAGCGCTTCGCCGGGCTTTGCCAGCAGCGTATAGTGGAACTCCCGCAGGTCGATGCTGCCATCCGGCATAGTCAGGCGCACCTTGGTCTTCTCGGTGATGACGTTGTTGTCCACCACGGTGCCGATGCCATCCGGCGTGAGGATTTCACGGTTGACGTGCGGCATGCGCCGCTTCATCTCCTCATATCCGCTCTGCTCATATTGCAGGCAGCACATCAGCCTGCCGCAAAGGCCGCTGATCTTCGTCGGGCTGAGGGAGAGGTTCTGCTCTTTGGCCATCTTGATCGACACAGGATGGAAATCGTCCAAAAACTGCTTGCAGCAGACCACTCTGCCGCAGGAGCCCAGTCCGCCGAGCATCTTGGCCTCGTCGCGCACGCCGATCTGACGAAGCTCGATGCGCGTG
>CAYPEV010000266.1:0-3022 GCA_964409605.1 uncultured Christensenella sp. | reverse complement strand
GTCGTGGGCATCACGCTGCTGATGCAGCTGCTGCAGGCGGTTGTGTGCTGCCTCTTAGGCGCGCTCGTGCTGCGCTATATGCCTGTGATGCAGCCGGACAAGATGCTGGAGATCCGCCGACCGATCGATTGACAGAGCCGGAGGAGGGATTATGTTTCTAACCGTTCTGGGCAGACACGGCCCATATCCGCGCCCGGGCGGCGCATGCAGCGGCTATCTGATCGAGGACGGCGCAACGCGCGTGCTGGTCGACTGCGGCAGCGGCGTGCTCTCGCGCTTGCTCGGCATCCTGCGCCCCGAAGAGCTGGACGCGATCGTGCTTTCGCACCTGCACTTTGACCATTGCTCCGACCTGTTTGTGATGCGTTATGCGCTGGATTTTCAGGACGTTCCCGAAGGCCGCGAAAAGGTGCGCGTGCCGCTGTATACCCCCGCGGAACCGTTTGATACGCTGAAAGCGATTACGAACGGCGCGCTCTTTGACCAGCACACCGTCAGGGGGGGCGACGAGATTCAGATCGGTTCGCTGCACTTTGCCTTTGTGCCGATGGCGCACCCCGTGCCGACCAACGGCATGCGCATCACGGCGGCAAACGGCGCGTCGCTGTTCTTCACAGGCGACACGAAACCGTATCCCGGCATAGAGCGGGGGCCGATGGGCGCGGACGCGCTGCTTGCGGACGCGTGCTTTGTAGACGGCACGCAGACCGGCCCGCACCTGAACGTCAAGGAGGCCTGCGCGCTCGCGCGAAACGCCGGCGTCAAGACGCTGTATTTGACGCATCTCTGGGGAAAATACGATACCGAGGAAGCGGTAAAAAAAGAGATTGACTTTTCATCCGCAGTTGTGGTAAAAGAACTAGGGCGATATTGTATATAAAACGCGATTCGTTCTCAGGCGCTGCCGTTGCAAGCGGCGCAACACCCATACACCCCGGCGGCAATTCGCGCGCGTTGTGCGCGGCTCCGCCAGCTTTCTGTGTGCCGGAAGACGGGGAAGAATTACCGGATTCTTGTGCGCATTCCTGTTCAAACAGGGGGAAGCGTGCTATAATAAATCGATAAAAAATGATTGAATAAAATAACACGGAGGAATACCACTATGGCGAAAAAGACGATTGAGGATATTGATGTCGCAGGAAAACGCGTGCTTGTACGCGTGGACTTCAACGTGCCGCTCACACCCGAAGGAAAGGTTGGAGACGACAAACGGATCGTCGCGGCTCTCCCGACGATTCAGTACCTGCTTGACCACAAAGCAAAAGTGATCCTCTGCTCCCATCTGGGACGTCCCAAGGGTGTTACCCCGGAGTTTTCGCTTGCCCCCGTCGGCGAGCGCCTGAGCGAGCTTCTGCCCGATACGCGCATCTGGATGGCGGACGACGTGATCGGCGAATCCGCCAAGAGTGCGGTTGCGGATATGAAGGACGGCGAAATCGTCCTGCTTGAGAACGTCCGTTTTCACCCGGAAGAGGAAAAGAACGATCCCGCGTTCGCCAAAGAACTCGCGAGCCTTGCGGACCTGTATGTGTCCGATGCTTTCGGCACCGTGCACCGCGCGCATGCCTCCACAGCGGGTGTCGCCGCCTATCTGCCCGCGGTCGCAGGCTTTTTGATCGGCAAAGAGCTCGGCATCATGGGCAAGGCGCTGGAAGATCCGGAGCGTCCGTTCGTCGCAATCCTTGGCGGCGCGAAAGTATCCGACAAAATCGGCGTCATCACCAACCTGCTCGATAAATGCGATTCGCTGATCATCGGCGGCGGCATGGCATATACCTTCTTCAAGGCGAAGGGCCTCGAAATCGGCACTTCGCTTCTGGATGCGGACAGCGTCGAACTCGCCAAGGAAATCATGGCAAAGGCCAGCGCCAAGGGCGTGAACTTCCTGCTGCCGATCGACAATGTGGTCGCGACCGCATACGCCGCGGATGCCGAGCACAAGGTTGTGGATTCCTGCTGCATGCCGGAGGGTTGGATGGGCCTCGACATCGGACCCAAGACCTGCGAGCTCTTCCGCAAGACCATCGTCGAAGCCAAGACAGTCATCTGGAACGGACCCATGGGCGTGTTCGAAATGCCGGCGTTTGCCGAAGGCACGCGCGCGGTTGCCGCGGCCTGCGCGGAATGCAAGGGTACGACGATCATCGGTGGCGGCGACTCTGCCTCCGCTGTGAAAAAGCTCGGCTTTGCCAAGCAGATGACGCACATCTCCACCGGCGGCGGCGCCTCTCTCGAATACCTCGAGGGCAAGGTGCTCCCGGGTGTGGCCGTGCTCAACGACAAGTAAAGAGAAACACACGTCCGCCGGAGCGCATGCCGCGCTCCGGCGGTTTCTTCAAGAAGATCATACCGATCGGGCTTCGTCTGATCGTATCATAACAAGTTTCAAAACAACCAACGCATACCGAAAGGAATAAGAGAACATGAGAAAACCGATCATTGCTGGCAATTGGAAGATGAATATGACCCCCGCCGAGGCGGAGCGCCTGGTTGCGGAGTTGATCCCGCTGGTGAAGGACGCGGCTTGCGAAGTCGTCGTCTGCCCGCCATATGTCGACCTCGCGCTGGTTGGCAAGCTGCTCGTCGGCACCAACATCAAACTCGGCGCGCAGAATATCCACTGGGCGCCCAAGGGCGCGTTCACGGGGGAAATCAGCGCGGATATGCTGCTCGCCATGGGGGTGACCCACGCTATCGTTGGCCACAGCGAGCGCAGGCAGTATTTCGGCGAAACGGATGAGACCGTCAACAAGCGCGCAAAGGCCGCGCTGGACGCAAACATTACACCCATCATCTGCGTGGGCGAGAGTCTCGAACAGCGCGAAAGCGGCGTAACGGACACCATCGTCAGCAAGCAGACCGTCGCGGCGCTCGCGGGCTTTACGGCGGAGGAAGTGGTTCGCTCGGTCATCGCCTATGAACCCATCTGGGCCATCGGCACGGGCAAAACCGCGACAAACGAAGACGCGAACACGACCATCAAGGTCATTCGCGACGCGATCGCCGGCGTCTACGGCCAGAA
>CAYPEV010000265.1:0-3066 GCA_964409605.1 uncultured Christensenella sp. | reverse complement strand
GAAGTGCAGGATCTCGACGAAGGCAAGAGCCAGATTGCGCACGGCGAAACCGTCCGCGAAACCGCCAACATGATCAGCTTCATGGCGGACGTCATCGGCATTCGCGACGACATGTACATCGGCAAGGGCAACACCTATATGCACGAGGTTGTCGACTCCGTCAAGCAGGGCAACATCGACGGTGTGCTCGAGCAGAAGCCGACGCTGGTCAATCTCCAGTGCGACATCGACCACCCGACGCAGTGCATGGCCGACATGGCGCATTGCATCCGCGAACTCGGCGGCGTGGAAAACCTCAAGGGCAAGAAGATCGCCATGACGTGGGCCTACAGCCCCAGCTACGGCAAGCCGCTGTCCGTCCCGCAGGGCGTCATCGGCCTCTTCACCCGCTTTGGTATGGAAGTCGTTCTGGCCCATCCGGAAGGATACGAAGTCATGGACGACGTGATCGAAGTCGCAAAGCGCCAGAGCGCGGAGAGCGGCGGCAAATTCACCGTCACCAACGACATGGCGGAAGCGTTCAAAGACGCGGACATCGTGTACCCCAAGAGCTGGGCGCCGTTTAAGGCGATGGAAGAGCGCACGGAGCTCTATGCCAAAGGCGACAGCGACGGCATCAAGCATCTCGAGAAGAAGCTGCTCAAGCAGAACGCCGAGCACAAGGACTGGGAGTGCACCGAAGAGCTGATGGCCTCCACCAAGGACGGCAAGGCGCTCTACCTCCACTGCCTGCCCGCCGACATCACGGGCGTCAGCTGCGAAGCGGGCGAAGTCGCCGCAACGGTGTTCGACCGCTACCGCGACCCGCTCTACAAGCAGGCTTCCTTCAAGCCGTACATCATCGCGGCCATGATCTTCCTCGCGAAGGTCAAAGACCCCGCCGCCATGCTCAAGAAGCTGGAAAAAGCCGGCGTGGAACGCCAGGCGGGTCTGGAAGACTAAGACCAAATCAACGCAAGCAACGCAACGGGCGCGCCGGAAACGGCGCGCCCTGTTTTTGTATTTGCGATAGCGCGGATGGTACACGCTTCTATAGAGGTCTCCTTATTTCGCGTTCTCCACGTTGATGTTCAGCATCTGCAGGGAGGGCCAGTACATCGTCACGCAATAGACCCGCGCGTCGTTGGTCACGACGTAGTAGTCCGCCGTATACGTCTCCCGCGCGGGCGCATCCGGCATTCTGCCGCGCAGCGCATCCAGCAGGATCGGATGCCCGTCGCCGAGATTCGCAATCGCCCATTCGCGGCATGCTTCCTTCATCAGCGTAAACGTTTTCTGGTGTTCCCTGCCGTAGTCCGCTTCCGCCGCGAGCAGCTCCTCCGCCTGTTTTTTCTGTTCGGCGGTCAGGGTAATGTTGGATTCGTTCTGCGCGAGGAAGATCACCTCGCCCGTGCTCTCCACGACATACGCTTCATATTTCGTGTCGTCGCGCGACGGCACTTCCACGATGTAGAGCCAGCGGGACGTGTTCTCCGCGTTGCCCGCGGTTGCCATGGCCCCCACTTGATCCGGCAGACAGCCCATCTGCTCGCGCGTAACGGTGGCTTCGGTCTGATTCGTCTGAAACACCTTGTTGATGTTGTCCAGCGCGAGCTGTTTGGCTTTTGCTTCTCCGACGGCGCCCTGTGTGCAGGCGGTCATACAGAGAGATAACGTCAGTATGATTGCGATGAGTAGAAATAGCTTTCGTTTCATGTAGTTCTCCTTTGCTCGTTTCCATCGGGAATCGTGTTGCTCGTTACGTTCAACTGCTTTCGGGATCAATCGAACGAATTCGGATCGTTGATCACCGAAATGCTCAGCACCTGCAACGATGGCCACTCCATCGTCAGAGAATACACGCGACCATCTCGTGTTACGACATAGCAGGGGGCGGAAAACGTCCTTTGCAAAGAGTCATTCGGCTGGTGATAAATGTCCGTGTTCAGAAAGATCGGATGCGGCTCATCAAGATTCCGAATCGTCCAGTCATAACAAGCCTGATAGAGTTCACTCAAAGCTTCTGCGTGTTGCTTCCCCCAACTCTTTTCGTCCGCGAATAATTTATTTGCCCGCTCCTTCTGATCGTCGCTCAGGATGATGTTCATTTCGTGTTGGTTTGCATACATCAAATCCCCAGTAGCGGCGAGAAGATAAACCTCATACTTCATGAGCGAGGCAGCAAGCGGAACTTGAACGCGATAGACCCAACGATAGAAGAACTCGGCGTCGCCGTTGGTCGAAAACGCACCCGATTGCTCCGGGTAGCATTCCTGCAGCTCGTGATAAACCGTTGCCTCTGTCTCATTCGCATTAAAATACTTGTTGATATAATTGAGCCCGATCTCTTTCGCCTTCGCCTCGCCGATGTCCTTCTGTCCACAGGCTGCGAGGAGCAAAGAAAGAGAGAGAATAATTGCGGTGAGTAGGGTTACTTTTCGTTTCATGATGTTCTCCTGAAATCTTTTAGTCGCGGATATAGACTTTGACGAGTTCCATGGTTGGCCAACAAAGCGTTAGGTTATAGACCTTTCCATCCTCCATGATCACGAAGTATTCCAGCATGACCTTCGGAAAATCCACGCTGTCCGATTCAATCATATCCGGGTACATTCTAAGAATCGGAACGCTTTTCTCCAGGCGGTTTTCCATCAGATCGGCGACGATGATCCGCGCGTCCTCTTGCGCGGACAAGAGGGTGTCCGGTTGAAACTCTTCCAGTGTTCCGAGCGTTTCCGCCTGTTTTTGCTGTTCTTCCGTCAAGACGATGCCGGACAGAAGCCGTTCCGCACGGAAAGCAAAACCCGTTACCGCGTCCACCTCCGCGTAGTAGTATTCGGTTTCGCCATTTTCCGGAGCCGCTTTGACGACATAGACTCGGTCTGGCTCCAAAGTGACTGTTTCCCCAGTGGTTCCATCCTGAGAAGTCGCCGCCGGGCGCGCCTGATACTCCACGCTTGCTTCGGTCTCGTTCACATCAAACGCGAGATTGATCAGCGCCAGCCCTGCCGCTTTTCCCTTTTCTTCGCCGATGGCAAGAACGATACCCTTTTCCTTCTGCCCGCAGGCGGTGAGGAGCAAGGAAAG
>CAYPEV010000264.1:0-3097 GCA_964409605.1 uncultured Christensenella sp. | reverse complement strand
GCCTGATGCTGCGCCCGCTGCCAAAGCACATCGACGACATGCGTGCGCGGGAAGCGTTGCTGCCGGAGAAAGACATCGACGGCATCACGGAAGGTTCGCTCGCCGGCGTGTTTACGGGGACGAAGCGTGGCTTTCCGCCCTGTACGGCGCGCGCCTGCATGGAAATTCTGGCGCATTACGGGATCGATCCCGCGGGTAAGCGCACGGTCGTGATCGGAAGGAGCCTCGTCATCGGCAAGCCCGTGGCGATGATGCTGCTGCAACAGAACGCGACGGTGACCATCTGCCACACCAGAACAACAAACATGCCCGCCGAAACCAGGCGCGCAGAGATCCTCGTCGTCGCGGCGGGCCGCGCGGGCGTCGTCGGCGCGGAATACATCTCTCCCGGCGCGGTCGTGCTGGATGTCGGGATCAATTTTGACGCCGCGGGCAAGATGACGGGAGATGTCGATTTTGCGGCTGCGGAGCCGATCGCGGGCGCGATCACGCCTGTTCCCGGCGGCGTCGGCACGGTGACCACTTCTGTTCTGATGGCGCACGTGACGGAGGCGGCAAAGCGCGCGCTAAGGCGATAGAATTGAGGAAAATCGATGAAGCAAAGCAGATTCCAAAGCTTTCTATTTACGCTGGCCGTCTATGCGGCTGCGGTCGCGGTGGGTTTGTTTGTCTTTGCCCGCGCGCGCGGCGGTGTGTTTTTCCATGTGTTCGCTGCGGATGTCTCTGCGACGGTGTTCCTCTACCTCGTGAGTCTGCCGTTGGGCAATGCTTCGGTGTATGATCCCTACTGGTCGGTGGCGCCGCTCGTGATCCTGCCGCTGAGCATCGCAAAATTCGGCGTTTGGGATGCGGGCACCGCGCTTCTGCTGCTTTGCGTGTCCTACTGGGGTGTTCGCCTGACCGCAAACTGGGCCTATACGTTCCGTGGATATAGCCATCAGGATTGGCGGTATACGATGCTTGCAAAGAAGAGCGGCGTGCTGTATCCGTTTGTGAGCCTCTTTGGAATCATGCTCTTTCCGACCCTTGTGGTCTATCTTTGCCTCCTGCCCGCGCTCCACTATATCCAAACAGGCGGAATCAATCTTGTGACGCTGCTTGGCTTTGCGCTGTGCCTTTGCGCGGCGACGCTCCAGCTCGTCGCGGATGTTCAGCTGCACCGCTTCCGGAGGCGGGCGGCCAATCGGGGCCAGATCATCCGCAGCGGCGTCTGGCGGCACGCGCGGCACCCGAACTATCTCGGCGAAATCCTGATGTGGTGGGGCGTTTACGCGGTGATGCTCTCGGTGCGCCCGGATCTCTGGGCGCTGGGTCTTGGCGCGCTCGTCAACACGCTGATGTTCCTCTTCATCAGCATCCCCATGGCGGAAAAACGCATGTCGGGCTACAAGGAGGGATTTGCGCGCTATATCGAGGAGACAAATCGACTGCTGCCGATTGCAGTCAAGCGTGCGTCCTGATTTTTTACAAAACGGGAGGGAAGAAAATGGCAAAACGCTCGTTCAACGACAAGCTGCATGATAGCGCGGATCTGCCGAAAATCTCCATTCTCGAAGATTCAAAGGCGATTGTGCTCTACGGCGGAACAAGACTTTTGATCGCGCCGCCGATTGCTTACGATACAATCATGCGCAGAATTCCCGCGGGAAAACTGATCACGAGCGATCGCATCCGCGCGCATCTCGCCGTGCGGTTTGGCGCGGACAGCACTTGCCCGCTTACGGCGGGAATCTTCATCAACATCGTGGCGAAGGCATCGATAGAGCGCGGAACAGACGAAACACCGTTCTGGCGCACGTTAAAGAAGGACGGAGCGCTCAACGAAAAGTATCCCGAAGGAGTTGAGGGACAGAAGAAGCGACTTGAGATGGAAGGACACAGCGTTATACAAAAAGGGAAGCGATATTTTGTAAAAGATTACGAAAGGTCTCTTTTTGTACTGTGAAATCCACAGTGTAAGAAATCTCCAAACAAAAAACCGTCCAATCGCTTGGGCGGTTTTCTGCGAGATAGGAACAACATGGGGGTTCGACTCTGGGGATGAAGATGATATAGCAATCAGTCGGTAACGACCTCGTATGGCCAGTCGATAATGCCGCCGAAATCGACCACATTCGTATAGCCGATGGCGAGGAGCTTGTTCGCCGCCTGCGCGCTGCGGTTGCCACTGCGGCAGTAGACGAGGATCTCCGCGTCGAGATCGGGCAATAGCTTCGGCTGCTCCGTCGTGATCGTCTCGTTGGGTATCAGGATTGCGCCCGCGATATGCCCCGCGTCATATTCCTCCTGCGTGCGCACGTCGAGAATGACGATCGCGTCTCCGCTGTCGATGCGGACTTTTGCGTCTGCCGCGGAGATCTTTTTATATTCCGCTGTCGGCGCGGGGGAAGGCGTTGTTTCCGTCTTCGCCGCGGGTGCGGCGCAGGCGGAGAGCGTTAGCGCGGAAAGCGCAAGGATGAATAATCTGGCAAAATGTTTCATAAGCGATACTCCTCTGATGCTGGAAAACTCGTCAGGCAAGCGTGATCGCACCCATCGGGCAATAGCGCACGCATTTGCCGCACTTGATGCATTTGTCCATATCGGCGGTTGGGGCGGAAAAGCGAACCTGCGAAAGCGCTTCAACCGGGCAGACCCGGACGGAAGGGCAGGGATGGTTTTCGGGACAACGGTTGCGGTTGACGCGAATCACGGCGTCTGCGCCCGCGGGCTGCTTCTGTTCCGGCTCGCCGCCGAACATCTGACTCCAAATACTGTTACTCAAGCGATTACCTCTGCTCAAAACTTCTTTTTTATAGCGTAGTGCATTTTGTGTGGGCAGACCGTAACCAAGTCACGGAAAGAAACGCCAATCAGCGGCATTGCACCGCATGGATGCGTCTGATAGGATAATAGCCGATGATGATATCGTGGGGGGGAATACACATGACGATCGAGATGTTCTGGCAGACATTTTTAGAAAAGACAAACAGGGATGCGCGGACGAAATACTTCGAATGCTTTCATTTTGACAACAACGAACGCAGCGCAAACGAGCTGCTTTCGCTTGTTCTTTCGGGCAAAAAGCGGGCGACCGCAAGCAGTCTGTATGCCTTTG
>CAYPEV010000263.1:0-3109 GCA_964409605.1 uncultured Christensenella sp. | reverse complement strand
GGCTACGGAAAACTGCACGAGAGGAACATTCCGACGTTTGTCGCCACCCGCGCGGTGAAACCAAAGGGGTAATCTGCCGCGCCTATTGTACGCGCAACACAAAAAAAGCCGCCGTTTTCATTCGGCGGCTTTTTCGCGCAGCAGCGCGTCGTTGAGGATGTGGTATCCGTCCGCCTGTTTTTCCAGCAGGCCTTGTTCGCAGAGCATTTTCAGCGAGCGCAGCAGATGACGATAGCTTACGCCGAGTTGATCCGAAACGTCGATCAATCGCTCGGCGAACACGCCGCCCTGCGCGCCCTGCAGAAGATACGCGCACAGGCGCGTTTCGAACGGACGAAGGATGATCTCCGTCGTGCTGGCGACGCTGGCGTGCAGCTTGGTCGCAAGTCCCTTTGCCGCGCGCAGCGCAAACGGCAGATGCGTCATCAGCGCGGGCGCGTAGACGCTCAGCGGCAGCGCGATGCAGACGACGGGCGTCACCGCCTGGACGGATGAGATCGCCTCTTTGCGCCCCATCATCAGCTCGATATCGCCCATGATGCCTTCCGAAATATAGTAGCACAGCAGCAGATTCCGTCCGCTCTCGTCGCCCATCAGAACCTTTGCCTTGCCGGAGAGCATGACGTAGAGGTAGTCGATTTCCTCCTCGGCGCGCAGCATCCATTCGCAGCGCTCAAAGCGCAGCAAAAAGGCGGACGAAAGGTCCAGCCAGTCCAGCGCGTATTCCGCGAGCACGGGCGCGTAATCCTGTGTCAGCTTCTGTTTCTGCATGCCGTTCTCCGATCCTGATTTCTCTTGCCTCAGTGTGACATATGTCATATGCCGCGTCAAGAGAAGGTTCTATACTCAAGGTGTCAACCAGCGCCGCATGTGAATCACATGACGGCGCGACACGTGAAATTTCATCTGGAGCAACCCCTTTATGTATTATCTTGCGTCTTTGTTCACCGGCATACTCGTCGCGGTGATGATCGCCTTCAACGGCGGCTTGACCGTGGTTTACGGCATATATGCCGCGACGGTCGTCATCCATATCGTAGGATTGATCCTCATCGGCGGGATCATTCTCGCGCGCCGCGAAAAGCCGTTTGTAAAGCGCCAGCCGTGGTATCTGTATCTTGGCGGCGTGCTGGGTGTTGCAACCACGGCGAGCGTCAACTATGCCTTCGGTAAGATCAGCCTCTCCGCGATTCTCGCCATCGGCCTCTTTGGCCAGAGCATGGCGGGCGCGCTGGTGGATCAGTTCGGGCTGTTCGGGATGAGGAAGCACCCGTTTCGTGCCTATCAGATCTTCGGCATTCTGCTGGTCGCGGGCGGCATCGTCTGGATGATGGGCGGCGGATTTGCGCTCTGGCCGGTGCTTGCGGTGTTTCTTTCCGGTGTGCTGCTCGTCATCTCCCGTTCCTACAACTCCCGGCTTGCGGATGCGACCAGCATGTATATCAGCACGTTTTTCAACTATGTCTGCGGGCTGATCACCGTTATTCCGCTGTTCCTGCTGCTCGGCGCGAAGGAACCCGTCTGGGCGGGCCTCGTATTTGCGCCCGACTGGTGGTCTTACCTCGGCGGCGCGATTGGTGTTGCCACCGTTTGGTTGAGCAATCTTGTCGTGGTGAAGATTCCGCAGCTGTATATCACGCTTCTGATGTTTGTGGGACAGGTGTTCACGGGTGTGCTCCTGGACGCGTGGATAGACGGAGCACTATCGATCGAGAATCTCATCGGCGGGACATTGGTTGCCCTCGGCCTTGCGCTGAATCTGCTGCTTGAGCGGCGCGCCTCCCGGCGGCTCGCTGCGGCGCGCAATCTGGCGGAGTAACCCCCGCATCGCAAAAGAGCCGGCGCGTCTGTACCAACGCGCCGGCTCTTTTGCTGCCCTGTGCGGGGCATCAATACCCCGCCAGAATGTCCCCGATGTGATTCTTCAAGAATTTGTCCTTGGTGTAGACGAAGTTCTGCGAGACGATGTACGTCTTTCCGTCCTCCCAGAGGATGGTCTCGGTCTTGTCCTCGGGGTTTGCGCGGCCGGTCACGGTCGTGGCCCGGTTGTGGATGCGGTTGGCGAGCAGGATCATAAACTGGTTCTTCTCCGGATCGATGGAGAAATGGTTGCCCGTAAAGCCGTTGAGCGCGATGGTGCGCGGGCCGAAATACGCGGGCACCTCGCTGAAGGTTTGCACCGGCTGCTTGGAGTAGCACAGATAGCCCATATACTGCGAGTCGGAACCGTCCGGCAGCTTGCCGCCCGTGCGGTTCACGCCGATTTCGAGGAGGGTTTTGCGGCTGAGCAGCGCGCCGCCGAGCAGCCCGCGCGCGAGCGTCGTCATGTCGTCGAGGCTCGCGAACAAGCCCGCGTGGCCGCAGGGCGCGGAGAGGCCCGTGTTGAGCAGGCGCGCCTTGGGGTCGTGCACCGTGCCCGGCGGGCAGGCGGTGTCCAGCCGGAAAGCGCCGTTGACGATCCGCCGCTCGTAGTTGCAGTCCACCGTCTGCGAAAGCAGCT
This sequence comes from uncultured Christensenella sp., assembly GCA_964409605.1. GTDB lineage: Bacteria > Bacillota > Clostridia > Christensenellales > CAG-138 > UBA7703. Next base: position 609 of record CAYPEV010000263.1, on the reverse strand, counting down.
CTTTCGGCACCTCGGCAAACGTGCGCGTCATGCCGAGCGGACGAATCATATTCTCCCGCAGGACATCCCAAAAGAGTGCATCGGATACGGACTCGACGAGGTACTTGAGCACCATGGAACCCATGTCGGTATAGTATTTTCGCGTGGGCGGCGGGCCTTGGCGGATCTCGAACAGCAGCGCTTCCGCTTCGGCGGCGGTCTTTGCCGCGTCCATGCGCGCGGTGGTCTGCAGGTTTGCGCGGAAACTCAAAAGATCCTCGACGGATATGTCCCGTATATGCGGGAAACGCTTGTCCACGCTGCCGACGGTCTGATCGAGCCGGAGTTTTCCGCGCTCGACCAGCTGCAGCACGGCGATGCACGTAAAGAGCTTCGTGACGGAGGCAAGGTCGAAGACGGAGTCCGTCTCAAGCGGGGCGGCATCCGGCACGAATGCGCCGTCCTGCAGGCGTACCTCGCGCAGGCTGCCGCGGCAGAACGCTTCCCCGCGCGTGCGGTCGCCATAGGAAACCGCGATTCCGCTGATGATCCTGCGCTCGTCCACCAGATGGGAGACGCCCTCTTCCAGCCGTTGTCTCGGGTCTTTCGTCATGTGTTCCTGTTTTACTC
>CAYPEV010000262.1:0-3153 GCA_964409605.1 uncultured Christensenella sp. | reverse complement strand
GCATGAGGCAGAAGCCCTCTGCGTCGCTCCCTCGCGGGGGGCGTGGATTGAAATTCCAGGTCTTTTCCCATTTGCTCAAACGCCGTTTCGGTCGCTCCCCTCGCGGGGGGCGTGGTTTGAAATGTGCGTCCGGCACAACATAGTGTGCCGGGATGCGTCGCCCCCCTCGCAAGGAGCGTGGATTGAAATACGATAGAGGACGCATTTTAGCCCGCTGCGCGCGTCGCTCCCCCCGCGGAGAGCGTGGATTGAAATATGTAGTACCGATAGCAAATAAAGAGCGGTATTGTCGCTCCTCCCGTGGGGAACGTGGATTGAAATGTCATGAAGGTACTTGGTTATTCCAAGTGCGATGCGTCGCTCCCTCGTGGGGAGCTTGGATGCAGATCAATGGTGCCGTGGGTTCGAGCCCCTCCATCCCTTCGTTCCTCTCACAGGGGCATGAGGCGAACCCCACGCCCATGATTGTATGATGCAAAGCCGTCCGGGTAACCGGGCGGTTTTGCGTCGAGCTTTATTGTGCGGCGTGTTTCATACAACTCCATATTGACAACCGCCTCTGCGGTGCGTATTCTAGTATTGCATTTAATTAATTACTCTAATTAATTCGTGTGCGATTTTGCCGCCCTCCACATGCAGCCATCCATTTCGAGCCTCTCACCCGCTCGCAAATCAAAACTATACAGCTGAAAGGCGGTCTCTTGTCATGTCCAACAAAAAGTACACGCTCAAGTCCAAGTTCGGCTATGCCGCGGCGGACGTCCTCGGTGGCGGCGCGTTTGCGCTGACCTCGCTGCTGTTCCTCAATTTTCTCGTGACAATCGAGGGCATTCCCGCGGCGCTCGCCGGCATCATCGTCATGGTCGGCAAGTTCTGGGATGCCATCGTCGATCCGACGCTGGGCCTGATCACGGATCGGACACGTTCCCGCTTCGGCCGCAGGCGCATCTTCCTGCTCATCGGTATCATTCCGGTGATCGTGACCTTCACCGCGCTGTGGTACAGCTTCGGCATCCAGAGCACGACGCTGAAATTCATCTACTATATCGTGATGTATCTGCTGTTTTCGACGTCGTTTTCGATCATTCAGGTGCCCTATAACGCGCTGCTGCCGGATATGGTGGACGATTATGAGGCGCGCGCGGGCTACAGCAGCATCCGCATCCTGATTTCGAACATCGCGGCTACGATCTCCGTCACCGTTCCGCCGATGATTCTCGGGCCCGTCGAGAGCAGGACGCCGACGAGCTTTCTTATCATGAGCGGCATCTTCGCGCTCTTCTTTGCGCTACCGATCCTGATCACGTTCTTCTCCACCTGGGAAAACCCGAACTACGCGGAAAGCGACGTGCTCAAGCTGCCGGATCTCATGCGGCAGTTCGGCAAGGCGCTGAAAAACAAGACCTTCCTGCAGTTCGTCGGCATCTTCATCTGCGCGCAGGCCGCGACGGATGTGTTCACCGCCGTCACGGCATTCTGGCTGAGCGATATCCTGCAGCGCGGCGGGCTGATGACCATCGTCTCCGGCATCACGATGCTCGTGGGTATTCTCGTGTTACCGGTCAACAACTGGATCGCAAAAAAATACGGCAAGCATGTGCCGGCGTATACCACGCTGCCCATCCGTATCCTTGGCCTTGCAATCGCCTTCTTCCTCGGCGCCAAGGCGGGGCTTCCCGCCATCGTGCTGGTCTGCGTGCTCAGCGGCCTCGGCGCGAGCGCATCCGCCTTTGTGCCGTATACGCTGCTGCCCGACCTGCCGGATACCGACGAGATGATCACCGGCACGCATGGCAGCGGCATCTACGCCGGCATGGCGACATTCGTGCGCACATTCTCGAGCGGTATCGCGATTTTCCTGACCGGCGTCGCGCTGGATCTGTTCGGTTATGTGGAGTCTTCCGCAGGGCAGATCGTCACGCAGACGCCGACGGCGCTGCTCGGCGTTCGCATCATGTTCACCATCGTGCCGATTCTCTTTACGATCGCGGCTGTGTTCCTCGGCGCGAAATACCGGCTGAACAAGCAGGCGCATGCAAAGATGTGCGCCGCCATCGCGTATAAGCGCGAGACCGGCAGCCCCACGCAGGACGCGGAGCAGATCGCCGCCTGCGAGCACATCTCCGGCATGGCGTTTGGCGATCTTTGGGTGGGTCAGCCTGCGTCCGCGCCCGCGGCGGATTCCGACGCATGAGGAGCGAGCGCGTCGTGCAGCAGATACCATTCGGGGCGTACGCATTGGAGCGGACATCTGCAGGGTTCCGCATTCTCTCGGGAGAGCGGGAGCTCTTGCGATGCGGCCCCCGCTTTCTCGCCGGCGTTCGCGCGGACATGCGCCCGAAAACGCTCTTTGGCAGCGTGCGGCTCAACCGCCGCATTCGCGCTGTTTCCTATTGCCAGCCCGACTTTTCCGTCTCGACGGATGGAGACGCCGTCATGCTCACAGGGAAGCTCAGGGCTACGGCGGCCGTGCCCTTTTCCGTGCGCTTTTCCGCCGAAACGGAAGGGCTTCGCTTTACTGTGTCGCTGCCAGGTTATGACGAGATCCGCCTGTGCTTTGACGCCTGTAAAAAGGAGAGCTTCTACGGCTTTGGCGAGCAGTTTACGCATCTGGACATGCGCAGAAAGCGCTTCCGCCTCTGTGTCAGCGAGCAGGGCATCGGCCGCGGCGCGCAGCCGCTGAGCACGCTCGTCAATCTCGCGAGCCCCGGCGCTGCGGGCGACGCCTACACCACCTACGCGCCAATGCCGGTGTTCGTCACGAGCGCACGCCGCGCGTTTTCCTTCGATCAATCGACGATCTATCACTTCGACCTTGGCAGGAAAAGCAGCCGCCTCGTCACGCTGGATGCGGTCGGTGGCGCGCTCTCCGGCTGGCTCTTCCACGCGGAAACCCCGCTTGAGCTGATCGAGCGGCACACGGCGGTAACGGGCCGGCTCAAGCCGCTGCCGGAGTTTGCATACGGCACCATCCTCGGCCTTCGCGGCGGGACAGCGGCAGCGGAGCGCGTGATCGCCGCCTGCGAGGTGCGCGGAGCAAACGTCTCCGCGCTGTGGATCGAGGACTGGCAGGGCAGACGCGGAAAGAACGGCGGACCTCCGCTCTGGTGGCGCTGGTATCCGGACGAAACGCTGTATCCCGACTTCACAAGC
>CAYPEV010000261.1:0-3157 GCA_964409605.1 uncultured Christensenella sp. | reverse complement strand
TTCTTTTCTTTCAAGAAAAGAAGGGCCTACTTCTCTCTCCTCAAAATCTGCGCGCCGAGGGCGGTGAGCTTCTTGTCGAGATATTCGTATCCGCGGTCGATGAAATGGATGTTGTGCACATTGGTGGTTCCGCTTGCGGCGAGTCCCGCGACGATCAGCGACGCGCCGGCGCGAAGGTCGGTCGCGTAGATATCCGCGCCGCGCAGGGAGGGGATGCCCTTGACCTTTGCGGTGTTGTTGTCCTTGACGCTGATGGAAGCGCCCATGCGCCTAAGCTCCTTGACGTGGTTGAAACGGTTTTCAAAGATGGTTTCGTTGATGGTCGAAATCCCGGCGCTGGAGCACAGATACGCCATCATCGGCTGCTGCAGGTCGGTCGGGAATCCCGGATACGGCAGGGTTTTGACGTTGATCGGCCGGGGACGGTCGTTCATGATCACGCGGAGGAAGAAGTCCCGCCCGTCGTCGCCTTCGATTACGCGGGCGCCGCTCTCCATGAGTTTTGCGGAGATGGCTTCCATATGCGTCGGAAACACCTTTTTGATGATCACGTCGCCCATGGTGGCGGCGGTGGCGATCATAAACGTGCCGGTTTCGATTTGATCCGGAATGATGGCATAGCCGCAGCCATGCAGACGGGGTCTGCCGCTGATGCGGATGACGTCCGTGCCCGCGCCCTTAACCGAAGCGCCCATCATATTGAGGAAGTTTGCGACGTCGACCACATGCGGCTCTTTTGCGACGTTGCTGAGCACGGTGTTTCCCTCCGCCATACAGGCAGCGAGCATGACGTTGATGGTGGCTCCCACGCTGACCACGTCGAAGAAGATCTCCGCGCCGATGAGCCGCTTCGCTTTTGCGCGGACGATGTTGTGTTCGCAGTCCAGCTCCACCTCCGCGCCGAGCGCGCGCATGCCCTTGAGGTGCTGGTCGATGGGACGCGCGCCGATCACGCAGCCGCCGGGGAGGGCGAGCTCCACTTCATGAAAGCGGCCGAGCAGCGCGCCGAGCAGATAGTAAGACGCGCGCATGCTGCTTACCGCTTCGCTGAGGGCCTTGGTGGTGGTCAGCGTGCGGGAGTCGATGCGCATGCAATCTCCGTCGGTATAATCGACGCTAACGCCCAGCTCCTCCAAGATTTCCTTGAGGCTCTGGACGTCCTGAATATGCGGCAGATTCTCGAGAACACACGTTTCGCCCGCGAGGACTGCGGCAGGTATGATGGCGACCGCGGCGTTTTTCGCGCCGCTGATGGTCACGGTTCCTTCGAGCCGTTGACCGCCTTTGATCTCGTACCATTCCTTTAGCATACGATTGTAAGTCTATCGGAATCGGGAAAAGAAGTCAAGCGGCGCGCCCGACTTGTGCTCGTGGAATCAAAACCACGAACCGGGAGCGATTATACGCGCGTACTTTTTTTATTCACGCCGTCCTGTGCCGGAAATTACGTGGGCTTTTTCTGCAAGCGGTTCTTTCGTGCAGTCATTTGCTTTTTGTACTGCAAAACAGACAGATCATCAGCGGAGCGCTCTCTTGTGTTTTATCGTTCGAAACCTATGTTTCATTGGTGTTTATGTGAATTTTTGCATTTTCCATCTCTTTTTTCGTTGATCCGTTTCTGCATCTGAACTTTTTATAACCTTCATTTCAAATATATTTTTCAGAATACCGCTATAATTATAAGGAATGAATTGACAAGCGTATAAACGCATGCTAAAGTAATTTTAGCATTTCTGTAATTTTTTGAGATTTCGGAGGAACTCCATGGAAAAGTTGGTCATCGCCCTGGGCGGCAACGCGCTGCAGGAAGGGAACGGCCCGGCAACCGCGGAAGCGCAGCTGGATGTCGTTGAAAAAACGTCCGTCTATATTGCGGACATCATCGAAAAGGGCTATCATGTCATCCTCGCGCACGGCAACGGCCCGCAGGTCGGCCGCATCGTGCTGCAGAACGAACACTCTGTCAGCGTCACCCCCGCAATGCCGTTTGACGTTTGCGGCGCGATGAGTCAGGGCATGATCGGCTATCACATGCAACAGGGCCTCACGAAGGCGCTGCGCGCGCGCGGCAACCACACCGGCGCGGCAACCGTCGTCACGCAGGTCGTCGTCGACAAAAACGACAAAGCGTTCCTTGCGCCCTCGAAGCCCATCGGTCCTTTCTACAGCGAAGAGGAAGCCAAAAGGCTTCAGGCTGAAAAAGGCTATTCCGTCAAGGAAGACGCAGGCCGCGGCTGGCGCCGCGTCGTCGCTTCTCCCATGCCGATTGAGATCGTCGAGCTGCCGGAGGTCAAGTGCCTCATCGACGGCGGTTTCGTGGTCATCACCGTCGGCGGCGGCGGTATCCCTGTGATCCGCGAGGACAACGGCGATCTCGTTGGAACCGCTGCGGTCATCGACAAAGACCTCGCGAGCGAACGCCTCGCGGAGGATCTGGACGCGGACGCGCTTTTAGTGCTCACCGCTGTGGAGCAGGTTTGCCTCAACTACGGCAAGCCGAACGAGAAGCGTCTCTCGACGATCACGGTTGCCGAAGCAGAGCAGTATATCGCAGAAGGGCATTTCGCGCCCGGCTCGATGCTGCCGAAGATTCAGGCCGCGGTCAAGTTTGCAAACAGCAAAGCGGGACGCCGCGCCATCATCACCTCGCTCGACAAAGCGGTCGACGCGTTGACCGGCAAAGCCGGAACGGTGATCGTGAAATAAAAAACTTATTCCAAACCAATTCCCTCATTTCCATCCTCCTTCTTTTTCTTTCGAGAAAGAGAAGCAAAAAGAACCTGTTGTGTGAGCAGGTTCTTTTTCTATGTCGTGTCCCATTTGTTTTTATCGTTGTTTCATCTACACCTCGGATCAACATGCGATCAAACGAATTACATAACACTCGTCCGCATGGAGCGCATGCTTACAGTATTAAAAATTTCCTCTCCTGTACGAAGCGGAATTTTTGCGGTTGAGACAAAAGCGTCAGAAAGATGATCGGCATGCGATTCCGGATTGGAGTCACTCTGTATCTGCTGAAGCTGGGAACGAATGCGGGCACCATTCATGAACAACTTTACTGTTATGACCACCGAGATCAAACCTCCAAAAAACCCGATCTCCCCGCAGGCGGGTATTGCTTTCTGGAGGGGTTGTGACGTCTGGGCGAACAGAA
>CAYPEV010000260.1:2447-3161 GCA_964409605.1 uncultured Christensenella sp. | reverse complement strand
GCGCGGGCGCGGGGTTCGGCATGTTTGGATTTTTAGCGTAGGGAATCCGTTGTTTCGTGAGGCAGGTCTGTGTCTTTTGCGGGCGCATCCAAGGGTTCCTCTGCCGGATATTCCGGGAGCGGCTGGTTGATGAGCCGCTGCGCAGCTTCCTCCAGCGCGCGTTTTCTGTGCGCCCGCTGATAGAAGAAGATCCCGACGCCCGAAACAAGCGCCGTCGCGGCAAAGACGATAATCGCGAGGCCGTATCGCTCGAGTCCGAGTGCGTTGCCGCTGATGGTGCTGGTGAGCACGGACGGGATCCGTGCGATGCTCGTCAAAACGATCCAGGGCAGAAGGCGTATCTTCGTCAATCCCGCGACATAGGTCAAGAGATCCTTCGGCGTGCCGGGGATCAGGAAGAGCAGAAACGCCGCGGCGTTGAGCGCCTTTTCATTCTTGAGGTATTTGAGAGAATCGATCTTCTCCCGCGGAAAGAAGACCTCGACGGCCTTCACGCCGATCTTTCGCACGAAGAGGAACACGATCGTTGTGCCGAGCACGAGTCCAAGCCAGACGAGTACCGTGCCCCAGACCGCGCCGAACGCGTACCCCGCGGCGAGCTCCAGCGGTTCCGCCGGTATAAACGCAATGATCACCTGCAGCGTCATGATGCCGACGAAGAGAATGCGCCCCCATACGCCGCGCGCGTCAATCCACGCGCGGAAGGAAGCGGGA
>CAYPEV010000260.1:0-2437 GCA_964409605.1 uncultured Christensenella sp. | reverse complement strand
GGTCTTGATGATCGGTCCGCCGACAAAGACCGTCAACAGCACGAGCACGATGAAAAACACCGCGATGGAGACGACGGCGGCGATTTTCTGTCCGCGCGTGGCGGTCGTGTTTTGATGCGTTGATGGTGTGTGTTTTTGCATAAGAGGAGTATAGCGGAATCCAGCGGGAAAAACCACGTGGATACGGCAACATTTTTGTGAAAGAGATGCCATTCGATCGTTCTTTACAACAATTCCGTCAGTTTACAGCAATTTTGCGTCCTGGCGGAAAATAGCCCTTCCCATCTTTGACAAAAACCGATAGAATACGCGCATGGCTACTATTTTACTGATCATCATCTATCTTGCGTTCATCAGCCTCGGCCTGCCGGACTCCATGCTTGGCGCTGCGTGGCCCGTTGCTTACGCGCAGCTTGGCGCGCCCGTTTCCTATGCGGGCATCGTTTCCATCGGCATCACCGTAGGCACGGTGATCTCGAGCCTCGTCTCCGTCCGCGTGATCCGCCGCTTCGGCACGGGCGGTGTGACCGCGGCCTGCGTGCTGCTCACCGCGAGCGCGCTCTTGGCGATCTCGTTTACGAAGAGCTTCGTCGTGCTCCTTCTGCTTGCCGTTCCGCTCGGGCTCGGCGGCGGGGCGATCGACGCCGCGCTGAACAACTATGTTGCGCTCCACTATAAGGCGAGCCACATGAGTTTTCTGCATAGCTTCTGGGGTGTGGGCGCTACCATCAGTCCCCTGATCATGTCCCATTTCCTGAAACAGAACGGCTACTGGCAGGGCGGATACCGTCTTGTGTCGATCATTCAGATGTCGCTCGCGCTCGTTATGTTCCTGACGCTGCCGCTCTGGGGCAAGGTTTCCCATTCGACGCCGGACGAGCTGCTGGGCGAGCGAATCGAGATCGACAACCGTACGGCGATCCAAAGACGCGGCGCGATCTTCGCCGTTCTCTCGTTTTTCTTCTATTGCGCGGGGGAAGCCAGCGTGGGCCTGTGGGCCGCGACATACTTTGTCAGTGTGCGCGGCGTGGATCCGAGCGTTGCCGCAAGCTGGGGTTCGCTGTTCTTCTCCGGCATCATGGGCGGGCGCATGATTTCCGGGCTTCTCGCCATGCGGGTGAAGGAGCGGGTGCTGATCAACGCGGGTCTCGTTGTCGCGGTCATCGGGGCGCTTCTGCTCGCGCTGCCGCTGCCGCAGATCTTCTCGCTCGCGGGGCTTTTGCTCTTTGGCCTCGGCTGCGCGCCCGTGTTCCCGAACCTGATCCACATCACGCCGCAGCGCTTCGGCGCGCAATATTCGCAGGCGATCATCGGATTGCAGATGGCGTCCGCCTATGTCGGCGCGACCCTGATGCCGCCGGTCGTCGGCTGGATCGGGCAGGCGATTGGCTTCTCCGGACTGCCGTTCTTTTTGCTTGGCTGTCTCGCGCTGCTGTATATGACATTCCTCGTCTGCAACAAAAAGACGGGGCTTGGCAAAGAGCAGGCAGAGACGCTCGGGTCATAATCGATCCAATGCACGCATAAACCGTGCGTCAACACAAAGCGCCGCGCTTTTCAGCGCGGCGCTTTGTCGCAAGTGTCTTGCATTGCGTGCGTTACCCGCGGAACGTTACCAAGGCGCGCCCCACTCAACACCCTCGCTGTATTGATAGACGTTATCCTCCCATGTAACGAGCGAGCCTTCCTCCATGAACAGATCCAGGGCTGCCATTTGATCGAGCTGCAGCGTGATCCAGCAGGTGTCGATGATCGGAACCGCACGTGTTTTTTGAAGCGCGTAGGTGACATGTTCCACGACGAATGGATATTGCGCAAGTATGGTGCAAAGATCGGCCGCGTTGTCTGGATCCATCAGAACCTCGCGCGCGTTTGCCGCCGATGAGCATAGCCCGATGTACATCGTGTCGATATAAAAAAACAAGAATGGAATATCATCGTTGCTGTGTACAGCATAGCTCGAAAAGGCCTCCAAACTATCGGATGCAATCCATAAACCGTACAGTTCCGGCTCCGGTACGGGCAGCGACGGGATGGTCTTTACCGCTTCGGCGTCATAGGAAAACGAAGCTTCTTGATATTGAGACAAAGGAAGCTGATATTTTTGCGTACCGCCGTCGTGATAGTTGGAAAAATCTAACGTATGGTTGATGTCCAGTGTCACGGTAAACGGCTCTGAGGTGCCCGCTCGGTCGCGGAAGGTGATCTCCAGCGAGGAGATGTAGGGCTCGCTCTGGCCGCGCACGTCGAGAAACGAAACGCCCGTCACCGCGTAATCATAGGTTGCGTCGATTGTAACTTCGTTGAGCGGCGTTCCTCCCGTAAGCTTGACCACCACTTCTGGCGGCGCGACGCAGGTGCCGGAGGCGGCCGTCGCATCGTCAAAATAGACAAACTGCTGAAGATAGCTTAGTCCGCTCATCTCCTGCGTATAGAG
>CAYPEV010000259.1:0-3214 GCA_964409605.1 uncultured Christensenella sp. | reverse complement strand
GTGTTGTATACCTTGCCCAGCGCTTTTACTTGAAGAAGAGACACAGGTTTTCCTCCAATGTTTGCTTGATGCGGCTATTGTACGAAAAAACCGTACGGCTAAACCATCGAAACGCCTTACAATTCAAAACGGCAATCTTACGGTTTTGTCACATACGTGTTTCTACGCTACAGTTGCATGAACTCGTCCAGCACGGGGAAATGCAGCGCAACGCGCGTACCCTTGCCCAGTTCGGAACGAACTTCGATGCGAATGCCGAGCGCATCCGCCGCACGGCGCACGAGATATAGGCCGATACCGCTTGCGCGCGTATCCATCCGCCCGTTATAGCCCGTGTATCCCTTCTCGAAGATGCGCGGCAGGTCTTCTTTGCGTATGCCGATTCCGGTGTCCTCGACGACGAGCGCGCCGTTCTCCATATAGATCCGTACACTGCCCGTATGGGTATATTTCACGCTGTTGGAGAGCAGCTGGCAGAGGATGAACTCCAGCCACATGCGATCACACGGTATGTCCTTTGCAAGCGGCCCCACCTGTACCGAGAGCTTGCTGTAGACGAACAGGAGCGAGTATTTCTTCAGTGCCGCGCGGACGATCTCGTTGAGGTCGCAGCGCTCCACGATCAGGTCGCCCGCGAGATCGGAAAGCTTGACAAACTTGAGCGCGAGATCGGCGTATTGATCCACCTTAAAGAGCTCCTGCCTGAGAAGCTTTGCCTGCTCGTCGTTTCCGGCCTCCAGCAACAGGCGCATCGCCGAGATCGGGGTCTTGATCTGATGCACCCAGAGCGTATAATACTCCCTCTGCTCCTCCTGCTGGCGCAGGCTCTCGGTTCGGAGGCGCTCGTTCTCCCGCGTCAGCGCGCGGATCACCTCGTCATAGTCCTTCGTAAGGCCGTCGATCGGCTCCGGCAGCTCGCGCGGGAGCAGTTCCGTCCGCTCGGCGAGACTATACATGCGCCTGCGGTTCCTGCGGTAACGCGCGCCGTCGGCCAGCGTCACGCAGATGAACGCAAAGCTGATCAGCACGCAGGCATAGCGCACATAGACCGGCTCCTGCCGCGCGAGAAAACCGAGCGCAAGCACCGTTAGTATGCTCAGCAAGTACAACAGCAGCACCGCGCGGCGCGATTTGATGTAGTCGATGAGAAGGCGCATGGCATTCTCCTTCCTGGTCTTCGGTTTTCGCATCCGGCTATGCGCTATGCGTCGATCGAATACCCCTGCCCTTTGTGCGTCTTGACGCAGTCTCCAAGCCCCGCCTCCGCGAGTGTCTTGCGCAGGCGGTTAACGTTGACGCTCAGCGTGTTGTCGTCCACAAACTCGTCGCTGTCCCAGAGCTTAAGCATCAGTTCCTCGCGGCTGACGATTGCGCCGCGCTTTTCCAGCAGCGCGGAAAGAATGCGGCTCTCGTTTTTCGTCAGCTCCCGTCTGGCGTCCCCGGAGACAATGCAGGCTGCCGCCGCGTCAAACTCCGCGCCGAGAAAGAGTATCCGTGTACCCGATTCATAATCATACGCACGGCGTAGCATCGCCCGCACTTTTGCGATCAATAGCTCCATCACGACAGGCTTTGCAATGTAATCGTCCCCGCCCATGCTGACCGCCATGACGACATCCGTCGTGTCCGCGCGCGAGGAAAGGAACACGATCGGCGCTTTGGAATGCCTCCGGATCCGCTCGCACCAGTAATAGCCATTATAATAGGGAAGCGAGATGTCCATGATGACCAGCTGCGCCCCGGTCTGCGCAAACTCCTCATCCACGCGGTCAAACGCGCGCGCAATCACCGCCTCAAAGCCCCAGCTACGAAGGCTTTTTGCGACCTCGTTTGCGATGATCTCATCATCTTCCACGATGAATATACGAAACATGCGTATCCCCCACTATTTCTTTCGTGTATGAGCCATATAATACACCGTTTCCAGTTTGTGTGCAAGCATGCTGATGCCCGCGCAGAGCGCGGGCATCGCAGAACCGTTTGTCGTGTCGGACGTTTGCTTTAGATTCGCACGACCGGCATCGAAAGCTTCGCGCCCATCGTCGTGTCCGCGCCGTAATTGAATTTCGGCGCGCGCTCAAACGCGTACGCAAGTCCGTACCGGCTCGGGTCGTAGCGCGCATAGGCGCGCTGCGCCGCGTCGATCGCCACACAGAACGCTTCCTCGTCCTCATATGGCTCGGTCTGAAAATACAGCATCTCGCAAGGTTCGAGATCGATCAGTTCATACCCCGCCGGCACTTTTTTCCCGTCGTAGTCTGCGGGCAGTTCCACCCCCGCGCCGACCGCACTCGTGCCGGGTTTGACGAGCTGCCGCGGGAGCTCGATCAGGCCGCTGATATCGAGTTTTTCCGGAATGCTGTTGAGCAGACCCGTCCAGTCGCAGCCCTTCTCCTCGCAAAACGTCCAGTAGTCCGTCGCATGCTCGCTTCGAAGCAGCATAAGCTTGCGTTTCGGGCGGCTGACGGTTGTCACCGTGCAGAGAATCGCTTCACGCGCTTCCTGTTGTTCCATGTTGCCTTCCTCCTTTTGCTGTTGCAGAAACGCCAGATACGAGCGCACAGGGTATTGGATGAACAGCGGAATCGGCACGGGGTCTTTGCGATAGCTCTGCGGATGAACCCGAAACACCTTGAAGAAAGCGCGGCTGAACCCCTCGTGGCTGTCAAACCCCGCGTCAAGTGCGATATCAAGCACCGCGTCCCGGGACGCAAGCAGCCGCTCGCTGCTCTTCGTGAGCCGCACCGCGCGCAGATAGTCCCCGACCGACCGCTCCGTGAGCTCCCGGAACAGCCGCTCCGCATGGCGCGGAGAATACCCGCTCTGCATGTACGCATCCTCGATGGTGAAGTCCGGGTCGGCAGCCTGCTTCGAAATCGCGTCCTGCATCCGCTGCACTGCTGCGATCTTCTCCAGATCGCGCGGTTTTCCTCTCTCGGCGCAGCGCATGATTGCCGTCTGCTCCACTGTTTTGTCCTCCCACTGTACATCTGCATTGTGTCTGTGTTTCATGGTTGGAGTATACCTCCCGATCGCGCGTTCGCGCTTGACAAGCACGGACAAGTTTTCTGCAGCCATATTTTGCGGTTTGTTCTTTGCCCGCGGATCCACGGCATGGGACTCATACGTTTTTTATGCATGCAAGACGGATTTTTGCATAATCGATTTCCCGTTTTGTCGATGCTTTCAGTCCTTTTGCACTGAATAAATATAC
>CAYPEV010000258.1:0-3225 GCA_964409605.1 uncultured Christensenella sp. | reverse complement strand
ACCCAGGTGAGCTCGTTTGTCATGTCCGCACCGCTCTTACCAAGGCCGGAGAGGTTGAACAGCTGCCCGTAGCCAGCCGTGATGCCCTGATTGCCTGTCTGGATCATCGCATCGTAGGCGTAATTACAGTGCATCCAGAAGCACTTTAAGAGCTCTTTGCCAAACTCGCGATCCATGCCCTCTTTCATCGATTCTTGCCAGTAGGGCAACAGGTACTGGTCGATTCTGCCGAAGGAGACGCCTGCGCCGGGATAGTTTTCGTCCGTGAGCACCAGCATATGCGCGAGCCACAGCGACTGCAGCGCTTCCTGAAAATTTCGCGCGGGCTCGTTCGGCACGCGGCGCAATACATCCCGCATGGTCAAAAGCTCCGCCTTGCGCGCGGCGTCCGCCTCTGTGTTTGCGAGCGATTCGCAGAGGAGCGCGTATTTTTCCGCAAGCTCGATTGGCATATCGCAGCTTGTGAGCATGCCGCGGAGCTGTCCGCCCGGACTGCCCGCCTGCTCCGCGGGGGAAAGTGCATCGTATCTTGCCTGAATCTCCGCCTTTACGCCGGAAAAGCCTTTTTGCAATACGCTCGGATAGTCCGGGATCAAATGCCCGCTGGTCGCGCCGCAGTTGCCATAGCCGCGATCCTGAAACGCAAACGTCGCTTTCCGGATGCCGTTTTCGCCGAGCATGCGCTCGTTTCGCGCCTTTGCCTCCGCTTTGCTCCAGCAGCGGCTGGCCATCACGTTAAAACGACCGCCCGCGATGAGATCGCCGGGTAGGAGTTCCTGCGGAACATGGTTTACGATCGCTTCCTTGATGATCCATGCACGCCGCTCTGCCAGAGAAAGGGAGAAGAACCCTTTGGGCGGCTCGATCGCGCGCGCGGCCATCTGAAACGACTTTCGGAATGTCGTGAAAAAGGTGTACACCTCCGGCACGATTAAAAACGAGGTTTCGTCGAACACCTCGTCCCAGGGCATACCCGTCGTAAACGCGGCGAATTCGTTGTTCCAACCGCGCGTATCTCCTCTGAAATAGTAATCCCGCAGCCACTGAATGCGCGGAGAAAGATGATACGGTTCTTTGACTTTGGATTTTTTGACAGCTTCCATATGACATGCTCCTTTCGGTTACGGGAAATGTATGCCTGAAGAACAATGTAAACATATATGCCGGATGTGATCGAAAATGGTAGAAAATCAGGTTTTCCTGTGAATTGTTTCGCTGTCATTATAATACAATCGCGCGGCGCGGGCAATTTTACGGCGCGCGAACGCCTGAATATATTCTTTCCGTTTTTTTAGCGATTGACGGGCCCGGATATTTTGAAACAGGCGAAACGTATCCCGAACGTCAAATTTCCCGCAGGAGGCGGATTTCGTCCCCGTGTTCCGGCGGTTCATTCGGCGTTTCCAGAATCATCGGCAGGCCTGCAAACGCGGGATAATGCGCGATCCTGCGCATCGCCGCAAGACCGATGAATCCCTCGCCGATCCGCGCATGGCGATCCTTTCCGTTGCCGAGATCAAACAGGCTGTCGTTGAGATGCAGCGCGCGCAAACGCACAAGGCCGATGGTGCGGTCAAATGCGGCAAGCACGCCCTCAAGATTGTCTCTCACATCATACCCCGCCGCAAACACATGGCACGTATCCAAACAGACGCCGACCTTCTCCGACAGCCGGATACGGCTGAGCAGCTCCGCCACCTGCTCGAACATACCGCCGATCTCCGACCCGCCGCCGGACATGGTTTCGATCAGAACCGTCGTGCTCTGATCTTCGGTCAGCACGTCGTTGAGCAGCTCCGCCGTGAGCCGGATTCCGGCATCAATGCCTTGACCCGTGTGGCTGCCGGGATGGAAATTGTACACCTGATGGGGGAATGCTTCCATCCGCGCGAGGTCCTCCGCAAAGCAGCGGTAGGCGAAGTCCCGCACCTTTGCATCGGCGGAGCAGGGGTTGAGCGTATACGGCGCGTGCGCGACCAGCGTGCCGAAGCCGTTTTCGCGGCAAAGGGAGAGGAGCGCCTCCGCATCCGCGGGATCGATCGCTTTCGCGTTTCCGCCGCGCGGATTACGCGTGAAGAACTGGAATGTGTTCGCGCCAATCGCGAGCGCGACGCGGCCGGCCGCAGCATACCCTTTTGCATTGCTCAGATGACAGCCGAGGTAGAGCGTTTTTTCGTCCATAATCATCCTTTTCGATGCGCCGCGTTGCGTTGGCGCGTCCGGTTTGCTAAAATGTGCGTATGAAACATACTGTATTGGTCACAGGATCCTCGCGCGGCATCGGCGCGGGCATTGCGCGGCGATTTGCCGAGGAAGGGCACCGCGTCGCGATTCACTACCGTGAGCGGGAAGCGGAGGCGCGCGCGCTTTTTGCGGAGCTGTCGGAGGCGGGGTATTCCGTCATGCTCGTCTCGGGCGATATCGCAGACGAAGCGCAGGCAGGGGAGATTGTCTCCCGCGTGCGGGAGCGCTTCGGCTTTGTCGACGTGCTGGTCAACAACGCGGGGATCGCGCTGGCGACGCAGCTTGTCACCGAAACCTCGCTTGCGGACTGGCGCCGCGTGATGGACACGAACGTGACAGGTCTGTTCCTCGTCACCAACGCCGCGCTGCCGCAGATGGTTTCGCAAAAGCGAGGGGCGATCGTGAACATCTCCTCGATGTGGGGCGTGACCGGCGGCTCTTGCGAGGTTGCGTATTCTTGCTCCAAGGCGGCGGTGATCGGCTATACGAAATCGCTCGCAAAAGAGGTTGCGCCCAGCGGAATCCGCGTCAACTGCGTGGCGCCCGGCTTTGTGCTGACCGACATGACGCGCGGTTTAGGGGAGGACACAATCGCGTGCATCTGCGAGGAAACGCCGCTTTTGCGGGCGGGTACGCCGGAAGATATCGCCTCTGCCGTGCTGTTTCTTGCTTCAGAGGAGGCGTCGTTCATCACGGGGCAGGTGCTCTGCGTGGACGGCGGACGGTGCATCTGATACGCAGGCGTTCAAGTTGATTGTAGCACATGCGCACACGGGAGGCGAGCGTTTCGAAGGGCAGCCGGCGGATCAAACACGGTGAAATGCGTTCCCGGATATGCGAAAAATCCCGATTTCAAACTGTCAAAAAGTCTTGCAAAATGGCGCGCATTCGTGTATGATACACATTGCGTCCGAGAAAAAAAGCCGTGGAGAGTTGGCTGAGTGGTCGAAGGCGCACGATTGGAAATCGTGTTTACGGGGA
>CAYPEV010000257.1:0-3246 GCA_964409605.1 uncultured Christensenella sp. | reverse complement strand
TCTACCCGCGCATCGTTTCGAGCAGGAATTTTTCCGCCTCGGCGTTCCAAAGCCCGTTGTGGGATTGGACGATCGCGTCGAGCCGCGCGAACATCGGGTTCGTCTTGCCTTGCTCCGCAAAGTCCGAAATCGCGGTCAGCGGCAGGTTGATCTGCGTATAGATCAGCTTCTTCCCGCCCGGGATCTTCGGCAGGTTCTTCGTGGTCTCCACCACGCTGTCGAGTCCCCCGATGTGCGTGATCATCGCCGCCGGGTTGAGCTTGCCCGCGTTCATCATGGCGATCGCCTCGCGCATGTCGTCCGTGTTCCCGTGGCTCGTCGCCGCCACATGCGTGCGGCTGTAGTGCACGTGGTAGAAGTTCATCAGCGCGGAAAAGCCCGTGTCCGCAGGGCCCGCGAAGAAGTTCAGACACCCGTCCACCGCGAGGATGCCGTCGCTCTGCTCCACCACCGGCTTCACCGGCGCAAAGCAGATCACATCGTCGTACCCTTCGCCGCCGGAGAGTGCGCGGAGCGTCTCAACGGGGTGCTCGAGCTTGCCGGTGTTGACGTAGTGCAGCTCCACGCCGCATTCCTTCGCGTGCTCTACCGTGTAGATGCCTGCGGCTCTTGTCAGCCGTGCGTCGTCGATGTCCGTCACGACCAGCAGGCCCGGTTTCCTCTCGCAGTGCAGCGCGTAGTCGATCGAGCCAAGCCCCATCGGCCCTACGCCCGCAAGCAGCGCCATCTTCCCGCCTTCGCGTATCCCCATATCGTGGACGTATTCCCCGTCTCTCGTGTGGTACATCGCGTGGAACGTCCCGATGATACAGCTCATGGGTTCCGCCAGCGAGCCGTAGAAGAAGACGTCGCTGTGGTACGGCAAGAGGCAGTCCATATGCAGCGTCTCCCACGGGATGTTGACATACGTCGCGTCTCCGCCGCATTCGCGGAAGGAATACCCCGGCGCCGTCAGCGCGCCTTTGAACGAGTGCGCGGGCTGGATCACGAAGCCGTCGCCCTTCTTGAATTTGTGCGCCCAGTTTTTCCCCACCTCGTCGATCACGCCGCAGAATTCGTGCCCGATGATCGTCGGGTTCGTCGCTACGTCGTCCGGCACGCGCTTGTGCGCCGCGCCCTGCTCCAGCGCTTTATAGGTGCTCATACAGAGGCTGTCCGAGATGACCTTGCAGCGCACGCCGTCGTCGCCAACGGGGCTCAATTCAAACTCTTCCAGCCGGATATCGTGCGCGCCGTACAGGCGAACCGCTCTTGTCTTCATGTGATTACTCCCTTTCTCCGTTCTCATGACGGATCAGATGCCATGTGCTGTCGATCAGGTTCGAAAACTGTTCTTCCTTCATCTTCTCGATCGTGAACCTCTGCCGCGGCGAATTGATGTCCTCGCCGCTGATCTGCAGCATGCCGTACCGTTCGCAGAGGCTTCTCAGGCGCTCGATCTGCGCCTGCGTGTTCCGCGTCGGCATATACGTCACCGCGCGGATGCCCGCAGCGTAGATCACCGCGAACAGCTCGTCGAGATAGCCGTCCTCAAACTGCTGCGCCTTCTTGTCTCCCGTGACGCTCGCGGTCACGTCGCCCAGATACGCGTACGCGAGGATGCCACCGACTTCGTCCGCGAATCTCACAAACTCGCTCAAACCGGGGCATTCGTCCGTCGCGGGGACAAACACCTTCGGGATGCAGTCCTTCTTCAGCGTGCCGACGAGGTCGTATTCCGCGAGCATAACGTCCAGCGCGCCCGCGTGTTCCGGCAGGCTCACCTTACCGAGCTTCAGCAGCTGCCGCGCCAAAGCCAGCATCAGGTGCCGCTCCGTCACACTCCCGCCGCAGGCAAACTCGGACAACGGCAGCACGTCCTGTTCAAAGTCGAGAGAAACGCCGTCTTCGGCGTACAGCGCGTTGATCCGCTCGATCATCTTCCGGTTCCGCGCGTTTCTGCGCTCGCGCAGCGGCGCGAAATACGCCTGCACGGTCTCGATCTTCCCGTGCGGAACCGCGTGCAGCACCATGTAGCTGCTGCCGATCTGGTCGGGGTTGTTCGTCCTTCGATCCTTTAGGGACGTTTCTTCAAACGAAACCCGCGTCTCGATCCCGATCGTCGTCGGAATCCCGACGACTTCGCCCGCGCGGATGAACTCCTCCGCCCCGCCGATGCTGTCGTGGTCGACGATCCCGCAGGTAGCGAGTCCCTCCGCCCTTGCCGCGTACACCGCGGCCGCCGGCGAATACGGGGAGAACGAATAGCGCGTGTGGATGTGGTTGTTCACCATCCGCGGGTCGACAGCAGGAAAATCGGCTGTTTCGACCGCGCGCGCGAGCGCGGCGAGGCGTTCGTCCTTTGATCCGCTATTTAAAGTTTTTAATAATTCGAGATCGATCATCTCAGCATGACCTGCCCGCCGGTCACGGGGATTGCCTGGCCTGTCTCGTACGTCTGCTCCACGGCGTAAAAGATCGCCTTTGCGACGTCCGAGGGCAGGCATCCTCGCTTGATCAGCGACTTGCTCAGATAGAAGTTCTTCACGTCCTCGATCGTCACAGCCCCCGGCACCTTCCCCGCGCGCAGGTACTGCACGAAGAGTCCCCGCTCGGGGTCGCTCCACAAGGGGCCGTCGTAGTAGTTGCCGGGACAGATTGCGTTGACCTTGATGTTGTAGCACGCGAGCTCTAAAGCGAAGCTCTCCACAAGGCCGATGCCGCCGAACTTCCCGCCCGCGTAGGCGAAGTTCTTGTTGCTGCCCTCAAGCCCGCTTTTGCTGTTGATCTCGATGATATCGCCCATCCAGCGTTCATCCGCCGCAAACTGCGCGCGCATGATCCGCTGGGCATATTTTACGCACGTGAAGAACGCCGTGTAGTTGATGCTCGTCACGAACTCGAAGTCCTTCTTCTCCATCTCGTCCAGCGAGCCAGCCTTTAAGACGCCGGCGTTTGAGACAAACAGGTCCAGCCCGCCGAACGCTTCCACGCAGGACGCGATCAGCCCCGCCACGCTCTCCTCGCTTGAGACATCCGTCTTGACCGCGATTGCGCGCGCGCCGAGCGACGCTGCGACCTCTTTTGCCAGCGGCTCGTTGAGATCCGCGATCACTACGCTCGCGCCCTCGCGGTAGAGTTCCTCCGCGATGCCCTTGCCGAATCCCTGCGCGCTGCCTGTCACGACGGCAATCCTGCCGCCGAGCCGCCCCGCTGTCTTCTTGCGGTTGTGTATTTGTTCGGAAGCGATCCGCTCCCATTTCGTCA
>CAYPEV010000256.1:0-3269 GCA_964409605.1 uncultured Christensenella sp. | reverse complement strand
CAAGATCAGCTGGCAGTTCTATCAGCTGCCGAAAGAGCAGCGCGGCAAGGGGCTGCGGCTGAACGTCAGCGTATCCACCTTTGTGCCGAAGCCGTTTACCGCGTTTCAGTGGTGCGGCCAGATAACCGCCGAGGAGATCCGCCGCAAGCAGGAACTGCTGCGCGCGTCTCTGAAAGGAATACGCGGCGCGGAACTCAACTGCCACTATTCGCTGCTCTCCGTGCTGGAAGCCGCGTTTTCGCGCGGGGACGAGCGTCTTTCGGACGTGCTTTTACGCGCCTATGCGCTCGGCTGCCGGTTCGACTCCTGGTCGGAGCATTTCCAGAGCAACGCCTGGTCGCAGGCGTTTGCGGAATGCGGACTCAGCGAACAGGCATACGCCCAGCGGGAATATGCGCTCGAAGACGCGCTGCCCTGGGACTTTGTCGACATGCTGGTAACCAAGGCGTATCTGCGCCGCGAATACAAGCGCGCGCTGACCGGCGAGACCACGCCGGACTGCCGCGAGAACTGCAACGGATGCTTTGGAGCAAGATATGAAACCGACTGCAACATGTAAGAATTTGACCATGCTTTGGAGCGCGATATGAAACTGATTGCCGCCTATCATAAGGGAAACGAGGTCGCAATGATCTCCCATCTCGACATCCAGCGTACGCTCCAGCGCGCGTTTCGCCGCGCAAATCTGCCGCTGTTATATTCCAACGGCTTCAACCCGCATCCGCAGTTTTCGTTTGCCACGGCAGCCGCGACGGGTATGTCCAGCAGCTGCGAATGGTTTGACGTTCAGCTTTCACAAGACGTCGACCCCGAAGAGTTCATGCGGCGGGCAAACGCCGTGATGCCGCATGGCATGCGCATCTCCGGCGCATTCGCGGCGCCGGAAGGCTTTGGCTCGCTTTCCGCGAAGCTGCGCGCCGCGGAATACCGCGTCAGCATTCAGTTTGAAACGCCGGTTATAGAAGAAAAACTGGCAGAGACGCTCGAAACGATGCTTACGGGCGAAATCATCATACAAAAACGGACGAAGGGCGGAATCCGCCCCGTAGACATGCGTCCGTATATCCTGCGGGTTTCCGTGGAGCAGGTCGAGGGCGATCAAGCGGCCCTCCTCGTTCTAGGCAAGCTGCAAGCCGATGGCGGGCTGCGGGTCGATGCGTTCATCGACGCGCTGCTCGAACGTTTGGATGCGCATGGCGCGTACGAGATTCAACGTACGAACATGTTTTTTGCCGAAGATGGCCTGTTGCCGCATCTGCCCGCGGAATAGGAAAGAGAAGGGAAAAATGAATAAGGAAATCCTGGTGGACGCCAGCGGCGTGGCAACCCGCGTCGCGGTCGTCGAGGATGGCTCGCCCGTCGAGCTCTACGTAGAGCAGGAGGGGTCGGAACGCCTCGTCGGCAACATCTACAACGGAAAGGTGCAAAACGTCCTGCCCGGCATGCAGGCGGCTTTCATCGACATCGGGCTTGAGCGCAACGCCTTCCTCTACGCGGGGGATATCGTGCTCTCGGACGATCCGGACGACGTGATCGAGCAGATGCCGGAATCGAAGAACATCCGCGATCTGCTCAAGCCGGGTCAGACGATCATGGTGCAAGTCGCGAAAGACCCGGTCGGAACCAAGGGCGCGCGCGTCACCACGCACATCACACTCGCGGGGCGTACGCTGGTTCTGATGCCGACGATGGACTATGTCGGCGTCTCGCGGCGCATCGACAAGGACGAAGAGCGGCAGCGTCTGCGGAAGATTTTGACGGAGATCAAGCCCAAATGCATGGGCGTGATCGTCCGCACCGCTTCAGCGGGCAAGACGAAACAGGACTTTTCGGAGGACCTCGAGAGCATCGTCAATCTCTATGCCGAGATCGAGAAGCGCGCCGCGGCGAAGAAAGCGCCGGCGCTGCTGCACGCGGAGCAGAGCCTCTTGTTCCGCACCGCGCGCGATCTTCTGATGAAGGACATCGACCGTGTATTCGTCAACGATGCGGAGGCATATGACAGGCTCCGCGAGATTGCGGACGTCATGGCGCCCAAACTCAAGGCGCGCATCCTGCTCAAGGAGAGCGAGGCGCTGTTTGACCGCTATGACACCGAGAGCAAGATTGAAAAGGCGCTCGCGCGCAAGGTTTGGCTCAAGAGCGGCGGCTATGTGATCATCGACCGGACGGAGGCGCTGACGTCCATCGACGTCAACTCCGGTAAGTTCGTCGGCAAGGACAACCTGGAAAAGACGATTACCGCAGTCAACTGCGAGGCGGCAAAAGAGATCGCAAAGCAGCTGCGGCTGCGGGATATCGGCGGTATCATCATCATCGATTTTATCGACATGGAGAAGGAAGCGAACCGTTCTCTCGTGCTGACTACGCTGAAAAATGCCCTGCACGACGACCACACGCGCTCTCATGTGTTCGGCTTTACGCACCTTGGTCTCGTCGAGATGACGCGCAAAAAGACCGGCAGGAGCATCTCCGACACCCTGCAGCAGGTTTGCCCCTACTGCAACGGGGACGCAAAGGTGCTCGCGCCCGAGACGATGATCAACCGCATCCGCAAGCAGACGGTGCAGGTCATCAAAGGCAGCAACAACAAGCGCATCCTGATCGAGGCGCATCCGGACGTGGTCGCCGCGATGGAGCTCGCGGAGCAGAAGCACGGCTGTCTCTTCCCCGCGGAGGAAGGCGGAACGTATTATGCGCGGGCGGTGCCCACGCTGCATATTGAAAAATTCGCCGTCCGGCCTCTTTCGGAAAAGAAGGTGCCGGAGGCGAAAAAGGACTGCAAGATCATCCGCTGAGGCACGGGCGCGCTTCGAAGCGCGCCGTGATCCCAAAGCTGCGCGGGATGACGAAAGAACCGCATAAAACGGCAGGTTTTTCGTTGACATGCGCACGTGGGTTGTGTTATGATCTTTCGGTGAGCCGCTCCGGGGCGGTATAAGCGCGCGGTTTTGATCCGCGCCACCGCGATTGGGCGAGTCTGGTATGAGGAGGTGCAGTTATCGTGTATGCAATCATTCAAACCGGTGGTAAGCAGTACAAGGTAGAGGTTGGCAGCCAGATTCTGGTTGAGTTGCTCGATGCCGATGTGAACGCCGAAGTCGATTTTGAAACGTTGCTCGTTGCGGATGACAGCGGCGTCAAGGTGGGGAAACCCGTTTTGAGCGGCGTTGCGGTTCGCGGCAAAGTGCTCGAACACGGCAAAGGCAAGAAAGTCGTCGTTTTCAAGTATAAGCCGAAGAAGGACTCCCGCACGAAGCGCGGCCATC
>CAYPEV010000255.1:0-3314 GCA_964409605.1 uncultured Christensenella sp. | reverse complement strand
TGTAAGCCGTCTTTTCTTAATATTGCATCACGGATTGCACATCGTAACCGGTCAGCGGTGTGCGCCCGTCGAATTCGGAACTCAGCTCTATGGCAAACCGAAGACCCACCACTTCGCCGCCCGCCTGCTCTACGAGCTTTACGGTAGCCAGCGCAGTGCCGCCGGTCGCCAGCAGGTCGTCCACGATGACCACCTTCTGCCCCGGCTGAATGGAATCGGTGTGAATTTCCAATACGTCCGAACCGTATTCCAGTCCGTATTCATAGCGCATGGTTTCGCAGGGAAGCTTTCCGGGTTTGCGCGCGAGAACAAAGCCCGCGCCAAGCGCATAAGCAAGCGCCGCGCCGATGACGAACCCGCGCGCCTCGGGCCCGATCACAAGATCCACCTGACGATCGCGCAGGGAATCCGCGATGGTTTCAATCAGCGCGTGATAGCCTTCTTTATCCTTGAGCAGCGTGGTGATATCGCGGAATAATACGCCCTTGATCGGGAAATCCGGTATGCTGCGAATCTTCTCTTTCAGATCCATGTTACGCCTCCTGTCGGTCGTTTAACATTCGGTAGAGCGGGCTTTCTCCAAGCGTGCGAGGCGTACACCCGCTGTTTTGGAAAATGTGCCCTGCGTCCGGATCATAATCAAAGAACGAAAGCTGCGTAAACACACACAGCGCCAGCAGTTCTTCGTTTTGCAACGCACGAATCAGCGCGAGCAGCGAAATGGAGCCCTCACTCAACGCGCTTTGCAGCCTCCGGTAGTGTTTCCGCATGCTTGCATCATCCAGTTCCGCGTGGAATCTGCCGCCATACGAACCATACCATTCGGCTATATTATCATCCGAACAGTTTCCATTATACAGCCTCCGGCTAAAAAAAGCATTAAAAAATGCAATTTTTTCTTCCGAGGCGTTTGCGCAGATCCAGAAAAGCTCCACGCTCTCCATGCCGCGATATTCGTTGATCGTCGGTTTCGCCAGCAGATCCCAGTCGGCGGCGGTATTCAGCGGTTCCAGAAGGTCGCTCTTGCCGAATGCGATCACGCGCATGACCTGATCGCGCTGCACTGCGCTCGCGCAGAAGTGCTTGTCATCCTTTCCGATGGCGCGAAGGGAGGCGAAGCGAACGCCGTTGATCCGAAACACGGGTTCCGCATTCCCCTCGCCATACGGCGCGAGCTGGCGCAGCTCCTTGACGCGCTGCGCGTTCAGATCGCTCAAAAGCACCGTTTCATCGTATTGGAATGCGGGATAAAAATCCTCGGGCCGGTAGCTTTCTTCGATATGACGCTCAAATGCGAACCGGAACTCTTCATACCGTTCTTTTGCGATCGTGACGCCCGCCGCGCGCGCGTGGCCGCCAAACCGTACGAACATCTTGGAAAACACGCTGAGGTTTTCAAACAGGTCGATCCCCGCGATGCTGCGGCCCGACCCCGTGAGCAGGCCGTTTTGATCTGCAAAGAGAATCACAGGGAGATGATACCGCTCGCATAGCCGGGAAGCAACGATACCGATCACACCCGCGTTCCAGCTTTCGTGGGCGAGCAGGATCGCGCGGCCAACCTGTCCGCGCGCTTGAATCATCCGCTCCGCCTCTTCAAGGATCTCGTTTTCCGTGTCCCGTCTGCGCTGATTGTATTCGTTCAACGTCGCCGCGATTTCCTCCGCGCGCGCGATTTCTTCTCCCAGGAGCAGCTCGACCGCTTCCAGCGCGGTCGCCATACGGCCCGCCGCGTTGAGTCGCGGAGCGATCATGAACGAAACGGTCATCTCGTCTACCCGCGTCTGCTGGAACCCCGCCGCGCGCAGCAGCGAGGAAAGCCCGGTGATCGACGGTATATGCCGGAGGCCGAAGGCGACGATCGCGCGGTTTTCTCCTGTGAGCGGCACAACGTCCGCAATGGTCGCAACCGCGGCGAGCGCGAGTTCCTCCGGCGCATACGCGCCGTCATTGAGTGCCTGAATGAGCTTGAGCGCGACGCCCGCACCGCAAAGATAACGGTTGGGATAGTTTGCGTCCTTGCGGGACGCTGCGACGATTGCGACACAGTTCGGGATCGACTTTCCGACGCTGTGGTGATCCGTCACGATCACGTCGATCCCTAGCGCCTCGCACAGCGCGATCTCATCAAACGCGGAAACGCCATTGTCGACGGTGACGATCAAGCGAACACCGTGATCATGGAGCGTCCGTACCGCGTCTGCAGACATACCGTAGCCTTCGCTGTGACGATGCGGAATATAGTATTCGACGTTTGCATTCATCCTGCGCAGGCGCTGTACCAGCATCGCCGTCGAACAGACCCCGTCCGCGTCATAGTCGCCAAATACACAGATGCGCTCCCGCTGCTCAATGGCGCGGCGGATGCGATCCGCGGCTTTTTGCATATCCGGCAGCAGAAACGGATCCAACAGATCGTCTTCACACGGGTCGAGAAAGCGCCGCGCCTCCTCCGCAGAGGAAACACCGCGCCGAATCAGCG
This sequence comes from uncultured Christensenella sp., assembly GCA_964409605.1. Lineage (GTDB taxonomy): Bacteria > Bacillota > Clostridia > Christensenellales > CAG-138 > UBA7703. Next base: position 832 of record CAYPEV010000255.1, on the reverse strand, counting down.
CCCGCGCGATAAGCTGCGAGCATTGAAACTCTTGTGTGATTGTTTCGACGAGCGCCGGATCGCAGACGATCGGATCCCGCGCGATCAATCGGTTGTTCATCGTTCTGAAAGGTAGATCCCGATGGCGCATTCGATGCGCTTCTTCATCAGGCTGCAGCTGATCTCGTGCGGATGGTCCAGTGCGCCGCCATAGAGCGCCGCGTTTGCCATGCATCCGCCGCTGCAATAGTATTTCGCCCAGCAGTTTTTGCACGCGTCTTTCGTGCAAACGTTGCAGCCGAGGAACGCCTCCTGCAGGTCGCTTCTCAGCGCGGGACTGTCCAGCGTGCCGAGCTGATAGTCGCGCATGCCGACGAACTGATGGCAGGGATAGATATCCCCTTCCGGCGTGACAGCGACGTATTCGGTCCCAGCACCGCAGCCGGTGATCCGTTTTCTGAGGCACGGGCCGCCGTCGGGATCAAACATGAAGTGGAAAAAGTTAAACCACGTGCCGGACTGCTTGCGCGCCTCGATATAGTATGCGGCAAGCGCGTCATATTCCTGATCAATCCGCGCAATATGCTCCGGCTGTATGCTATATGGGCTTTTCTCCGGCAGGACGACGGGCTCGATCGAAATCTGGTCGAAGCCAAATCCGGTCAGCGCCTTCACATCCTCCAGAAAATCCAGGTTTTCGCGCGTGAACGTGCCGCGAATATAGTATTCCTTCTCCCCGCGTCCCGCAACTAGCTTCTGTGCGTTTTTCAGGATAATGTCGAAGGAACCCCTTCCATTGACGGTTGGGCGCAGCGCGTCGTGGATCTCTTTTCGGCCGTCAAGGCTGATGACG
>CAYPEV010000254.1:0-3363 GCA_964409605.1 uncultured Christensenella sp. | reverse complement strand
ACAGGAGGTGAACGGCATGGAACAAACCTGCGAGGTCATCGTAGACATTGCGCATGCAAACGTCGACCGGCTCTACAGCTATGTGATCCCGTCGGGCATGCAGGTCTTTGTCGGCAGTCATGTGCTCGTGCCGTTCGGCTCCGGAAACAGACAGCGCGAGGGGTTTGTCATCCGCGTGTTTGACGACGCGGACAAAACTGCCTTAGACGAATCCCCGTCCGCGCCTGCCATACTCAAACCGATTCTGCGCGTGATCGAGCCCTACCCCATCCTCACGCCGGAGCAGATCGATCTGGCGTACTGGATGCAAAGGAGCTATTTTTGTCTGCTGGTGGATGCGCTGCGGTTGATGATTCCGGCGCAGATGCGCGGCAGCAGAATCAAAGAAAAGATCGAGCGCACGCTGCGCCTCGCGCAGCCGGAAGCGATTGAACAACAGCTCCAATCCCTGCTCGACAAGAGCGGAAAGCCCCGCGCACCAAAGCAATATGAGGTGCTCGAAACGCTGAAAAACTGCGCGCTGGAGATGTCGATGTCAGACGTGCTGGCCTTTGTGCCGGACGCACAGGGCGCAATCTTAGCCCTCATCAAGCGCGGCTACGTCGTCGAAGGCGGACATGTCACCTTCCGCAGGCCAAACATCAGCGCGCTCTCGCCGGGCAAGCAGGTGATGCTCAACGCGGAACAGCTGAGCGCCGTGGACGCGATTGCCAAAGCGATGGAAGAAAAGAGCGGCACGCTCCTGCTGCACGGGGTCACCGGCAGCGGCAAGACGGAAGTATATATGCACGCCATCGAGCGTTGCCTCGCTTCCAATAGACAGGCGATCATGCTCGTGCCCGAAATCTCGCTCACCCCGCAGACCGTCGGCCTCTTTCAGGAGCGGTTTTCGGACGGAATCGCCGTGCTGCACAGCCGTCTTTCCGCGGGTGAGCGCTTTGACGAATGGCGCCGAATCCGCCTCGGCAAAGCGCGTGTCGCGGTCGGCGCGCGCAGCGCGGTGTTCGCGCCGATGCAGAACGTTGGCCTCATCATCGTGGACGAAGAGCATGAGGGCAGCTATCAAAGCGAGACCGTACCGCGCTATCATGCGCTGGACGTTGCAAGCTATCGCGCCAAGCAATTCGGCTCCCCGCTGCTCTTGGGCAGCGCGACGCCTTCGCTTCTCTCCTACTATCGCGCGCTTTCGGGACGCTATACGTTACTCGAGCTTCCCAACCGCGTGCAAAACCGCCCCATGCCCGTGGTCGAGGTCATCGACATGCGGCAGGAGTTTCAGGCAGGCAACAACGGCATCTTCAGCGGAAAACTCGCGCAGTATTTGAGCGAGTGCCTCGAAAAAGGCCAGCAGGCGATGCTGTTTATCAACCGCCGGGGGTACTCGACCTTCGTCTCCTGCCGAAACTGCGGGTACGTCGTACTATGCGACGATTGCGATATCTCCATGACGTATCACAAGGGTGAAAACCGCCTGCGGTGTCATTTCTGCGGCGCGGTCAAGCCGCTTCCCCATGTCTGCCCCGCCTGCGGCAAGCCGTTTATCAAGTACTTCGGCGTCGGCACCGAGCAGGTGGAGGAAGCGCTGCACAATCTGTTCCCGAAGGCCGTTACCCTTCGCATGGACACGGACACGATCCGCACCAAGGACACGATGCAGCAGATGCTCGGCGCATTCGCGCGCGGCGAGGCACAGTTCCTCGTCGGCACTCAGATGATCGCCAAGGGTCACGATTTTCCGAACGTGACGCTGGTCGGCGTGGTTGCCGCGGATGCAACGCTGCTGATCCCCGACTATCGCAGCACGGAGCGCACCTTTCAGCTGCTGACCCAGGTTGCGGGCCGCGCCGGACGGGACGAAACCCCGGGCAAAGTAGTCATCCAGACCTACTCGCCCGCGCATCCCGCTATCCGTTACGCACGAGAGCATGACTACAAGAGCTTCTACCACTATGAACTGGAACAGCGAAAGAAAGCCGTCTTTCCGCCGTTTTCACTGTTTGTCCGCATACTGTTTTCGTCCGACGACGAGATTGCGCTGCAAACCGGCGTTTCCGCCTACGCGGAGCAGCTCAAGCACGCGCTGGACGAGCGCCTCAGCAAGGAGGGCGAGCGGGATATCCTGCTGTACAGCGCTTCCCCCGCGCCCATCAAGCGAAAACAGCGTGCCTATCGCTACCAAATACTGATCAAGCTGCTGCGCACGGCGCGCTTAAGCGGTGCGATCCAAACGATTTATACGTTTGCCGCGGATCATCGAAACGAGATGTTTGCGATGGTCGAGGTAAACCCACAGGATATGTTATGAAGAAGAAAGAACATCAAAACGCCAAGAAAAAAAAGTCCACTGAACAGCCGGAACGCAGAAAGACGAACTGGAAGCTCGTCTCCGAGCTCGTACACGGGTATCGCCGCTTTATCGTGGTTGCCACGCTGAGCGTCATTTTTGCGACCGCGTTCTCCTACGCCGTGCCGTATGTGACGAGCTTTACGCTCGACTACGTCATACAGGGCATCACAACCTCCACGCCGAAGTTCCTGCTGCCGATCGTGGAATCGCTCGGCGGGCGGGAATATTTCGTGAACAGTCTGATTGTTTGCGGAATCGCGCTGGTTTTCTTCACCGGTATGAACTGCATCTTTACCTACACGCGCAGGCAGAACATTGCGTACGCTTCCGAAGGCATGGCGACAACGCTTCGAAACCGACTCTACCGCCACCTCGAAGATGTGCCGTATGACTATCACAAGCACGCGAGCACAGGCGATCTCGTGCAGCGGTGTACCTCGGACGTGGACACCGTGCGCAGGTTTGTGCATCTGCAACTCATGGAAATTGTGCGCACGTTCGTCATGTTCGGTCTTGCGGCCGTCGTCATGTTCTCTGTCAACGTGAAGATGACGCTGATCTCGCTGGCATTTCTGCCGTTTCTGACGGTCGGCTCATTCATCTATTTCAAGTATGTGCAGATCTATTTCACGGGATCGGACGAAGCGGAAGGTGCACTCTCGACCATGCTGCAGGAGAATCTGACGGGCGTGCGCGTCGTGCGCGCGTTCGGACAGCAAAAGAGCGAAATCGGGAAGTTCACCAAGCTGAATGCGACCTACCGCGAAAAGACGTATCAACTCATCAAACTGTTGGGTTTCTACTGGGGTCTTTCGGACAGCGTGGGCTATATCCAGATCGGGCTTTCGCTGTGTATGGGCGTCATCGGCGTCTATCGCGGCACGTTCACGCTTGGCAACGTCGCGCTGTTTACGACCTATGTCGCAATGCTCACGTGGCCTGTGCGCCAGCTCGGCAGAATCCTCGCGGACATGGGCAAGGCGGGCGTCTCGCTGGGCAGGCTCGACGAGATCCTC
>CAYPEV010000253.1:0-3368 GCA_964409605.1 uncultured Christensenella sp. | reverse complement strand
ATCGAATACATCGAGCGCGTCAGCAAGATCTGCAGGGTCTCGATCGCGCATACGGACGCGAACTATGCCGAGGCGAAGGCCGCGATCGCGGCGGGAGCCACGCATATCACGCACCTGTTCAACGCCATGCCGCCGTTTCTGCACAGAGCGCCCGGCGTGGTGGGGGCGGCCGCCGAATCTCCCTGGGTGATTGCGGAGCTGATCTCGGACGGACAGCATCTGCACGAGAGCGTCGTTCGCGCGGCGTTTTCCATGTTTGGCGCGCAGAGGCTCTGCCTGATCAGCGACGCGCTCGCCTGCTGCGGCATGCCGAAGGGCGAATATCAGCTGGGCGGGTTGGATATCGTGCTGGACGGGACGGTCGCGCGCCTCAAGGACGCGCCGGATACCCTTGCGGGTTCCGCCAACAACCTTTTCGGCATCTTCCGCGCGGCAATCTCCTTCGGCATCCCCGCCGAGGACGCCGCACGCATGGCAAGCGAGACGCCGGCGCGTGCGCTGGGTGTGGAGGACGAGGTGGGCTCCATCGCAAACGGCAAGCGCGCAGATTTCCTCGTGCTGGATGGAGACTTTTCGCTCAAACGCGTGTTCCTCGCGGGCAGCGAACTTGTGGAGCATTGAGCCGTGGAGCAAAGGCCGGTTTACCAGATTCAAACCATTTTTCCCGGATCGCCGCATACGGGCGAAACATTCTCGCTCCGATATGACCGGCCGGAAGGTGCGCCCGCGCCGCAGACGACAGGGCAGCTCGTCTATCTGCCGGGCGAAGGGCTGGAGGTTTCGATGGTCTGCCGCGAGAAGAACCCGCGCGCGATCTATCACAACCCCAACGACCCCGTGCACACGGACAGCTGCATGGAAGCATTTCTCGATTGCTTTCCCGACCTGCCGCAATACGGCTATATCGGCTTGGAGATGAACGCAAACGGCGCCGCGCACTGCTCGTTCGGCACGGGCAGGCACACGCGGAACTATGTCCTCGAGCGCGGGCTGCCGCATCCCGCGGTTGCCGTCGAGCGGTTCACGCAGGGGGGCAGGGACTGCTGGCGGGCGGTGTGCCTGCTCCGGACGGAACTGCTCGAGGCGCTCTACGAGCGGGACTGCGCGTTTGAGCCGGGGCACAAGATGCGCGGGAATTTCTATAAATGCGGCGACCACACGGAACATCCGCATTGGTCTAGCTGGGCACCCGTGGAACGGGTGGATTTCCATGTGCCGCACCTGTTCGGAGATCTGATCGTCGTTTCCAAGTTGAAACAGGATCAATAGAACATCACTTTTTTAAAGAAGAACAACACAAAGGAACAACCAACATGAACGTCATTATCACCGAAAACTTTGCAAAGACCTGTGAACGCGCCGCCGAGATGATCGGAGACGTGATCCGCGCCAAGCCGGACGCGCGCCTCGGCCTTGCAACGGGCAGCACCGCGCAGGGCGTATACCCCTATCTCGTGCGGGCAAACCGGGCGGGCGAGCTCGATTTTTCGCGCGTGAACACGATCAATCTCGACGAATACGTGGGGCTTGCGCCGGATCATCCGCAGAGCTACCGCCGCTTTATGGACGAGAACCTCTTTGACCAGATCAACATCGACAAAAAGAACACCGTCGTCGCCAAGGGCACGGGGGATATCGAAGAGAACGTCCGCGCGTTTCGCGAAGCGCTCGCGGAAAAGCCGATCGACGTGCAGCTTTTAGGCATCGGCGTGGACGGCCACGTCGGCTTCAACGAGCCGGGCGAGGTGCTCTATGACGGCGCGCATGTCGAAGAGCTGGACGAGAGCACGATCGACGCGAACGCCCGCTTTTTCGCGGACCGCAGCGAGGTGCCGACGCGGGCGATCTCGATGGGCATGGGGGATATCCTCCGCGCGAGGAAGCTCCTGCTGCTCGCGACGGGCGAAAGCAAGGCGGAGGCAATGAAGGGCCTGCTGCTCAACGAAGAGCTGGACGTGCAGAACCCCGCGACGCTGGTCAAGACGCATCCGGATGCGACGGTGATCATCGACCGTGCGCTGGCGGAGCAGATCGGCTATCGCGGCTGAAGAAGCAAGAGGGCGGTGACGCATGCAATATCTGGGAATCGACTACGGTACGCCCCGCCTGCCGGAACTGGACCCGGCGTTTATCCCCATGGGGGCGTGGATGCGCGCCTATGAAGCGCGGGCGACCCACCCCGTCCGGATCGCGATCGAATCGGCAAACGGGCGGATCGTCACCCGCGACACAGCGCTGATTGCGGACCGCGCGCACGACCTTGCCGACGCGCGCTATCTTGAGCGGCTCGTCAAATTCCTGCTCTGGAGCGTCGGGGGTTACCGCGTGATCATCTGCGGCGCGGATGCGCTTGCGGAGAAGCTCGCACGGGACTATGCGCCGGATGGCGCGCGCGCGTTTGACGCGGGCTTTATGGACGACGTGTTTGAGCACGGCTTTTCGATCGTCTCCTGCTCCGCTGCGGATTTTCCGGCGGCGCGCGGCGAGGCGGTTCCCATCGGCGGGCATACGGCCGGCTGCCGGATCGGCTTTGACGCGGGCGGAAGCGACCGGAAGGTCTCCGCGGTGATCGACGGCGCGGTGGTCTATTCCGAAGAGGTCGTCTGGCATCCCAAGACGCAGAGCGACCCGCGCTATCACTATGACGAGATCGTGCGCGCGTTTCGATCCGCGGCGGAGAGGATGCCGCGCGTGGACGCGATCGGCGTTTCGTCCGCCGGCGTATTCGTCGGCAACAGCCCGATGGTCTCCTCACTGTTTCTCAGGGTGCCGCGCGGCGATCGCGCGTTTGTCAAGGATATCTACAACGCGGCCGCGCGTGCGGTCGGATGCGAGACGATCGCGGTGGCGAACGATGGCGATGTGACCGCGCTCGCGGGAGCCATGGAGCTGCAGGCCGGCTGCGTGATGGGGCTTGCGATGGGTACGAGCGAGGCGGTGGGCTACGTCAACGCCGAAGGGAGCATCCTGGGCTGGTTCAACGAGCTGGCGTTTGCGCCGGTCGACCTGAACGAAGGCGCCATGCGGGACGAATGGTCGGGTGATCGCGGCGTCGGCTGCAAGTATCTTTCGCAGGACGCGGTGATCAAGCTTGCGCCCGCGGCGGGAATTACGCTCTCGGATGTGCTCACGCCCGCGGAGAAGCTGCTGGCGGTGCAGAAACTGCTCGAGGACGGTTGGGCCGCGGCAGAGGGCATTTATCGCAGCATCGGGGTATATCTTGCGCATGCGCTTACGCTGTATGGGCGGTTTTACGATCTGCGCCATCTGCTGCTCCTAGGCCGCGTGGTCTCCGGCGAGGGCGGGCGGCTGATCGAGCTTGCTTGCCGCGAGACGCTGGCCGCGGACGATCCCGCGCTGTTTGAAAC
>CAYPEV010000252.1:0-3375 GCA_964409605.1 uncultured Christensenella sp. | reverse complement strand
CGCCGGGATCGGTGTTCAAGCTCATGACCAGCGCGGCGCTGCTCGAAACGAACACGATGACCATCAACGATACGTTCCCCGGCGCGGAGGAGATCAGCACCGACACATGGTATCCTTCGGAAACGTTCCTTGCGAATCTTGCCGATCGCGCGAGCCCTCTGACCTGGAAAGAGCAGAGCAACGACCGCGCGCTGGTTCGTACCCGCGCGGACAGCAGAAAATCTCCGATGAACATGACCAACTCGATCATCTCGTCGGATAACCTCTTCTTCTCCTATGCCGCCATGCGTATGGGTTGGAAGAAGCTCACCGCATTCATGGAGCAAATCGGCTGGATGACCACCATCCAGCTCGAAACGGAAGGAACCGAACCGCGCATCTACTGGAAAGTCAACGAGAGCGATCCGGAAAAGGTCGCGTGGTTGAACCTCGCCGAGGGCGGCATCCCCATCTGGGAGCAGAACGCGGACGGCACCTACAGCCAGGTGCCAAACGTAAATCTCGTTCTGGATAAGCAGCTCCGCGGTTTGGACGTGAGTAAACCGCAGCTCTTCAACGAGCGTCCCGCGGACAAGCCGCTGAATGAATATGACCTCGCGGTCACGGGCTACGGACAGGGCGAAATCCTGATGTCGCCGCTGCAGATGGCCTGCTACGCCTCCGCCTACGCAAACGACGGGGTGATCATGCAGCCATATCTCGTGGACAGCCTTTGGCATGCGGACGGCACGGACTATTCCCTTGTGGAGCAAAAGGAACCAAAGATCTACCGCACCATCCTGCAAAAAGGTACGGTGGATACGATCTATCCCGCGCTGCTGGATGTCGTCACAGACGGCACGGCGCGCAGCATGACAAAGAGCTTCATCACCAAAGCGCCTCTCGATCTAGGCTACACCCTCGCCGGCAAGACGGGCACCGCGGAGCTCAACGACGACAAGACGAAAGAGCTCGCATGGTTCATTTGCTGGCGCGACAGCAAGGCCGGCGAAAAAGTGACGGCGGAGAACGCGCGTCTTGTGTGCATCATGCTGGAGATCGACCTCACGCGCCTGCCCGACGAGTGGAGCCAGATGAAGTTTGACATCGCCCGCGCGCTCTTAAAGGACGACGTGCTGAACGAGACGGAAGGCTGACGCCGCAACTGGCTATGGACAAGCACGCATGATTGTCATACACTAAACCACAGAACACGAACATCAATCAACACACGATCGGTTCGCGCCGGTCGTGTGCTTTTTCGGGGAGAACGAATGGAGATCATGGCAGAACACACCAGCGCAGCCAAGCGCATCATCTTTACCGGAGGCGGCACCGCGGGGCACGTTACCCCGAACATCGCGCTGATCGAGCCCTTGCTTCGCGAAGGCTGGGAGGTGCACTACATCGGCTCCGAGAGCGGCATGGAAAAAGGGCTGATCGCAGGGATTGCAGGCGTCACCTATCACGGAATTTCGACCGGAAAGCTTAGACGCTATTTCTCCTGGCAAAATTTCATCGATCCGTTTCGCGTCCTAAAAGGCTATGCGCAGGCGAGACGACTGATCCGCAGGATTCAGCCGGACGTGATCTTCTCAAAGGGCGGCTTCGTCTCCGTGCCCGTGGTGCTGGGCGCCGGCAAAGTGCCTGTGGTTGCGCATGAATCGGACTATTCTCCGGGGCTGAGCAATCGCATCGCGACGCGCTTTACGGATCAAGTCTGCCTGAGCTTCGAGGACACGCTTATGCACATCCCACATGGCAAAGGCGTCTTCACCGGAACGCCGATCCGCCCCGCGCTCTATGGCGGCAGCCGCGAACGCGCGCTTGCGTTTACCGGCCTTTCCGGCGAGAAACCCGTTCTGCTCGTCATGGGCGGCAGCCTCGGCGCGCAGAAGCTCAACGAGCTTGTCCGCGCGGCTCTGCCGCTTCTGAGCGAGCGCTTTGAGGTGATCCATCTGTGCGGGCGCGGCAAGAACGACTGCGGCTGCGTCGCCTGCGGGTATTCGCAATACGAATATATCGACAAGGAGCTGCCGGATCTCTTCGCGCTTTCCGACATCGTGCTCTCCCGCGCGGGGGCAAACAGCGTCTTTGAGCTGCTCGCGCTGAACAAACCCAGCGTACTCGTGCCGCTGACCTCCGCCAGCACACGCGGAGACCAGCTGCTCAACGCGCGCTATTTTGAAAAGAAGGGTTACGCGAAGGTTCTCGACCAGAATACCGCAACGCCGGAGTCGCTGGTCGCAGCCATTGACGGCGTGTTTGCGCAGCGGGCGCAATATACGGAGCGGATGCGCGAAGACACGCGCTCCGACGGCACACAGGCGATACTGGAAATCATCAAAAAGGCGGCAAAGCATGGATAACTCTTCCACAAAGAAACCTTCGGGTCCCTCCGGCTCCGTGCCGCGCGGCAACGCAGGCGGCAGGCCACAGGCCGGCGGTAAATCCCCGCGCGGAGCCGCGCCCTATGGCGGGCATACGTCCGCTTCCGCCCCAAAATCGAATACGGACAAGAAGTCTTACTCCGATCAAAAGCCTTATTCCGATAAAAAGGCTTATTCCGACAAGAAGCCCTACTCCGATAAAAAGGCCTACTCCGATAAAAAGCCTTATTCCGATAAAAAGCCCTACTCCGGTCAAAAGCCTTATTCCAATCAAAAGCCCTATTCGCAGGGCGAACCATCCTCAAACAAGAAACCATACGATCGCAGTAAATATGCGCCCCCCGCCCCGCGCGTAAACCCGCGCGAGGAAGAAGCGCTTGTCACCGAGCAGCAATTGCAGGTTCTCGTCTCCACGATCGCGACCGAACCCGTCACCGCGCTCTCCGCCCTCGCCGCGCACGCAAAAAAGCGCGCCGCGCGGGAAACGCTGGAGCATATCTTCTCCGAGCGGACGATCCTCTACGCAGCGCTGAGCGCGCCGGAACCAAAAGCACGCAAGAACGCCGCGCGCGTGCTCGGTGCGTTTGCAAACGGGCGGGATACGGACGCGCTGATCCGTGCGCTGGAGACAGAGCAGACACGGTTTGTCATCCCTTCCATCCTGCTTGCGCTCGGCGCCATCGCAAACGAAGCGGCAGGGAAGGCGATCTCCGCCTACATTCCGCCCGCAGCCGGCGACGAAACCGAGGAGAAGCACGTCGCCGATATTCTGGAGGCGCACGAGAAAGCGAAAGCCGCGCTCACACGGGACATCCCGCTGCCGCAGCGCACGCGCCTCTCGCAGCCGCGCGAGGTTCTGCTCGTACCGCCGGGCGGGTTCGGCCCGATTTTGCTCAAGGAAGCAGCCTCACGCGGATTTCAAGCAACGCTGCAGACCGACGGCGTCCGCGTCACAACCGATCAGATCAAAACCCTGCAGGAACTGCGCTGCGCACAGGAGCTGCTG
>CAYPEV010000251.1:0-3377 GCA_964409605.1 uncultured Christensenella sp. | reverse complement strand
AATCCAACAACATTTGATATAATATATAAAACTTTGCAAGATGGAACCGTTCATCTTGCACTTTTTTACAGGAACAATGGCGTTCCGGACTTCGCGGGCTTCCCAAACATGGAAAGGCGCGCAATTTCCGGACGCCTTTTTTAGACACAAACGTTCTTGTAAGAATGGAATTGCAGGACTGGCTGCAAAAAATGCAGCGTATGCAAGAAATATACAGCGCGCGGCAACGCGACGCGACACCCGCCGCGAGAGGGCGGAAAAAATACGCAGGGGAAAGACGGATTGGGAAGCGGCCAAAGGAGCCGAAACGTCCGGCAGGGAGACACATGAGACAGCAACAACAGCAAAGCAACCAGGAGCAGGTTCGACAGCAATGCAACGAGAACTCGGATTCAGCAATCGCGCCGAATACCAAGCGTGCGGGGCAATCAGCGCGGGCGATGAAAAAAGCCACGCTCTGGCGGCCGGAATTTGAGCATGACGCCTGCGGAACGGGCTTCATCGCGCATACGAACGGGTTGCGATCGCACGCGATCATCACGGACGCACTGGAAATTTTGGTACGCCTGGCGCATCGCGGCGGCACGGGATCGGATCCCGACACCGGCGACGGCGCGGGCGTGCTTTTGCAGATTCCGGATCGTTTCTTTCGTAAGCACGCGGGGTTCCATCTCCCGCGCGAAGGCGAATATGCCGTCGGGATGTTTTTTTTACCGCTGGATGAGGAAGTTTGCCGCCTTGCGCAGACCGGCATCGAGGCGATCGTAAAAGAGGAAGCGTTCACGCTGATCGGCTGGCATACGGTGCCGACGAATCTGCACGCCTGCGGCTATGGCGCGTGGTCGAGCGTGCCGAACGTCAAGCAGCTCTTCCTGTCCTGGAAAGAAAACGACCTGCCCGCGGATGTTCGCCTGTTCGTGCTGAGAAAGCGGATCGAAAAGGCGATGAAGGAGCAGGGCCATGAGGTCTATGTTCCGAGTCTTTCGAGCAGGACCATCGTCTATAAAGGCATGATGCAGGCCTGGCAGGTATCCGATTTTTATCCCGACTTGCTGAATGAGGATTTTATCTCCGCTATCGCGCTCGTCCACTCGCGCTATTCGACCAACACCTTCCCCAACTGGGAGCGCGCGCAGCCGTTTCGGATGGTCGCCCACAACGGCGAGATCAATACGCTCAAGGGCTGCGAGCACGCGGTGCTTGCGGCAGCTGCTGCGATGGACGGCGGCAGGCTCAAGAAGCGCTTTGCCGATATCCTGCCGATTCTCGACACGGACGGCAGCGACTCCACGAAGTTTGATAACCTCCTGGAGTTTCTCGTCGTCGCGGGCAGGTCGCTGCCGCAGGCGCTGTTTATGATGATGCCGGGGCCCTGGTCCAAGGATCCCACGATGGACGAAAATCAGCGTGAGTTCTTCCGCTATGCCGCATGCCTGATGACCCCGTGGGACGGACCCGCCGCGATGTGCTTTACCGATGGTACGCAAGTCGGCGCGGTGCTGGATCGAAACGGCCTGCGTCCCGCGCGCTGGGTGCTGACACGCTCGAATCTGCTCGTGCTCGCCTCCGAAAGCGGCGTGGTGGATATCCCGCCGGCGGACATCGTGCGGCGCGGGCGCCTCGGCCCGAACCAGATGCTGCTATTGGATACGGAGAGCGGCACGCTGCTGGAAGACCGGCAGATCAAGGACCAATACCTCGACGGTCCGTGGAAGCAGTGGCTCAGGCAGCAGGTCATCGAGCTTGGGGAGGTGAACTACGCGCGCAAGAGCACGCCGAGCGCAAACCCGACCAGGAGACAGAATCTCTTCGGCTGGACGTATGAAGACCGGATGCTCACCGTGCTTCCGATCGCGCAGACGGGGCTGGACCCCGTCGGCTCGATGGGCTACGATGCGCCGATCGCGGTGTTGTCCGAGCGCCCGCAGCCGCTGTTTCACTATTTCAAGCAGCTCTTCGCGCAGGTGACGAACCCGCCGATCGATGCGATTCAGGAAGAGTGCGTCGTCGGTATGGATGTGTTTCTGGGGCCGAACGGAGACCCCACGCTCGACCAGCCGGACAACTGCCGGAAAATCCATCTTCCGAGCCCGATTCTGCAGACCGCGAATCTGGAGCGGCTGCTCGCCGGCATTCCCGGCTTCGGCGCGGCGCAGCTGGACATGGTGTTCGACCCCAAGCTGGGGCTCGAAGCCGGCCTCGACGCGCTCTTTACCGCGGCGGAGCAGGCGATTGTGCGCGGCGAATCGATCCTCGTACTGACGGACCGTTTGGCAAGTGAGACGCTGGTGCCGATTCCGTCGCTGCTTGCGACCGCTGGCGTACATCACCACTTGATCCGCAAGGGGCTTCGCGGCGGCTGTTCGCTGATCGTGGACAGCTATGAGCCGAGAGAGGTACACCACGTCGCCTGCCTCGTGGGCTACGGCGCAAAGGGGATTCATCTGCGCGGCGTCAACGAGGCCGTGGAAGCGCTTTATGACGAAGGCTATCTCGAAGGTGTTTCGCTCGAGGAAGCCATGGAGCACGTCTACCACGGCTATGATCACGGCATCCTCAAGGTGATGAGCAAGATGGGCATCTCCTGCGTGGACGGTTACCACAACGCGCAGATCTTCGAAGCGCTGGGACTTTCGCAGGAGCTGGTCGACCGCTTCTTTACGGGCACGGTCACGCGCGTGGGCGGCATGTCGCTGGAGGATTTGGAGCGCGAAATCCTGCGCCGCCATAAGGAAGCGCTGGAATCTCCCGTCAACGAGCTGCCCTCCGGCGGCCGGTTCCAGTATAAGAAGGACGGCGAACATCACCTCTACAACCCCGAGACGATCCACCTGCTGCAAACCGCGGTGCGCACGGGCGACTATGCGCTCTTCAAGGAATATGTCAGGAAGATGGAGGGCGACGCACCTGTTTCGCTTCGCAATCTGCTTGGATTTACGAAGTGCCAGCCGATCCCCGTGGAGGAGGTTGAACCGGTCGAGAAGATCGTCCGCCGTTTCAAAACGGGCGCCATGAGCTATGGCTCGATCAGCAAGGAAGCGCACGAGTGCATCGCGATGGCGATGAACCAACTCGGCGGCAAGAGCAACTCCGGCGAGGGTGGCGAGGCGCAGGAGCGCTTCGGTACCGAGCGCAACAGCGCGATCAAGCAGATCGCCTCCGGCCGCTTCGGCGTCACGGGACCGTACCTCGCCTCCGCAAAAGAGATCCAGATCAAGATGGCGCAGGGCGCAAAGCCCGGCGAGGGCGGGCAGCTGCCCGCAGGCAAGGTCTACCCAAGCGTCGCGCGGACGCGCCATTCGACACCCGGCGTGGGGCTGATCTCGCCGCCGCCGCACCACGACATCTATTCGATCGAAGACCTCGCGCAGCTGATC
>CAYPEV010000250.1:0-3388 GCA_964409605.1 uncultured Christensenella sp. | reverse complement strand
GGGCTTTGGAACGCCGAGGCGGAAAAATTCCTGCTCGAAACGATGCGCGGGTAGAGCGGGTACACCCGAAGGAAGGCGCAGGATGGCAAGCGCGCTTCGACAAGGCTCCGGCAGACAGGCCGGAGTCTTGTCTTGCGTGAATGTGCGGGCGGGAATGCCTCGCTCTGTCCCGCTGGCGCGGTGGTGGCATTCATTGACACCCACGCCCTTGCATGGTAAAATTTGCGCTATAAGCGGGGGAATGAACCCGTTCGCTTTGCGCAACAGCGAGGCGAAAAACAGCAGCGGATTACGGCGCAGGCCGTTTTAAAAATCAGGCTTGTGCGAGAGGGGCGGCGAGGATGGAAGAGCAACTGCATATCGCGCTGATTTCGACGCATTTTGCGCCGGAGGTCACGCCGATGACCCATCTGTATGCCGACCTTGCGGAGGATTTTTGCCGCTATGGGGCGCGCGTGAGCGTGGTCACCAAGTTGCCGGGACATGAACTGAGCGAAGAAGAGCGTGCGGTGTTTTATACGCGGCGGGATGAGATTGCGGCGCCGGGGTATCGCATTCAGCGCGTCGGCAAGAAGGCGCGCCGCGGGGCGAAGCTTCTGGAGCGTGCGTTGCGCGCGCTTCAAAACACATTGGCCATCTACCGCGCTTCCAAAAAATTGAAGGCGGATGTCTATATCCTTTGCAGCCAGCCGGCCTATCTGGGGCTTGTCGGCGCGCGGCTGAGCCGAAGAGCGCGGACGGTCTATCTGCTGCAGGAGATCTTTCCGGATAATTTGGTCGCCGCGGGAAAATACACCGAGTGGCACCCGTTTATGCGCTTTTGCCGCAGACTGGAGCAGCATATCTACCGCGGAAACAGCGCGTTTATCACGCTGTCGGAGGAGATGAAGCGCACGCTGATTGCGCGCGGCGTGGAGCAGCATAAGATCGCCGTAATCCCCAACTGGGCGGATACGGATGTGATCCAGCCGATCTCGCGCGCGGAGAATGCGCTGTTTGACGAGCTTTCGCTCCCGCGCGAGGGGTTTTATGCCGTCTATGCCGGCGCGCTGGGTTTTTTACAGGAGCCGGACGTCATTTTAGATGCGGCGAAGCTGTTGAGAAATGAATCGGACATCCGCATTCTTGTGTTTGGCGACGGTGCGCTGCGCGAACATGTGGAAAACCGGGTTGAGCGGGAGCAGATTGAAAACGTGCTGCTTTTCCCGCTGCGTTCGATCCAGCAAACGGCGCAGATCTACTCGATGGCGGATGTGGTGCTCGTCCCGCTGAAAAAGGGAATGACGCGCATCGCCGTGCCTTCGGAGACGCAGCTTGCGCTCGCCGCGGGCAGGCCGCTGATCGTCTGCGCGGAACCGGGGAGCGAATGGGCGCGTTCCATCGAGCATGAGAGCTACGGCGTGTGCATCATGCCGGGTGAACCGCAGGAAATGGCGGATGCGATCCTGCGATTGCATGCAAGTACGGTGCCGCTGGGTGAACTCGGCGCGCGCGCGCGCAACTACGCCTGCGAGCATGCTTCCCGCGAGCAGGCCACACGCGCATATTTCAACTGGGTAAAATAGAACATATACTCATTTTTTTCGCCTGCGGCGCGGGCTGAAAATATAAATGGATAACGGGTATAAAATATAGGAAGAGTTGTTGGGCACGAACAGACGGGATTTGACACGGGAGAATGGCATAAACCAATAGGCACACCCGCGCGAAGCGCGGCGGTGCTGCCGCAGAACGATAGAGTTGTTGGGCACGAACAGACGGGATTTGACACGGGAGAATGGCACATATGAAAATACTGATCACGGGGGCTGAGGGATTCATCGGCAAGAACCTGATCATCGCGCTGCGTTCGCGGGGCTACCGCGACCTGCTGCTGTATGATGTGGATTCGCCCGCCGAGGTGTTGGAGCGCTATTGCGCTGAATGCGGCTTCGTCTTCCATCTCGCAGGAACAAACCGGACGAGACAGCAAGACGAATACATGCAGGGCGATTTCAGCTTTACCGATACCCTTCTCCGCCAGCTCAACAAGCACAAAAACCGCTGCCCCGTGATGTTCGCGAGCTCAACTCAGGCCGCCCTTCCAAACCTCTATGGCCGAAGCAAAAAGGCGGGCGAAGAACTGCTCGAACTCTACGCGCTTGAGACGGGCGCAAAGGTCTATGTATTCCGCTTTCCGCATGTATTCGGAAAATGGGCAAAGCCGAACCACAACAGCGTGATCGCCACGTTTTGCTATAACGTATCGCACGATTTACCGATCGTGATCCACGACGAATCCACGCTGATGCACCTGGCGTACATCGACGACGTCGCGGAATCGCTCTGCGATCTGATCGACGACAGGACCACGAAGGAGGGCACGCATTGCGTCGTGCCGCAGTCGTATCGTGCGACGCTGGGCGATATCGCAAAGAGGATCCGCTCGTTTCGCAGCATCCGCGAAAGCAATACCATGCCGGACATGAGCGAGCCGCTTACGCGCAAGCTCTATGCGACGTACCTGAGCTTTTTGCCGGTGATGGACTTTTCCTACCCGCTGGAGATGCGCGAGGACGACGCCGGGAGCATGACGGAGTTTTTGCGCCTCGGCACGGGCGGGCAGGTCTCCGTGCTCGTCTGCAAACCCGGCATGACGCGCGGGAACCACTGGCACCACACTCGCGCGGAGAAGTTTCTCGTCGTCTCCGGTGTGGGCGTGATCAAATTCCGCAGGATCGACATGGACGAGGTGATCGAATATCCGGTCAGCGGGAAAAAACACGTCGTGGTCGATATTCCCGTTGGCTATGCGCACTGCATCGAAAACACCGGCAAGACGGATCTGGTCGCGCTGATGTGGGCCAGCGAATGCGGGGAAGGTGCGCAGGCGGACAGCGTGCCGACGGAGGTTACGATCCCGTACCCGTGATCCTCTTGCGGGGCGGTGACAGAGGATCGCCCATGCCGAGGGACGCTTTTGACCAAACATGCAGCAGAGCGCGGGGTGTACTCCGCGCTGTTTTCTCGAAGTATGGCGTATATTCAAACGCCGCGCGGCAAACAAACGGCGCAGCCGCGATGCGGCGGACGGGGGAAAGACATGGAATTGAAACGAACGGCAGGCGCATTGGTTCCGGAGAACGGGTTGCCGGCGGAGCAGACGGAAGACGCGGCGCGTGTGCTGATCCTCGGCGGTCTCGACGCGGGCGCGGATGCGTTTCTCGCCGGGGAAACGGTAAAGAGCCGAATGCAGGCGCAGGATCTTCTGGTCTCGGCGCTTGATCAAGCCGGCCCATCGCAGATTCGCTGGCTCCAGGACGCGCAGGCGGACCTGATTGCGCTCGCCGCGCTGCGCGGCGCACAAAGCACGCCCGCTTTGCCGGACGGCATGCAATCCATCGGCATC
>CAYPEV010000249.1:0-3417 GCA_964409605.1 uncultured Christensenella sp. | reverse complement strand
CAGCCCGGCGAAGAGGTGCATTCCTTTGACCCGACCAGCCAGGACATCATCCGCATTTCCGGCGCGGATCTTTTCGCCTATGTCGGCGGCGAAAACGACATCTGGGTGGATAGCGTGCTCGCCGGTCTCGACGCGCGCGTGGATACCTTCCGCATGATGGACCACGTCACGCTCTACGAAGAAGAGCTGACTCCCGGCATGCAGCCGGAAGAAGAGGATGCGGCTGCCCAAGAACCCGCAACCGCAGGCGAAGCGCACGAATGGGACGAGCACGTCTGGACCGCGCCGGTCAACGCCATCGCCATCGTGAAGGCGATGACCGCGGAGTTGATCGCAATCGACCCCGAAAACGCGAAGGCATACCAGGCCAATTCGGACGCGTATGTGCTGCAATTGGAGGCGCTCGACGCGTCCTTCCGGGGCGTGGTGAATGCGGCTTCGCGCAAGACGGTCGTGTTTGCGGATCGCTTCCCCGCGCGTTATTTTGTCGAGGAGTTCGGGCTTAAATACTATGCGGCATTCCCCGGCTGCTCTGCGGAAACCGAGCCTTCCGCGGCGACGGTCGCATCGCTGATCGACCACGTCCGGGCGGAGAATATCCCGGTCGTATTCTATATCGAGATGTCCAACCAGCAGATGGCGGATACCGTTGCAGAAGCGACGGCCGCAAAGCCCATGCTCTTCCACACCTGCCATAACGTAACGAAAGCCGAGTTTGAAAGCGGAGCAACCTATCTTTCCCTGATGGAACACAACGTGCTGACGCTGAAAGCCGCGCTCAGCTAAATGAAAAGATCCCTGCATCCGCTTGAACATTCGTTTTGAACGGACGCAAACACCAATTCGGGAGGCAACAACGCCAGATGTCATTGATTCAGGTTAAAAACGCCGCGTTTCGCTACGACGGCAAAGAGGTGGTGGGCGGGCTCAACTTCGATGTTGCGCGCGGGGACTATCTGTGCATCGTCGGCGAAAACGGTTCCGGCAAGAGCACGCTCGTCAAGGGCCTGCTCGGGCTGAAAGCGCCGCACAACGGCGCAATCACGTTTGACGAGGGCCTCACCGCGCGTCAGATCGGCTATCTGCCGCAGCAGAAGGAGAGCCAGCGCGACTTCCCCGCAAGCGTGCAGGAGGTCGTGCTCTCCGGCACGCTCAATTCGCTGGGGTTTCGCCCGTTTTACATGCGCGCGCAACGGAAGAACGCGCTCACGCAGATCGAACGCGTCGGCATGCTGCCGCATAAAAACGCGGCGTTTCGCGAACTCTCGGGCGGGCAGCAGCAGCGCGCGCTGCTTGCGCGCGCGCTCGCGGCGACGCAAACGCTCCTGATCCTCGACGAACCGATCGCAAGCCTCGACCCCGTTGCGGCGGCCGAGATGTATCGCCTCATCGAGGAGATCAACCGCTGTCACAACGTCACCGTGATCATGGTGTCCCACGATCCGCACGCGGCGGCGCACGAAGCGAGCCACGTGCTGCATCTGGAAAACCGGCAGCTCTTCTACGGCAGCGCCGCGGACTACCGCAGGAGCGAAATCGGAAAACGATTCTTAGGCGGTGAAAGCAGATGATCGATGTGCTGCGTGAAATGTTATCCTATCCGTTTCTGGTGCGTGCGATCATCGTGGGCTTGCTCGTCGCGCTCTGCGCGTCGCTGCTGGGCGTAAGCCTCGTACTCAAGCGGTTTTCGATGATCGGGGACGGGCTTTCGCACGTCGGCTTCGGCGCACTCGCGATCGCCTCGGTCGCGAATATCGCGCCGCTTGCGCTGGCGATTCCTGTGTGTATCGCCGCGTCGTTTCTGCTGCTTCGTATGAGCGAGAGCACGCGCATCAAGGGCGACGCGGCGATCGCGATGCTCTCCGCGGGCGCGCTTGCCGTCGGCGTGATGGTCGTCTCCATGACTACGGGCATGAATACGGACGTGTACAACTACATGTTCGGCAGCATTCTATCGCTCTCTTCTTCGGACGCGACGCTCTCCATCGCGCTCAGCGCCGTGGTGCTCGTGCTGTTCGTTCTGTTTTATCCACGCCTGTTCGCGGTCACGTTTGACGAAACCTTTTCCCGCGCGACGGGAATCCCGACGCGGGCGTATAACGCGGCTCTCGCGACGCTCTCCTCGGTCACGGTCGTGCTCGGCATGCGGATGATGGGCGCGCTCCTGATCTCCAGCCTGATCATCTTCCCCGTGCTGACCGCAATGCGCCTCGGCAAGCGCTATCTGAGCGTCACGCTGCTCTCCGCGGGTGTCGCGGTCGCGGGCTTTTTGATCGGCATGGTGGTCAGCTTCGTGTTTGAAGCGCCGAGCGGCGCCAGCATCGTCTGCGTCAACATCGCGCTGTTTTTGCTCTTTACCATTGCCGGCGCGATCCGAAACGCCGTTGCGAAGAAATAAATCCCGCTTTTACAAAAAAAGCACGCAAGCTTGTCTGCCTGCGTGCTTTTTATGATGCAAAGTTGCTTTTACGTCCGGAATCCGGACTGTTTAGACGCGCTTTACGACCAGACCGTGACGGTTGCAATACACGTAGAGGTATCCCTTCCCGCGGACGGGAAAACGGGCGGATGCGTCCTGCTCCGGATAGAGCTTGACCACCTGTACCCGATCCGCAGTCACGAGCGCGAAAAACGAGACGAAATGCGTCTTCTCCATCGGGTGATGCATGCTCACAAACAGATCGCCCTCCAGATTCTCCGTCGTCAGGCTGTGTTCCTCCTCCGCCTGCTCCGCTTCCAGCGGCGGCAGCTGCACGCCGCAGCAGCTATATGCGCCTTCTCCTGCGGAGAAGATGACGTTGCCGCAGACGGGGCACGCGTAAAATTTACTCTTGAGCATATTGCCGTGGCGGTTGGTGTTCCGCACGCATTCGCCCGAGAACAGCTCGGCGAGCGATACCCCAAGCGATTTTGCCAGCGGCTCGACCAGGCTGATATCCGGCAATCCCCTGCCAGACTCCCATTTGGAGACGGCCTTGTCGCTCACCATCAGCTGTTCCGCCAGCTGCTTTTGCGTATATCCTTTTTTCTCGCGCAGAAGCTTGATCGTGCTTCCGGTCACATAGTTGTTCATGCATATCCTCTCATTCGGACGGCCGCGTTTTCTGCGCGGATGATGCTCTCTCCGTTCTTTCCTCGCAGAGCATAGCATCTTTCGTTTCCCTCTTCAACCTACGCAGCGTGGAATCGCAGCAAAAAAGCACACACCCGCCGGAGTGAATCCGACGGGTATGATGAACATGCCTAAACCAAGATTTCCTGCAGGGGCTTGCTTTCCGGAACGGGATGCGCTTTGAGGAAGCGCTCCGTCTGCTCGATCGAGCGGCCAATGTGCTTCATCGGGTCAAGCTCGAGCTGAATCTCCTCCAGCGAGAGCGGAAACGCCGCATCCTCCGCGAGCCGCGCGGCGAGGTCGTT
>CAYPEV010000248.1:0-3434 GCA_964409605.1 uncultured Christensenella sp. | reverse complement strand
TTCTTCGAGAGTTCGCTCTTCTCCGCGACGGCCGCGATCAAATCGGTTTTATTCATTGTAAAATAACCTCCATGAATTTTTCGTTGCTGGAACATTGTATCAATCTTGGCGGCGAATGGCAAGCCTTAAATTGTGAATTTATTCCGTAATTCGGCACTTTTTGGCTTCTTCCCAGAGCCGATCCTGCTCGGAAAAGCTTAGATCTTTCAGTTCGTTTCCGCGCGATTTTGCGAGAGATTCCATGACCCCAAACCGGCGGATGAACTTGTCCGTCGCCTGCATGAGCAGAAACTCCGGCTCCGATTTCAGAAGCCGCGCGACGTTGACCACCGCGAACAGCAGATCGCCCATCTCTTCTTCGACGTTGCTTCCCTGCTCCATCGCCGAACGAAGTTCTTCCGTCTCCTCTGCGATCTTATAGAAAGCCTGCTGCGCGTTTTCCCAGTCGAATCCGATGTCCGCAGCTTTCTTCTGCACTTTTCTGCTGCGTAACAGCGCGGGAAAGCTCTTCGGCACGCTCTGAAGCACTTCCGTATGGGAAGTCTGCTTTCGCTGGGACATTTTGAGCGCATCCCAGTTCTTTAAAACTTCGTCCGAGCCGCTCACGCGGATGCTGCCGAACACATGCGGGTGGCGGTAGATGAGTTTTTCAACCAGCTCCGTGCAGGCGTCCCGTGCCGTAAAGGCGCTCTGCTCCTCCGCGATGACCGCGTGAAGCGCAAACTGGAGCAGCACATCCCCCATCTCCTCGCAGATATGCGCGTCGTCGTCCTCGTCTATGGCGTCGATGAGCTCATAGCTTTCTTCGAGCAGCGCGTTTTTCAGAGATTCGTGCGTTTGCTCGCGGTCCCACGGGCAGCCGTTCGGCGAGCGGAGGCGGCGGACAATGCGCATGACGTCGTCAAACCCGTGCCGCGTGCGCGCTTCGTATGCCGATTTGGGTATGTAAAGAATTGTCGTTGCGTCATAGGCCGTCTGGCGGTCAAGGTCGCAAAGCACGATCTCCCGCAGCGCGTACATACCATCCGAGCCGATGGACGCGAGCGTAACCGTCCACTCATCCGGAAAAAACTCGCTCAGAAAGAGCTTGACTTCTCCCGCTGCGATCCGGGTGTCAATCTCCTCCACTACATAATTCCATTCCGGATCGATCTGCTCCGGCAAATCGTGTGCGGAGATTGTAACCGCTCGCTCGCGCTCCGCAAACGCAATTTCGCCCGCGCGCAGGTACGGGAGCACTCTAACGCGAAATTGGTGTTCCTGCGCAGCCTTTTGTATCGCGGGGAGCTGACTGCTTTGGATGCTGCCCGTAGCGATATAGGCGCAATCCCCTTGACCGCACAATCTGACGGCAATCGCGCGGTTGAGCGCGTCAAAATCCTCCGAAGCTTCGAATAGATCGTCCATCGAAACAGCTTCGATCCGCATATCCTTCAGAAGATCCGCAACGGGATGCCGCATGGTCTGCACAAAGATCTTCTGCGCACTGTTCAGCAGTCTTTCCTGTGCAATGGTAAGTCCCGCTGGCGCGGGTAAAAAAACGACGGTAATCGTATGCATGCGATGCCTTTCTTGCCAGCGTTTACCGGCGGCGGAACTGGATCTTTGCCAGAATGGAACCGCCGGGGATAAACGCGAGGTCTTCCTCCGTAAACATCTGCATCCAGAGCGCGCAGACGAGATATAACCCAACGCCGATCAAGATCGCAACCGCTGTCGAGATCGTATTGGAGGAGATTCTAGCATGAATGAAGTTATAGCTGAAGTAGGCGGCCCCACCCATGAGGAGCGCCGCGACCAGAGGTTTGATAAACGTATCCAACACATTCAGCCTGAGCTTGGTGAAGCGAATCAGGTAGATCGCGTCCAGAACGCCGGCGACCGTATAGCACGCCGTAGTCGAAATTGCGGCGCCCTGAATCTCGATCGCGGGATTGCGCATCAGGGTCAGCATCAGGACGACCTTGACCACGCCGCCGATGAAGAGATTGATTACGGGGATATGCTGCTTGCCTGCGCCCTGTAAAATCCCTGTGAGCGTCTGCACCAGCGAGAGGAAGATCACGCCAATTGCGGATGTGCGCATCAACGTGCTTGCGATGGAGAGCCGTTCACCGTCGATGGTATAAAGCAGATCGATCACAGGGGCGGAGAGCGCGAACAGTCCAACCGCGCAGGGAATACCGATGAACATTGCGAGCTTGATCCCCATCGCGGAGACCATATGAATCGCCTTTGAGTCTTTTGCCGTACGTGCGGCGGAGATCGCGGGAACCAGACTCATCGCCAGCGCGATGGTCAATACCGCGGGCATGTTGATGATGTTCATCACATTGCTTCTGAGCGCGACAAAACGCATAGCTGCTTCCGCTTTAGTAAAGCCGATACTGATTAACATACGCGTAATCAGAGAAGCGTCAACCATACCCATAATCGGCATAATCGAAGCACCGATGGTCACAGGAATCGCAATGGCGAGCAGTCCACGATAAATACCGCTGTCGTTTGCACCTTCGATCGCCGTGTTCTGTATCAGTTCGATGTCGCGTTTACGGAAAATATAAAAAGCGCCAATAACGATGAGTGCTATTAACTCGGAAATCGTAACGCCGGCCACCGCGCCCATCGCGCCGTATTCCAACCCGCGCGGCATCCAGCGCGCCGCTAGGAAAAGGCCGATCGCGAGCTTTCCCGCTTGTTCAGCGAGCTGGGACATGGCGGTACCCGTCATCTGCTGCAGCCCTTGCAGATAGCCGCGATAGGAGCACATCAGGGACACGATCAGCAGCGCGGGCGACATCACGCGAAACGAAGGCGCGGCGAGCGGGCCAACGGTTGAACGCGCGAGAAAGTCTGCGCCAAAGTACATCAGCGCGGTTGTGACCACGCCAATGATGGAGAGCAGCAGTTGTGATTTGCGGAATACGCGCTTTGCGCCCGCGATATCGCCAATCGCCGTACGCTCCGCGACCATGCGCGAGATCGCCGTTGGAAGTCCCGCGGAGCTGATGACGAGCAGCGTCGAATAATATGGATATACCGCTTCGTAATACTGCATGCCGTCGCCGAGCATGTTGTAGAGCGGAATGCGGAAAAACGCACCGATGATCTTGCAAAGAAGACCGGCAGCGCCGAGAATGAACGCACCTTTGACGAACGACTTTTTTTCGTTTCTTGCCATGCTATAAATTCCTTCTTGCCGCAGACTGCGCCGCGATGGCGGTATTATACCATCTTTGCTTGCGGATGTCATCTTTTCAGCGCGTTCACGCGCGCGCCGCATTCGCGAATGCCCGGATATCTCGACAAATAAAGGGAGCGTTGGTATAATGAAAACAATCAAACATGGAGGTAACAGCAATGGGTTTATTATCCGCAGCCACCGGCGCAATCAGCGGCGTGCTGGCCGATCAATGGAGAGAGTATTTTTACTG
>CAYPEV010000247.1:0-3435 GCA_964409605.1 uncultured Christensenella sp. | reverse complement strand
GTTACACAATTAATAGCATGATTGTACCGTAAATCGACAGCCGCCCACGTTCCCCGCGCCATTCACGGCAGCCCCGCGGTGTGCATCTTCTCCGCACGGCATGCTTTGTACCAAAAGAGAACCGTTAAAATCATCACGCCGGCGCAGACATAGTATACCCCAGCAATTTGACCGCCGTTTACGAGGATTCCCGCAAACACCGGCAGAACAGCGCCTCCTGTCGCACAAAACGAAAACATGATGTTCAGTATTGCGCCGGAAGAACCTTGGCTCACTCGCGTCGCCTGATGCATGAGAAGCGGCCAGAGCGGTCCGCAACCAAAGCCGCACAGTGCAAACATTGCGAGCTTTACGACCGGATTTGGCACAAACATCGCCAAGATGGTGCTCAAAAAGGCGAGCCCGGCGCAACCGAGAAACATCACGCCGGTGCTTTTCTTAAAGATCCCCGCAAGCAGTCTGGATGGGATCATTGCCGCCCAGAACAGCGATAACGCCGCCGCGCTCCAGTTTGGATGCGCCACTGCGAGACGAAAATACAAATCCGCAAAATTTGCGGTTGTGTTCTCGATTCCAACATAGCAAAAGATCGACGCCGCGAGCAAAAGCAATATCTTGTTTTTGAAAAACGATGTAACGTGCACGGACATCCGCAGCCGTTCTCCATGTGCAATCGCGGCGACGCGCGTTTCCTGGATGAATAGATAAGCGCCGCCAAGCAAAAGAAAGACAGCCGCGCAGCCATGGTACAGCTGTTGCACAGGCACATCCTGCTGCAGCAAGACAAAGGTGAGCAGCGGCCCGCAGAGTGCGCCGACGCTAAACGCGACCTGGGAAAAATTCAAGTGACGCGCACCGTTGTCCGGAAACTCGTCTGCCAATACGGCGGAGAGCGTCGCCTCCAGCACCGCAAATCCCGCCCCAATAAAAAAGCTGGCTGCCAGATATTGGATATAGCTGTCCGCGAAACCTACCGCAAGCATCCCGAAAACCAAAAGACTATATGCGATGAGAATCACGCGCTTCTTGCCGATTTCTGCGCTCAGCGCACCCAGCGGGAGCGGCGCAATCGCCATCCCCATGCTCTGCACTCCTATGGTCAGCCCCATCATCGCTCCATCCAGTGCGAATCGTGTCGCAATCAGGTATATGGTGTACTGGTAGAACGAAATATAAATTCCGAGCATAAACAAGGTCGCATATGCGCTCAATATGAGCCAATTCTTCCGCATCGTTTACTTCCTGTCTCTTTCAAGCCCACAGCACATTTGGTTTACAGTGCTTCTTGTTCATGCTTTGATCCTCGGAGCGTTTGTCAGCAAGAAACTCTCCGCCTCCGCGCACCAGAGCATATTATTCCGCTTGACGATTTGATCAAGCTCCGCAAACGTTGGGTCGGATTCACCCGCCGCGGCAAAGTCCGCAATTGCGGTCAGCGGGAAGTCAAGATGCGTGTAGATCAGCTTCTTGCCGCCGGGAATATTCGGAAGGTTCAGCGTGGTCTCTGCCGCGCTGTTGAGGCCGCCGATGTGCGTGACCATCGCGGCGGGGTTGATCCGCCCTGCGGTCATGAGCGCGATCGCCTCGCGCATGTCGTCCGTGTTGCCGCCCGTGGTGCCGAGGATGTGGTGCGAGCTGTAGTGCACGTCATAAAAATTCATCTCCGCCTTGAACGCGGGGTTCGTGGGCCCCGCAAAAAAGCTCAGGCAGCCGTCGAAACCGAGGATCGCGTCCGCCTGCTCCACCACTGCCTTGGCGGGCGCAAAGCAGATCGCGTCGTCAAACCCGGTGCCGCCCGTCAGCGCTTTTAGAGCGGCGACCGGGTCGCTCAGCTTTCCCGTATTGATGTAGATAAGCTCTACGCCCAGTGATTTTGCGTGCTCGACGCTATAGATGCTCTCCGCGCGAGAAAGCCTCACATCGTCGATGTCGGTCACGACCAATAGCCCCGGCCTACGTTCGCCGTGCAGCGCATAGTCGATCGCGCCAAGCCCCATCGGGCCCACGGACGCGAGCAGCGCGAGTTTGCCTCCCGGCACGATACCCATGCGGTGCTCATAGCTGCCCAAGGAGGTGTGGTAGATGCCGTGGAACGTGCCGATGATGCAGCTCATGGGTTCCGCAAGCGAGCCATAGAAAAAGGTGTCGCTGTCATACGGCAGCAGGCAGTCCATTTTCAGAATTTCGATCGGGATGTTGACATAGGTCGCAGCCCCGCCGCAGTCACGATAGGAATACCCCGGCGCGAGTAGCGATCCCTGATAAAAATGCGCAGGCTGGATGGCGATGTACTCGCCCGCGTGGTATTTGTGACTCCAATTTTTGCCGACTTCGATGATCCTGCCGCAAAACTCATGCCCGATGATCACGGGGTTCGTCGCCGCGTTCTTCGGCACGCGCTTGTGCGCCGTGCCTTGCACCACAGCCTTGTAGGAGGACATGCAGATGCTGTCCGAAACCACCTCGACGCGGACATCGTCATCCCCGATATCCGGCAACTCAAACGTCTCGGTGCGTAAATCCATTGCGCCGTAGAGGCGCACTGCCGTTGTTTTCATATTGTTTCCTCAAACCACGTCGTAGCTGTTGTCCGCCTTTTCGCGCTGCGCCGCGCGGCGCAGATCACGAATCGTGCAGCCGCCCAAGAGTAGGTCATAATAGCGCAGAATCATCGGCACCAGGAAGTTATCCGTCATGCCGGAGAGCTGCTCCAACGCTTGGCTCGCGTGTTCGCGTGTCTGCTCCATGTCCTTCTCCTTGAGATTTGCGTAGACCGCGCCGGCGATGCCAACGCAGATGTAAGCAGGCGTAATCCCCTGTTCGCGGCAGAGCCGCACCGCGCCGATCAGCCGATCCGAACCTCCGAGCTTGCGCACGATGTCCGCGCCGACGCGCGCGCAGGTGTCGCCCAAGCTCCGGTTTCCAAAGCGCAAGAGCAGATCCTGAATGTGCCGCAGCGTCTCCGAAACCGGCACGCCGTATTTGTAGAACAACGCTTCCGCGCTCTCCATCATCGCCTGAAATGTAAGGATGTAGATCTCCGGATCGTCGATTGCGTCCGCAATCAGCGGGAGATGCTCGTACATGCCGAGATAGGCGGTCACCGCATGACCCATGTTGTGGATATAAAGTTTTCTGCGGATGTAGAAGCCAAAAGGCGAAAACGGCACCATGTTTCGTATTTCCGCCAACTCGCCGCGAAACGCGTCCTTGTCTACCGGCAGAAAGCCATAGCGTTCGACACAGACCCGCAGCGGATCGCCCTCCTGCATTTCGGGCGTCTGCACGGGCACCATGCGCCCGATGGACGCCTCCACAAACCCGATGTTCGCGTTCATCCATGCGCGCTCAGCCTCGTCGAAATGTTGGGAGATCCAGCCCATCAGCGCAATATTCGCGTCCATGAGGTTTTCGCAGATCAGGATATTCAGGGGC
>CAYPEV010000246.1:0-3455 GCA_964409605.1 uncultured Christensenella sp. | reverse complement strand
GCCGTACTTGGCATAACTGACGCTTTTGATCTTGGGCTTTAATTCTTGTTTGCGAGGCATGGCCGCTTCCCCCTATGGTGAGATTTGTCCGGTCGATGCGGGAGTGGACGGACGGAAGAACTCCGTCCGTCCACTGCCATCATATACCAATTTTGGTCTGGTGAAAACAGTTGCCTCTTAGTTCGCGGCTTCGATGCCCAGCGTATCGAGAACAGCCTGCTTAAAGCCGGCCAGCGCTTCGTCACGGGTGACGTTGCCGGCGGTATACTGACGGACCCAATCGCGCCAGGTGCGGTTGATGGTTTCGTCATACTGGGTCAGGTTCTTGCCGTTTGCGAACTGGTTAGCCGGGACGAACACGTCAAACATGTTCTGGCCGCCGAGGAACGGGAGTTCGCCATTGGACTTCGCCATAACAACGCCGGAAGCAACGGTGTCTTTCGTGCCGCCTTCGCCGTTGAGGGTGCCGTTGGCCCACATATACTGCAGACCTTCTTCGCTGGTGTCAAGGGTGATCCACTCGATGAGTTTGCCGACAGCTTCCTTCTTCGCGGAATCCTTGTTCGCCAGAACCCACGTGCCGCCCCAGAAGAAACCGATCGGCGGGTTGCAGACTGCCCAATCGCCATAGGTGCCTTCGCCAGGCGCCGTACCGCCGGAGTTGCCGGCCATGACGTAGTTGATCAGCCAAGCCGGGCCGAAGAAGCCGAAGATCGGCTGCGCGCCGGTGCCCTGCATATCCGCAAACCAGGCTTCCTGCCAGTCTTGCGTATCATTGTGGTAGCCATTGTCCTTGAGCTGCTTGGACAGATCGAGGAACGCTTCGCGAGCGGGGTCGATGTAGAGCTTGCCGTCGACGACCCAGCCCTTTTCGGAGCTGTTCTCAACCGCGTGCCAGATGTCACCGTCGCCGGAGACGATGCCGTAGCCCTTCGCTTTGAGTTCGGCTGCGGCTGCAAAGAACTTATCCCAACCCGGGCCGATCTTGTCCGCAACGACGGCGGGATCATCGGTGCCCCAGGTGTCGATCGCCAGCGAACGGCGATAGATGAACGCGCCGCCGGTCGCCTGATAGCCGAGGCCGACGAGAGCGCTGTCGCTCGGACGGGTGCCGATATCGACGGTGTACTGTGCGATTTCAGCTGCCGGAACCGCCGCCGCGACATCGATACCGAGGTCCGCGTACGGAGCCGCATAGCTGCTCATGTCACCCTGCGTGTACTTCAGAACGAATGCGGATTCTGCGCAGTACATGTCGGGGGCATCCTTACCGCCGGCGGCCAGAGCCTGGTCAAGAGCGGGCTGGTAGAGACCATCGGTGGTGGCAATGATGGTCGCGTTGATGGTGTAGCCGAAATCCGGATGCGCGGCGATGTACTTCTCCAGCATCTTCGGAACTTCGTCCGTGAACGTGTAGATGTTGATGACCTTGTCGCTGTCTGCGGCGGGAGCTTCCGCTGCAGGGGCTTCGGTGGCGGCTTCGGTTGCGGGCGCTTCAGCAGCGGGTTCCTCTACTGCGGGCGCGGGCGCGCAAGCGGCCAAGGTGGCCAGAGCCAGCACGAGAGACAGAATGATCGCGATTGTCTTTTTCATTGCTTCCTGATACTCCTCCTTTAAAATTGCGTCACAATGCACACAACGGGAGATATTCGATTCGGTTTCGTTGAAAATTAGAATTCGTCACGAAGTGTACAAGGATGTGACACGATCATTATAGTTTCTGCTTAAGTTTAAGTCAAGATTGATTTTGAAATTAATTTGGTTAAGCTTAATTTCGATGTTGCTCTATTGACTTAAGTGGCCTATTGGCGCAAAATGAAAGCATGGTATGCAAAAGGAGCGAAACAGCGTTCGATGATCTATCTTGACTATGCGGCGTCCTCGCCTGTCTATCCCGCCGTTCTGGAGGAAATGGCAGCCGTTTCGCAAGAAATATACGCAAATCCTTCCTCATTATATAGAATCGGCTATTCCGCAAAGAAAAAGCTCCATCAGAGCCGCGATATTCTCAGCGCTTCCATCGGTGCACAGACGGACGAAATCGTTTTCACGTCAGGCGGGACCGAGAGCAATAACCTCGCACTTTTCGGTGTTTTGCGTGCAAACCGCCTAAAAAAGCACCTGATCGTCGGTAGTGTCGAGCATCACAGCGTGCTCCACGCGGCGCGCGCGCTGGAACGCGAGGGCTATTCCCTCACCGTGCTCCCCTGCGATACTAATGGCCGCTATTCTCCGGAGGCGCTCGCGCGCGCACTCCGCGCGGATACGGCGCTGGTCAGTCTGCAAATAGCAAACAACGAGACGGGCGTGCTTCAGCCCATCGCGGAAATCGGCTCCGTCACGCGGGCAAAACGCATTCCTCTGCATTGTGACGCGGTCGCCGCCTATGGTCATATCCCGCTCGATGTCGGTGCGTTCAGGATCGATCTGATGAGCGTCTCGGCGCACAAGACAGGTGGGCCAAGAGGCGCGGGGTTTTTATTCGTTCGCAACGAAATTCCGCTTATTCCGCTGTTTTTCGGGGGTTCACAGGAGCGCGCGCTGCGTCCTGGAACAGAGAACCTGCCCGCCGTCGCAGGCTTTGCAAAGGCGCTGGAATGCACTGGGATCCCCTCGCCCTCCGCGGTTCGGGATCGTTTACAGGCGCTGCTCACGCGCCGGTTTCCCGGCTGCCGGATCAACGGCCTTAGCGCGCCGCGGCTGCCGCATATTCTGAGCGCAAGCCTTCCGGGCGTCCCCGCGGAGTGGCTGCTATCCCGGCTTTCCGCGGCGGAGATCTATGTTTCCGCGCGCGCGGCCTGCGCCGGAGGCGATCGGACCCCCTCGCATGTATTGACCGCAATGGGGCTCGATGAAGCGCAGGCAGCCGAAACACTGCGCTTTTCGAGCGGATTCTACAGCAAATTAAGTGACGCCGACGAAACATCGAACGCAATCGATTTCGCAATCCAACACAGGATCTGAACCGTTCATCCACTTACTTAATTTTTAACTTATTTTTATCTGGAGGTATTTTATGTTTCAAAGAGATGCCGCACGGGCGAAAGCACGCGCACTCGTGGCCAAGATGACTCTGGAAGAGAAGATGTCCCAGCTCGTCTATGGTGCGCCCGCCATCGAGCGGCTGGGCGTTCCGGCATATAACTGGTGGAACGAAGGGCTGCACGGCGTCGCCCGCGCGGGCGTTGCCACAAGCTTTCCGCAGGCGATCGCGCTGGCCGCGATGTTTGATTGCGACGCGCTCCGGTCTGTCAGCGCGGCGACCGCGCTCGAAGGCCGCGCCAAGTACAACGAGTTTTCCCGGCACGGCGACCGGGACATCTATAAGGGGCTGACCTTCTTCTCCCCGAACATCAATATCTTCCGCGACCCGCGCTGGGGCAGAGGGCACGAAACGCTGGGCGAAGACCCCTACCTGACCGCGGAGCTCGGCAAAGCGTTTGTACGGGGTATGC
>CAYPEV010000245.1:0-3498 GCA_964409605.1 uncultured Christensenella sp. | reverse complement strand
CCGCGCCGTTTGCGCCGATGAGCGTGACGATTTCACCATCCTGTACGGAAAACGAGATATCGCGAACCGCATGGATATTACCATAATAGACGTTGATATTTTGAACTTCCAGCATGGTTATGCTTTCGCCTCCCCTCTGCGGCCCAGATACGCTTCGATCACGACCGGATTGCTCTTGATCTGCTCCGGCGTGCCTTTGGCGATGATGCGCCCATAGTTGAGCACGGCGATGCCCTCACAAATACCCATCACGAGATTCATGTCATGCTCGATCAGGAGGATTGCGATTTCAAACGTATCGCGGATGCGTTTGATGTTCTCCATGAGTTCACTCGTCTCCGAGGGGTTCATGCCGGCCGCAGGTTCGTCCAACAGCAGGAGCTTTGGTTTGGTCGCGAGCGCGCGGACAATCTCCAGCCTGCGCTGCGCGCCGTAGGGCAGAGAGCCCGCGGGCTTGTTCGCGAGGGACTGCATATCAAAGATGGACAACAGCCCCATCGCCGTTTCATGCGCCAGCCGCTCACCCTTCCAAAAGGAAGGAAGACGGAGCATCGCGCTAGCCAGGGAGTATTCAAACGCGTTGTGCAGGCCGATTCGAACGTTGTCTTCCACGCTCAAATCCTTGAACAGGCGGATGTTCTGGAAGGTGCGCGCTATGCCCATGCGGTTGAGCTGCGCGGTCGATTTTCCGTGGATATCCACGCCGTCGAGCAGCACGACGCCGCGCGTCGGGGTATAGACGCTTGTCAGCAGGTTGAAGACCGTGGTCTTGCCCGCGCCGTTGGGTCCGATAAGCCCCGCGATCTCTGTACGCCCAATGATGAGATTGAAGTCGTCCACCGCATGCAGACCGCCGAACTCGACACCGAGATGGTGGATGTCCAGAATCGGCATGGAGCCGAGGTCGCGCTCCGGAATATAGCCGAGACTCGGCAGAGGTACCAGTTTATCCATTCTTTTCACCCGCCTTGCCGTTGGTTTTTTCGCGCGCGGGCTTGTGGTTTGCCACCTGCTCCAAAATGCGCGAGAGAGAGAAATCGTATTGGCCCATGAGGCCGGAGGGCTTGAAGATCATCACCGTGATGAGCAGGAGCGAATACACGATCATTCGGTATTCCGAGAAAGCACGCAGGAGCTCCGGCACAGCGGTGAGCACGGTTGCGGAGAGCACAGAGCCGACCATGGAACCCATTCCGCCGAGCACGACCATCACGAGAATCTCGATCGATTTCATGAAGCCGAAGCTCGAAGGGTTCAGAATGCCGAGATAGCCCGCGTAAAGCGCGCCCGCAAGCCCGGCAAACACGGCGCTTGCCGCGAAGCCGAGCACCTTGTAGTTGGTCACGTTGATGCCGCAGGATTCCGCAGCGATTTCGTTTTCGCGAATCGAGAGAATCGCCCTGCCGTGGCGGCTCTTCATCATGGTGTGAATCAAGAGGCACACGATGCCGACACAGATGAAGGTGTTCAGGAAAGTCGTCTCCTTCGGGATGTTCTTGAGGCTTGCCGCGCCGTAGGTGAGCTTAAAGCCCAGCACGCTATCGATATTGAGCAGCACAACGCGGATGATCTCGCCAAAGCCGAGCGTGATGATCGCGAGATAGTCGCCCTTGAGCCGCAGTGCAGGGATGCCGATCAGCACGCCGATCAAACCGGCAGCGAGCGCGCCCAGCACAAGGCCGACGGGAAATGAGACGCTCGCGTCCAATCCGGACCGCGTCATAAAGATGGCCGCCGTATACGCGCCGATCGCCATAAAGCCGGCGTGGCCGAGCGGGAGCTGGCCCAGATAGCCGGTCGCGATGTTGAGCGAAACTGCAAGGATGATGTTGATGCCGATGAGCATCAGCACCTTCGTATAATATTTTGTGAATACGCCCGCCTTGATCAGCGCCATGCCGACGATCAGGAACAGCACAAAGAGCGCGGCATTGATCGCATAGCGAACGGGCATTGGAATCTTCCTGTAAGCTTGTTTCATATGCCGCACCTTACACTTTCTCGCGCATCGGGCGCCCGAGGATGCCGGTGGGCTTGACGAGCAGCACGATGATCAGGATTGCAAACACCACGCCGTCGCGCCAGACCGAAAGTCCAATTGCGGAGACGAGAGATTCCGCAAGGCCGATTGCGAATCCGCCGATCATGGCGCCCGGGATAGATCCGATGCCGCCCAGCACGGCCGCGACAAACGCCTTGAGCCCCAGCATGGAGCCCATCGTCGGCGTCGCCTGCGGATAGGCCGAGCAGTAAAGGATTGCGCCGATGCCGGCCAGCGCGCTGCCGATTGCAAACGTAAACGAAATCGTGCGGTTGATATTGATGCCCATGAGCTGCGCTGCCTCGGTGTCTTCGGACACCGCGCGCATCGCCTTGCCCATCTTGGTCTTCTGGACAAGGAACGTCAGCAGAAGCATCGAAACGGCCGCGGCGAGAAGTGTGATGATCGCCGTGCC
The DNA here is from genome assembly GCA_964409605.1 of uncultured Christensenella sp. Taxonomy (GTDB): domain Bacteria; phylum Bacillota; class Clostridia; order Christensenellales; family CAG-138; genus UBA7703. Next base: position 1,042 of record CAYPEV010000245.1, on the reverse strand, counting down.
GGAGAGTTCGATGGAACCGAGGTAGATCGACGGGATATCGAAAAAGGTCGGGATGACCTGTGCTTTCGCGCCGAATACCATCTGCGAGAGGTTTTCCAGCAGGAAGGAGACGCCGATCGCGGTGATGAGCAGGGATATTCTCGGCGAACCGCGCAGGGGTTTATAAGCGGCCTTTTCAATCAGCATGCCGAGCAGCGTGCAGCCGAAGATCGCGGAAAGAATCGCAAACGCCGGATGCATAGAAAACTTTGCCATGGATAACCATGCGATATAGGCACCGATCATGATGATATCGCCATGGGCAAAGTTGAGCAGGGTGATGATGCCATACACCATGCTGTAGCCCAGCGCGACCAGAGCATAGATCGAGCCGGATTGCAGACCGTTGATGATCTGCCGCAGGATTGTGGAATAGACAGACATAATCGTACCTTCCTCTGCCGGGACGGACACGCCCGCCCGTGTGATGAACGTATCCGCCGTCCCGTGCCGGAGATGATCCGGCGCGGGACGGCGGGAGTCGCGTTCGTGCGGTTATGGATTAATACATTTCCTTATAGGTTTCCACGCCGCCGGTCAGCGTCATGATGACCGCGCTCTTGATGGGGTTGTTGAAGTCGTCAAACGTATAACCGGTTTCGCTCGTGATGCCGACGACGCCGGGGCCTTCGGTCTTGATGGCGTCAATGACAGCCTGCTTGTATTCTTCGCTGCCGGCGGCTGCGCCGGAGGCTTCCGCCTTCGTGAGGGCCGCAACGAGAACCATCGCGGCGTCATAGGCGGTCGCGGCAAACATGTTCAGCGTGTCCGCGCCAAAAGCTGCGGTGTAGTCCGCTTCAAACTTCTTGACCGCGTCGGTGGAGCCGGGCGCGTAGGCGGAGCAGAAGAAGCTGCCCTCGAGGTCCTCGGCGGAGGCGTAGCCGGTGACGCCGGCAAAGCCGTCGGCGCTGAGGAACGTGGCGGTCAGGCCGATCGCGCGGGCCTGGGTGATGATCAGGCCGTCGTCCTGGTAGTAGTTCGGCGTGAACACGACGTCCGGGGT
>CAYPEV010000244.1:0-3501 GCA_964409605.1 uncultured Christensenella sp. | reverse complement strand
CTGCCGTTTGCCGAGGTTGCGATTACGCGCCGCGTCTACCGCTCCGGTGAGAGCGAATACTGCATCAACCGCAATAACTGCCGCCTTCGCGATATCTCCGATCTGTTTTGTGATACGGGCATCGGCAAAGACGGCTATTCCATCATCAGCCAGGGCAAGGTCGAGGAAATTCTTGCCAACAAGAGCGGAGATCGCCGCGCGGCGTTTGAAGAGGCCGCGGGCGTGATGCGTTACCGCGTTCGCAAAGAGGACGCGGAGCGAAAGCTCTCCAACACCGAAAAGAACCTCGAACGCATTGAGGATATCGTAAAAGAACTCGGGGACAGGCTCGCTCCGCTGGAGCAGCAGAGCGCGTCCGCGCGGGCCTATCTTCGCCTGCGGGACGAACTCAAGGATCTTGAGGTCAACCTCTTTCTCTATCAATATGACCGCGTAAACGAAAAACTCACGCAGATCCAGGAGACCATGCGCCAGATGGCCGGGGAGCGCGATCTTGCCGAGACCGGCGAATCTGCGCTTCTTTCCGCCTGCGCCGCGCTGGAGGAACAGCTCAAAACCCTCGACACTGCCCTCAACGCCCAGCAGAACAAGCTCATGGGTCTGGTTTCGGAGGCGGAAACGCGCGTGGGAACGAGCCATGTGCTCGCGGAGCGGCGGGAAAACGCGTGCGCCACGCAAAAGCGGATCGAGCAGGAGCGCGAGCAGGGCAAGGCGCGTATCGAAGAACTCAACAGCGTGATTGCGGGTCTTCAGGCGGACGAGTCCGGACAGGCCGCGTTGCAGCTGCTGGAAAGAGAGATGGAGACCGCGCAGACGCGCCTCAACGCCATCGACGTGGAGATTTCCGCGCGCGAAGAAGCCCTCGACGAGATGAAGAACAGCATCATCGAGGCGATGAATCGCGCATCCGACTTTAAATCCAGCGCCGCTCGATTCGACGCGATGAAGAGCTCCATCGGCGAGCGGCTTCTTGCCATCGACGCGGAGCAGCAGCGCCGCGCGGACGAGACCGCGCGCCTGCGGGAGGAGCTACAGCTCGCAAAAGAGCAACACGCGGCGGAAGCGCAGCGGCTGGAACAGGCAAAAAAAGACCTCGACGAGTCGGTGGAGCACCGCAGAAAGACGCTGGACGCTTTCACCGCACTCCGGGAGGAGATCTCCCGCGATGAGCAGGGCATTTCTTCCATCCAATCGCGCCTTCGGGTGCTGGATGAGATGCAGCGCTCCCGCGAGGGCTATTACGCGAGCGTAAAAAACATCCTCAAAGACGCGCCGCACGACGCGAAACTCAGCCGCGCGATCGTAGGTGTTGTGGCGGAGTTGCTGCGCGTGCCGAAGGAATACGAGATCGCCGTGACGATGGCGCTCGGCAGTACGCTGCAAAACATCGTCACCCCGACCGCAGAAGATGCGAAATACGTCATCGAATACCTCCGCGCCAAGGATTACGGCAGGGCGACGCTTCTGCCCATGGCGCTTCTCAACCCCACGCGCATCACGCGGGACGAACGCGCGCTCTTAGACGTGCCCGGCTGCATCGGCATGGCAAACGAGCTGGTGGACTGCGACGACAACGTGAGAAACGTCATGGACTACCTGCTCTGCCGCACGATCATCGTCAAAGACCTCGACGCAGGCATCGCGCTCAAAAACCGCACGCGCGGGGCGTTTCATATCGCGACGCTCGAAGGCGATATCATCAGCACCGGCGGCTCGATGAGCGGCGGAAGCCTGCAAAAACAGACGTTTAATCTCCTAAGCCGCGAGCGCGAGCTGCAGGAGCTGCGCGAAAAACTCAAGAAAGCCGACGTCGCGCTGGAGGAGAAGAAAGCGGCCCTTCGAAAGGGCGAGCAGGATGTTTTGCGCTGCGATATCCAGGTGGATTCCTTCCGCGACGCGGTGCATGCCTGCGAAATCGCGGCGGCGAAACAGGCGGAGCAACTGGACATCATCCGGCGCGACGTGGAGCACAGCGAGCAGAGCGAGCAAACGCTCGCGGACGAGCGCGCGTCCCTCACGGAAAACCTCGCGGAGGTGGAGCGCGAACGCACGAGCGCGGACGAGCGGCAGAGCGACATCGAGCAGGGCAACGCAGGCACACGCGAAGACGTCGCCCGCGCACAGGCAGAACTGTACGAGCTGCGTAAGGACCGCGAGGCCATCGCGGGTGAACTCACGGAGCAGAAGGTGCGCCGCATGGCGCTGAGCAAGGAGCGCGACGCGGTCTATGCCGAGCAGAGACGCCTTGTCTCGGAGCACAGGGATCTCACGATTCGCCTGGGCGCGCTGGAGCGCGAGGCCGGAGAAAATGCGGCGAGCATCGACGCGATTGAGGCGGAGCTCGCCGGCATGCGCGCGCAGATCGAGAGCGACTCGCTCCTGACCGGAGCGGAGAAGGAAACGCAGCGCAAGCTGGAAGAGGAGCGACAGACCGTCTCCGCCGCGCTGTACGAACAGCGGGCGCGGCGCGAAGAACTGCTAACCACCACGCGCGATCTCGCGGAGCGCATCCATAAGCAGGAGATGACGCAGAGCAGGCTGGAGATGGAGCTCGGCGCCATGCAGGATCATATCTGGAATGAATACGACCTCACCTATGAAAACGCGGCGGCGCTCAAGCGCGAGATCGCGGTCGGCGCCTCCAACGCGCGCGTGAGCGAGATCAAGCAGGAGATCAAAGGGCTTGGGGACATCAACCTCAACTCCATCGACGAATATAAGAGCGTCTTTGCGCGGCACAGCGAACTCGCCACCCAGTGCGACGACCTCAACCGCGCCAAGCAGGACCTGGAGACGCTGATCGTAGAACTTACGGACACCATGGAGACGGTGTTCCTCAAGCAGTTTGAGATGATCCAGCAGAACTTTTCCTCAACGTTTGCGGAGTTGTTCGGCGGCGGTCAGGCGGAGCTTCGCCTTGCGGACAAAAACGACGTGCTGGGGTGCGACATCGACATCATCGCCCAGCCGCCGGGCAAGAAGCTGCAGCTCCTGTCGCTTCTCTCCGGCGGGGAGAGGACGCTGACGGCGATTGCTCTCCTGTTTGCCATGCTCAAACTCAAACCGCCCGCGTTCTGCATGCTGGATGAGATCGAGTCCGCGCTGGATGAGGCGAACGTCTCCCGCTTTGCGGACTATGTGAAGCGCTATTCCGACGGGACGCAGTTCATTCTCATCACGCATCGCAAGGGCAGCATGGAGGTTTGCGATACGCTCTACGGCGTCTCGATGGAGGAAAAGGGAGTCAGCAAGGTAGTCTCCGCGCGCTTTGGCGAAAACGGCATCACCACCGCGCCGGAGCAGGCAAGTTAAGAAGCACCAAACAGAAATTTTATCTTTAAAAGGCACATATATGGAAAAAAACCATTGTTCCAAAAAACAAATCTTCTGAAAAGGTAGATATATAGAGAAGGAACCGTTTTTTCCAAAAAGAAATCCTAAAAAAAGTAGATATTTAAAAAAGTCTTTTTTCAAAAAATAAGTATTCTGCAAAGGTAGATA
>CAYPEV010000243.1:0-3502 GCA_964409605.1 uncultured Christensenella sp. | reverse complement strand
TTATGATCCCGCAACTGCGCTGCCCCTGCCTGTTGCAATAGCAGCGATTCTGGTATGCCAAGCGCTTTTCCAACCATGGCATAATTCAAGTTGCCCAAATCGGAAGAGCTGATATTGATCCCGTAAACATTATATACTTTATCCTCCTCTGGGTAAGGTAGCCCCGGTAACGCCTTGCCACAGATTATTGGGTTTTTGTAATCCATCGGCGCGTCTTTTTTTATGTTCTGATAAAACGACCACAATAAAGTTGGTTCTGATATAAACTTATTGGCACCAGATAAAAACGCGATTCTCTTCGCTTCCTCAACATTCTTCATGATCAACGCTTCAATCTGTTCACTTGCCACTGCCTGGTCGATATCAGCATACGATGCCCGTCTGGCAGCTCTTTCCGCCAAGTCCGGATTTCCTCCATTATACGATGTATCCCTATCGGTTTCATTTGTTTTTTTTGTAAGATTATCTAGTATTTTCTTCTCCTGCTCATCCAGCCACCGCAGAACCCTCGGCGCAAAGACAGCGTCATTCTCAAATTTGCCGGTTCTACTGCTCGCTTCCTCCCGTTCATTCGCAATGGTAAACAGCTCTTTTGCAACGTCTCGCACGCCCGCAAGCGTCAGCCCCAGCGCATAGCGGTCGGCAAACAATCCCTGAATCTTGGCGATGGTTTCCACATAGTGCGGCGCGGCGTTGAGGAGCGCCCTCTGGTCTTCCTCCGAGAGGCCGGCCTTTTGCGCGGCGGTCAGCTGTTGCTTTGCGGTCATCTTCGCCCAATCCTCAAAATCGATCGCGGGCGCAGTTTTCTCCAGCAAATTCGCAAGTTCGGCATACTCTTTGGGAATCGCGGTGGTGGCCGAGGGAGAGCCTTGCCGCAAGTACACGCGCAGCTCGGGAGAAACCGTGGTGATATCCCTGCTTCCGGTTACAACCGTGATCGGAATATAGGGGGCTTTGGTACCGGATGCATCCTGCGCAGCGTTGTTGCCGCTCTCCGGACTTTTCTCCTGAGACACCAAGCCCCTGCTGCCGGTGACATCGCTGATGGGAATGCTGCGCGTGTCGGAGCTTTTGCCGGAAACCGGCGTTGTTTTCTTCGAAACAACGCCGGCCGCTCGCAGCGCACGCATTTCTTGCAATGTGGTCTTTGCCTCGTCCTTTTTTGCGTTGCCCGTTGTGGTAACTTCAAGTCGATTCAAAATGGAACGCATATCTCTTTCTCCTGAAAATAAAATTTTTGCTTCCGCTTGAGAAGCTTATCTTTACCATACAGCAAAGACCGGACGAAAAATTACGATAATTTCAGGAGTTTTTTCTAAAAATAACGTAATGTGTTCTTTTCGATATCCTCCGCCTTTCCAGCAGGGGATCGAGTTGCCGCTTTTTTTCGCGCGGAGAATTGCCGCGGCCTTTTATCCGGCAAACGCGCCCTCTCCCCGCAATTTCCTTCACAATCCGGCGAATTCGTTCCGCAATCGTGGCAGGATTATTAACTTTTTTCGCTTCCACTTCCCCAGGGGCGCACATTTGGTATAATATCATTGCTTTACCGGGGGGTAAATTTTGAAGGATCAAGGTAATACATGAAACGATTTTTCGCATTTCTCATCGCCGTATTGATGCTGAGTACCACGTTTTTGAGCCTAGGTTGCTCAATCGTGACGCGCGGCAGCGATTACTGCTACCGTTTTTTGGACTATATCTGCGAAGGCTCGTTTGACAAAGCGTACGAAATGCTCGCGGACAGCATCAAAGCGCCGGAAACAGAAAAGGAGCGCGAAGAGCGCTTAGCCGAAGAAGAAAAAGAAAAGGAAGAAAACCGCAAGATCTGGCGGCAGGTGTTCGGCCTCGATAAAGTGGAAACGCCGACGCCGGAACCGGAGAATACGCCTGTGCCGGAAGCTTCCGGCACGCCGGACCCCAATGCGACACCGGATCCCAACGCGACCCCGAACCCGAGCGTTACGCCGGACGCTTCCGTTACGCCCGAGGTTTCCGTTACACCCGAAGCCTCCGTTACGCCGGAGGCCTCCGTCACGCCCGAGACGGGCGCGACCATCGACCCCAACACCATCGATATGGACGATATCCCCGCAGACCAGCGGGACACGGACATGACCCCAGCCCCGGGCACAACGCCAACGCCGGAGATCTCCGCAACACCCGCTCCGAGCGTGACGCCGGATCCGAACATGACGCCCGACCCGAACGCAACCCCTTCTCCGACGCCGGATCCAAACGCGACGCCCGCGCCCGGCACGACGGCAACGCCCGCGCCGACCGACGCGAACGGAGACGGTTTGCCGGACGACATGAACACCACCATCACGAAGGTGGAGTTTATCGAACGCTATCAGAGCATATTTGACGAGCTGGAGCTCACGGGTATCGACTACACCGCAACCGATGTGGTCGACGGCGAAATCATCGCGCGCGTCAACTATACCCTGACCTACCACAGCGCGCGCGCGGGCGAAGACCTCACCTATGATTTCTCCATCGAAGCGAACCGCATCGAGCACCGCTGGACGATCAACTGGTCGCCCAAGCTGATCTTCCCGGAGATGGAATGGGGCGACAGCCTCCGTGTCGGCGTCCTGCAGGCAAACCGTGGTGAAATCCTCGCCTACGGCGAGCCTTACGCGCAAAACGTGAACGCCGTCACAGTCTTTTGCGTACCGAGCACGATTCCGAACGTGGATGAGTTCATCCGCGCGGTCGCGAGCGTGCCGGAGATGGAGATGACCGAGGACGACGTGCGTACGGCTTTGACCAAGGTGCGAAACGACTTCGTCAAACTCAAGACGTTCTATCCAGATGAGGCGACGCTGGACTTAAAGCAGCGATTGCTCGCCATCACAGGCCTCGCCATCGATACCGCGAACTACGGCTCGCTGCGCTATTATCCAAACGGCGAGTCGCTCTGCCACATCGTCGGCTACGCCGGTATCATCTCCAAAAAGGAGAAGATCAACTACGAAACGTACGGCGACATCCGCTATGACGCGGCAAACGACCGTTATGTGACCACGCCCACGCGCTATAACGGCGATAGTTACATCGGCAAATACGGCCTGGAGCAGCTCTACGAAGACCAGCTTCTGGGTACCAACGGACGCTTTACCTATATCCAGACCAAGGAAGGCGGCAGCCGCGGCATGCTCTACTCCACCAAGGCGGTGGACGGAAACGACCTGCATTTGACCATCATCCCAGAGCTGCAGGAGCGACTGGAGGACGTCATCGATACGGTGGTCTACGACGAGCGCATCCACGGCAGCGTGATCGTACTCAACCCCAAGACCGGCGCGATTCAGGCGATGACCTCCTGGCCGGGCTTCGACCTCAATGACCTCAGCCGAGGCCTCCCGATCGAAGAGTGGAACGCGCTGCAGACGGATAAGATCAACCTGCCGCTGTACAACCGCTCCACACAGGGTCTGTATACGCCGGGATCGGTGTTCAAGCTCATGACCAGCGCGGCGCTGCTCGAAACGAACAC
>CAYPEV010000242.1:0-3556 GCA_964409605.1 uncultured Christensenella sp. | reverse complement strand
TCAAGATCAACACACAGATCGCACAGGGAATCTGGCGCATGGTGGTCTCCGGCACGCCGGCGATCCGCGCGGGTCAGTTCTATATGTTCCGCGTGCCGGGCGCGCTCGATCCTCTCCTCGGCAGGCCTGTCAGCGTCTGCGCGGTTGACGCGGAGGCGGGCGAGACCGTGTTTGTCTACCAGACCGTCGGAAAAGGCACGGCGCAGTTTGCGCGGCTCCTGCCGGGGCAGGAGATCGAGGCACAGGGGCCTTACGGCAACGGCTTTCCGCTCAAGCCTGGCCGCGCCGTACTCGTCGGCGGCGGCATCGGAACCGCGCCGCTGCTCCAGCTCGCTAATGAACTCCGCGCGAGCGACCCCGCCCGCCGGATCGACGCCTTTCTGGGATTTCGGGAGGAACCGTATCTGTTGGAAGCGTTTGAGGCGTTTGCCGATGAAGCGGCGATCAACCTCGGCGGGTTTGTGACGAGCGACGTAGATTTTTCTCTTGCCGCAACCTATTACGCCTGCGGGCCCGCGCCGATGCTCCGCGCGGCGGCGGCCGCCGCCGATGCCGCGCAGGCGAGCCTTTTCGTCTCGCTCGAACGGCACATGGCCTGCGGCGTCGGCGCGTGCCTCGGCTGCACCTGCCAAACGGAGCATGGAAGAAAGCGCGTCTGCAAGGACGGGCCGGTGTTTGACTATCGGGAGGTAAGAGATGCCATCTAACCCGCTGCAGCTCACGCTCTGCGGCGTGACGCTGCAAAACCCCGTGATCGCGGCCAGCGGTACGTTCGGCTTCGGGCGCGAATACGCGGAGATCATGGACGTTGCCCGCCTCGGGGCTATCTGCGGAAAAGGACTGACGCTGCATGGCAGCGCGGGCAGCGCTGGCCAGCGCGTCTATGAAACCCCGTCCGGCATGCTCAACAGCATCGGGCTGGAAAACCCCGGGGTGCGGCAATTCGTCGAACACGAGGCGGTGTACATGCGCTCGCTTGGCCCTGCCGTGATCGCAAACCTCGGCGGGCACAGCGAGGAGGACTATCTCGAAGGCGCGCGCCTGCTCAACGACGCGGATATCGACATCATCGAACTCAACATCTCCTGCCCGAACGTGAAGACGGGCGGGATGGCGTTCGGCATGCTGCCCGACACGGCCGCAGACATCACCGGTAAGGTCAAGGCGGTCTCGCGGTATCCCGTGATGGTCAAGCTTTCGCCCAACGCGCCGGAGCTTACGCTGGTTGCGCGCGCGTGCGAAGACGCGGGTGCGGATGCACTGAGCCTCGTGAACACGTTTTTAGGCATGGCGATCGACGTAAAGCAGAAGCGCGCGGTGTTTGAAAATGTATACGCGGGGCTTTCCGGCCCTGCGATCCTGCCCGTCGCGCTCCGGATGGTGCATCAGGTGGCGCATGCGGTGAATATCCCCGTGGTCGGCATGGGCGGCATCGCCTCTGCTACGGACGCGATCCAGTTCCTGATGGCGGGCGCCTGCGCCGTGCAGGTCGGGACGATGACGTTTGCGAATCCCAAAGCAATGCTGGCAATCATCGACGGACTTGCCGACTACTGCGCGCGGGAAACGCTCGGCAATCTGCAAGAGATCGTCGGCATCATTTAATATTAGAAAGTAACGCTAAGGAGTGTATCTATGAAAGACAATCTCACCATCATGAAAAGTTGCGAAGCATTTTTAGAGGGGCACTTTCTCCTCTCCTCCGGCCGGCACAGCGGCGGCTATTGTCAGTGCGCAAAGCTCCTGCGTTTCCCCGCCCTTGCGGCGGAGGTGCTCAAAACCGTCGCGGAGCAGGTGAAACACCTCCCGATCACGAAGGTCTGCGGGCCCGCGATGGGCGGCGTGATCGTCTCGTATGAGCTTGCGCGGCAGCTTGGCGCGGAGAGCATCTTCACCGAGCGCAAGGACGGCGAGATGCAGCTCCGGCGCGGGTTCTGCGTGCAGGCAGGCGACAGGGTTCTGATCGCGGAGGACGTCATCACCACCGGAAAATCCACCATGGAGACCGTCCGTGCGCTGGAGGCGCTCGGCGCGGAGGTGGTCGGCGCCGCGTGCATTGCGGACCGCAGGGCAGACGATTGCGACTTCTCCCTGCCCGTCTACGCCGCGCTCAGGCTCGCCATCGACTCCTACGAGCCGGACGAATGCCCGGTCTGCAAGGCGGGAATCCTCCCGCTGGAAAAACCCGGCAGCAGAGAGATGCCTTTGGTCAAGTAAATCCCCTCCCCGCAACCCAAGCTGCGTTTCTGTGCGGCTTTTTTTGATTTCCGTGGGCTTTCCAACGGTATTTTTGTCGTATTTCTCGTGTTCGCGTTGTTATTGCAACATATTTATCGAGTTTACTGCTCTATACTCAATTCAGAAAGAGCCAATGGAGGTGAAGCAGAGATGGACCAAATCCAGATTGACCTCAACGAAACCGTCTACGCGCTGTGTAAGGAGCATCCCGACCTGATCGAAATCCTGAGTGGGCTCGGCTTTACGGATATCACCAAGCCCGGCATGCTGCAAAGCGCGGGCCGATTTATGACCCCCAGTAAGGGAGCCAGGCTCAAGCATATTTCGCTGGAGCAGATCATCGAAACGCTGGCCGCGCACGGCTACCGCGCAACGATATAAAACCACACGACCGAATAAGGAGAATACGATATGAGTCAGGAAATCAACAACCGCGAGCGGCGCAAAGAGGCCATCAAGGACATGCTGCGCCAGCTGCACGAAGGAAAGAGCGTTGAAGAAGTGCAGAGCATCTTCCGGGACGCGTTCGACGGCGTCGCCGCCTCCGAAATCTCGGCGGCGGAGCAGACGCTCATCTCGGAGGGGCTGCCGGTGAGTGAGGTGCAGCGGCTTTGCGACGTACACTCCGCGGTGTTCAAGGGCAGCATCGAGGAGATTCACGCGCCGACGGATGTGAGCCGGATTCCCGGACACCCCGCGCACACGCTCAAGGCGGAAAACGCCGCGATCAACGCGCACATCGGCACGCGCATCCGCCCGCTGCTCGAGCGCGTGCTGGAAGGCAGCCTCGGCGCTCAGGCGCTGCTGCCGGAGATTGGCGCGCTGATGGCGATCGACCTGCACTATTCCCGCAAGGAAAACCTGCTCTTCCCCTATCTGGAGCAGCACGGCATCACGGCCCCGCCGAAGGTCATGTGGGGTGTGGACGACGAGATCCGCGCGCTCCTGAAAGGCGCGGCGAAGCTCGCTGCGCAAGGCAGCGCGGAGACAGGCGCAAAGCTCATCGAAGCGCTCACGCGCGTGGAGGAGATGATCTTCAAGGAAGAGAATATTCTCATCCCGATGCTGATCGACACCCTCTCGCCGGAGGAGTGGTCGGGCGTTGCAAATGAAAGCGGCGAGATCGGCTATTGCATGATCGAAACTCCTCCTGTCTGGCGCGCAGCGGCTGCGGCGGCGCAGGTCCCCGCGGCGGAGGCTCCCGCGGCGGACGGTCCCGCGGCTCTGCTCCACCTCTGCGCGCAGGACGTGCTGGCCGTGGCCGAGGCGGTCGAGGAGGCGCTGGCGGATGATCCGCCGGCAGTGCTGGGAGCACCCG
>CAYPEV010000241.1:0-3711 GCA_964409605.1 uncultured Christensenella sp. | reverse complement strand
GCGCCATCTGGCCGCCGGTCATGCCGTAGATCGCGTTGTTGACGAAGATCGCGGTGATCTTCTCCCCGCGCATCGCCGCGTGTACGATCTCCGCGGTGCCGATGGCGGCGAGGTCGCCGTCGCCCTGATAGGTAAACACCGCAAGCTCCGGATGCACGCGCTTGATGCCGGTCGCGACCGCGGGCGCGCGCCCGTGCGCCGCCTGCTGCATATCGCAGGCGAAGTAATTATAGGCAAACGCGGAGCAGCCGACGGATGCGACCCCGATCGTGGAGCCGATGATATCCAACTCCTCCAACGTTTCCGCCACGAGCTTGTGGATCACGCCGTGCGTGCAGCCGGGGCAGAAGTGCATCTCGGTTTCGGTCAGTCCCTTGGACCTTTGATAGACGATTGCCATCGGATTACACCTCCAGCGCGGCGCGCGCCGCCTGCATGAGCTCTGCGGGCGTTGGGAACGTTCCGCCGCCCGCGCCGAAGAAGCGCACGGGCTTCGTGCCGTTCAGCGCAATCTTCACGTCGTCGATCATCTGCCCCATGCTCATCTCCGCGCAGACGACGGCCTTCATCCCCGCGCGGTTGGCGCAAGCATGCAATTGCTCATAGGGAAACGGCCAGAGCGAGACGGGGCGGAACACGCCGGCCTTGACGCCGGCATCGCGCAGCTTGAGCGCCGCGCTCTGGCAGATGCGCGCCGTCGTACCGTAGGCGGCGAACAGCACCTCGGCGTCCTCTGTCAAAAATTCCTCAAATCGCACCTCGTTCTGCTCGATTCGGTCGTGCTTCTGCTGCAATCTTTGGTTGTGCTGCGTGCAGTCCTTGGGGTCGATGAAAAGCGAGTTGATGATGTTATGCTCCCGCGCGCCCTTCGTTCCGCCCGTCGCCCAGTCTTTGTTGGGCAGCTTGCGCGGTTTTGGCTTTTTCCATTCGACGGCCTCCATCATCTGCCCGATCATGCCGTCCGCCAGAATCAGCACGGGGATGCGGTAGAGGTCCGCAAGATCGAACGCCTCCTGGGTAAGGTCGGTCATCTCCTGAATCGTCGCTGGCGCGAGCACGATCGTGCGATAATCGCCGTTTCCGCCGCCGCGCGTCGCCTGAAAATAATCCGACTGCGCGGGCGCAATGCTCCCCAAGCCCGGGCCGCCGCGCATCATGTTGACGATCACGACGGGCAGTTCCGCGCCGGCAATGTAGGAGATTCCCTCCTGCTTGAGGCTGATGCCAGGCGAGGAGGAGGAAGTCATCACCCTTGCTCCGCAGCCTGCCGCGCCGTATGCCATATTGATCGCCGCAACCTCGCTCTCCGCCTGCAAAAAGACGCCGCCGTGCTCCGGCATATGGCGGGCGAAATATTCGGGAATCTCGTTCTGCGGCGTGATCGGGTAGCCGAAGAAATAGCGGCAGCCCGCGCGGATCGCGGCCTCCGCGACCGCCTCGTTCCCTTTCCAGAGCTCTTTTGCCATGCGCTCAGCTCCTCTCTACGGTGATCACGCTGTCCGGGCACATCCGCGCGCAGCTTGCGCAGCCGGTGCATTCCTCCATGCGCTCCACCGCCGCGGGATGATACCCCTTCGCGTTCGTCTCCTTGCGCATCACGATGATGTGGCGCGGGCAGACGGACAGGCAGAGTTCACAGCCCTTGCAGCGCTCTTCCCAAAACGTAACGGTTCCTGCCAAACGGATCACCTCTTGCTCGCTCATTTGTACCGGTTTGTGTCTTTTCTGATGCGTTCGATCTGCGATCGGTTAAACCTCCCAGGGTTTTCTCATGTACAGCCGCATCGGAAAGCGAAGCGCTTCCGGCAGCTTCATCCGCGCGGAAAATTGCTCCTCAAATGCGTGATAACGCACCGGAATCCCTGTTTGCTCCGACAATTCCTGGACCAGTTCCGCGCCGCGGAGAATATCCTGAACGGTCGTCTGGTGATCCAGATGCGTGTTGTTGACGAGTCCCGTGACGGTGAGCCGCGCGCTGTAGGCAATCTCCCGCAGATACGCTTCCGCCTTTTGCGGGGTGTTCGTTTCAGGGCGGTTGAAGTTCACGACGCAGAGCAGCTCGTGCGCAACCAGCCCGATCTTCTGCGAAAACCGGCCCAGTGCCTGGGCGCCGACCGCGTCCCCGCCCGCGTCGATGATGCCGCACACGCCGGGCTCGAACAGCGCATAGACCTCCGGATTGATGGCGGGCAGGTCGGAATCCGCGCCCCTGGATACGATCACGCGGATGCTGCTTTGCTGCATCTCCTCCTTGCGCTCCCGCGAGCAGAAGTAAGGATTCACGATGTCGAGATCCGCGAGGATAACCGCCTTCCCCTCCCGCTGCATGCGGAAGGCGAGATTCACGGCGAACTCCGTCTTCCCGCTGCCATAATGCCCGGTTACGATGGTCAGGTGATCGTTCATATCGCCCTCGTTCGTTTCGATTGTGCAAGCTTCAGTATTCGCGCGCCTGCTCCTGCCCCGTGAGCACGCGGAGCGCCGCCTCGCAGAGCGCCTGCTGTTCGTCCTCGCCGGGCATGACCACGATCTCTGCGATAAACCGCGTCCGCTCGGCGATCCAGCCCGTGAACATCGCATCCCGCGCAAACCCGCCGGTGAGGATGATCGCCCTTACGTCTCCGCGGAGTACGGCCGCGCAGGCGCCGATCTCCTTTGCAACCTGATAGGCCATGCCTTCGTAGACGAGGCGCGCCCGTTCATCCCCGCTCTGCGCGCGTCTCGAGATCTCTTTTCCGTCGTCCGTGCCCAGATAGCCGAGCAATCCGCCCTGTGTGTTCAGTTTGCGCAGCAGTGCGTTTGCGGGCAGCTGCTCCCGCTCCATGAGTCGCAGTACGGCGTTGGTCGGCAGCCCGCCGCAGCGCTGCGCGCTGTAGGGGCCCTCGCCGCCGAGGCCGTCGTTGACGTCGATCACGCGCCCCTTTTCGTGCGCGCCGATGGTGGCTCCCCCGCCGATATGCGCGATGATTAAGTTGACCTCCTGATAGTCGAGGCCCCGCTCCGCACAAAAACGCCGCGCCTTTGCCTTCTGATTCAATGCGTGGAAGACAGAGGTGCGGCTGATCTGCGGGTGGCCGGAAAGCCGGGCATGCGGGCAAAGTTCGTCGGTGACGACGGAATCCGCAATAAACGCGGGAATCTGATATTGTTTTCCGATGATATCCGCGAGCATTGCCCCCATGTTGGAGGCGTGATCGCCGTATGTTCCGCTGGAAAGATCGGCAAGCATCCGTTCGCCCACCGTATAGACCCCGCCCGGAATCGGGCGCAGCAAGCCGCCGCGCCCCACGACCGCGTCCAGCGAATCCGGCGCGACATCGTGCGCCGCGAGGGCCGCGCGGATGTGTTCCATGCGAAACGCGATCGCGCCTTCGGGGTCAAGGCTGTATGCAATCGCACTGCCGTTGTGCTCAATCGATTCTTCAAACAGCGGCGTCTCGCCTTCGTAGACCGCGAGCTTCGTCGTGGAGGAACCCGGATTGATCGCAAGGATTCTGAAATTCATGCCGCTGTTTTCCCTTCGCCGCCGTGTCGTTTGAATATATGGATTTTTTATAGATGCTTTGCCTTTGACGATCCGCCTTTATGAAAAGCGTTGAACCGCGCCTGGATCTGGCCGTGAAAAAAACTTGCGTGGTCATATGTATGTCGCCCTCGTACGACATCATACTACTAAATCAGTCATATGATGTCAAGCCAAAACGACCCGTC
>CAYPEV010000240.1:0-3717 GCA_964409605.1 uncultured Christensenella sp. | reverse complement strand
CGCGAAAACTCCGACCAAAATCAGCATGCCTTTGCCGACGCCGACGCCGATGCGCATCGCGGCGGAAGCGGGGCTTGCCGCGGCAAGGCCGAGGCTGTCGAACACGCGCTGGAAGACGGGCATCACGCTGATGACGAGGATGCCGATGACCACCGCTAGCATCATGACCAGAACGCTTGGATACAGGATTGCGTTTTTAACCGAGGTTTTGATCTGCGCCTCCCATTGATAATAGTTGGCGAGGGAAGCCATCACCTCATCGAGCTTGCCGGAACGTTCGCCGATGCGCGTCATGGCGAGCAGGTAGCCCGGGAAAATCTCCGCGTCCTCGAGCGCCTGCGCAAGCGTGCCCCTGCGCTCCAGCGCCACGCGCATGCCCTCGAAACGCGCGCCATAACGGCTGCCCGCATAGCTGCGCGCAAGGGTTTCCATGCCGTCGCCCAGCGGGATACCCGCCTTGAGCACCATGGCAACCTGCTCGCAAAAGAGCGCGGTTTCGTCCGGCGGAAGCGTCCTTTGCGTTGTTTTCTGCTGCATTCCGGTTCCCTTTCTGCGTATATGGTACTGCCTCCGGCCGAAAGCCGCGCGTGTGTTCAGCGGAGGGTCACCTAATAGATCCGCTCGGTGATGTAATCTTTCTCCTTGTGTCCTGTCCCGTCCAGCGTTGGATCCATCCAGACCCAGTTTCCTTCGAGAAACACGCTGTTCCAGGAGTGGTAGAGGTTTTCCGGCTTGACGGTACCGATCAGCATCCGCGTGGGAATCCCCTCGGAGCGGAGCATGACCGCGAGTAGCGCGGCGTAATCAAAACAGATGCCGGTGCCACTTGCGAGGGCATCGTCCGCACTGGGCAGATATCCCGTTTGCACGGTCTTTGCTTTTTTGTTGTCATATGTCATGTGGGAGACCACATATTGATAGAAAACTTTTGCGATCTCCGCCTGACTGGTCAGGCCTGCCGCAAGCTCCCGCGCCTTTTGCACGGTTTTCGTATTCGCATCATACCACACATATTGGTTTGGATACAAAAAAGGTACGGTTTCATCCGCCAGCGCAACTTCGATTTCCACGCCGAAACGAAGCGCATACAGATCGTTCTCCACATTTTCCATCACGCGGACGGTATAAGCGCCGTCGCCCATCTGGAGGGGAAACACGCTATATCCCTCGCCGCCGGGCAGGTCGTAGTAATACGTCTGCGCGCTGGTGGCGATACGCGCTTTAAGGCGCTTTTCGCTCGGTTCACACTGGATCATCACATAGCCCTGGTCCGTGTGCGAGGCGTCGATCGTGACCCCGGCCCCCTCGTATACCACGATTCCGGAGGCCTGCGGCAGGAGCAACGGCTGCTCCCGTTCCGCCGCGGGTGCGTTTGTTTGCACGGAGGAAGAACCGGCTTTTGATGCAGTCGACGGCGCGGGCTCGCTCGCCGCACAGGCCGTCAGGCAAAAGAAGCCGAAAAAAAGCAGCCACACTACACCTTTTCGCAACCGTTCGGCCAGCGACGCTCGTTTCATGCAATGATTATAACGCTACAAATCACGCAAATGCAACAAATTGTTACTTTGACACGAGCGGAACTCCTCGCTTTTTTCCCAATCCATACCTAAGTCCTGTTACATATCGAATCCGGTTTTCGCTGATTTTTGCGATTGTTACAGAACAAACCGCTATTTGCGCGATGCGCAAAACCCGAAAAATATCCGTGTGACGAACCTGCGCGGCGCATTCATCCGCTCCGCGCGCCGGACGGAAACGAAAGCATCCGGCGCGTTTTACAGCGCCGGATGCGTGGGTAGGTCCTCTTTGTTTCTATTGGGTCATTCCGCCTTTGCAGGTTCGTCCATCCGCGCCGTCTCCGGCTCCTTGTCCTTCTTCGCGCCGAAGATCACGAGTACCAGCTGCACGAGCGCGATGATCACCATCAGCAGCGTCCAGCGGTCGGTGAATACCATGGGGTTACGCATGTTCTCCGTCAGGATGAACGCGATGATGGCGCCGATGCCCGGTATCAGCGTGAGCACACGGGCAAGGCCGTGTTTCTTCGTCTCGCGGATGATTTCGCCGTCTTCCTCTTCCCTCTTCTTGCCGAGGTATCCGATCAGCATCAGGATCGATGCCAGCGCGGTCGCGATCGTCAGAATCAGGTTCAGCAGCGCCCAGACGGGTCCTCCGGCAAGCGGTGTTTTTTCATCCTGTACGACTTCCGGTTCTTCGTCAACCCCCTTGAGGCTCATCGTGCCGTAGATCACAAGGTCGCCGTCCGGCACGGTCGCGGGAATTGCGGTCGTCCAGCCGTCAAAGGTGTAGCCGTTGAGCGAGGGGTTCGCCGGGACCGGTATGCTCTCGCCGTATCCGAGGCCGGTGTACACTGCATATGGCGTGCTGCCGTCCATTGTGCCCGTGCCGCCAGAGACGATGTACGTCACCGTATACGAGAGCTTCTCCCACTGGGCGTAGAAGTTTACCTGCCGCGGCGGCATGGTGAAACTATTGCCCGGCTGCTGGGATACGCCCGCGGTTGCGGATCTCTCGCTCCAACCCAGGAAGCGATACCCGGGACGCGAGAACATGTTGCCCGAAACCGTTACGACCGAGTCGGTGAAGAATCGTCCGGATTCCACCGTTCCGCCCGCCGCGCCGTTGGCGTGGTAGTAGACCGGGGAAGATCTCGGCTCCCAAACCGCCGTGAGGGTCAGGTCGTTGTCCGGCATGCTGAATGCGCTGCCGGGGGTGAACGTCATTTCCGATCCGTCAATTCCCGTGGTCGTCCAGTAGAGGAAATCGTAACCGGAGAGATACGGGATGTTGGACGAAACCGCCATCGCGGCAAGATACCGGTTTCCGGTCTGGTTTGCCGGCATGCGGTCAACCAGGCTCAACGTTCCCGTCTCGTAACGCACGTCGTAGAGCGAAACCGTCCAGACTGCATTGAGCGAGTAGTTCTGCGCGATGGTCGGGATCGTCGCGCCAAGCGCGATCGGGTCGCCGGTTGCCGCGTCTTCCCAGCCGGTCAGGCGATAGCCGGGGCGCTTCACGCCGTCCGCCGTCGCGATTGCGGCGTTGCTGTTGAGCGGGAACCACTGGGTTTTGGGGAATCCCTCGACCGCGTCCGTGGTGCCAAGGTTATAGGCCACCTGCGGGTTGATCGTGAAATCCGCACTCTGCGTCGTAAACGTGTAGTTGTGACGAACCGCAGCGGTCGCGTTCACATCCGGCACCAGCGCATCGGCATACGCGCCAACCGCGCTGCCAGCGACCGTACGGATGACGTTCACCGTCACTCCCGCAAGATCCGCGGGCAGGATCGGGTAATACGTCGTGCCTTCGATGGTTCCGGTCCGAACGGTATAGCCGAACACCGGATCCGCATCGCCGAAGTTCTTGTCCGTGTCCACCGCCGAGATCAGCACCGCGCGCGGGGTTACTTCCAGCGTGCCGGGAACGACGCTGATGTCGTAGTCCGCGCTCGCCGTATTGCTCCTGAGCGTGAACGCAAAGCCGTTCTCGGCCGTGCCGACATCGGTGATGCTGCCCGTGGTTGCGCCGCTCGCAAAGCCCTGCGCGCCGACGAATCCATCATGCGCGGGATCCAGGCTCCAGCCGGATGCGGTCAGCGGCGTACCGTTATAGACGCGCGACGCACCCGAGACCATGACGACGATCGCCCTCGGCGTGATCGTCACGTCCGCCTCGCCGAACGCGGGCGCGTAGTTG
>CAYPEV010000239.1:0-3748 GCA_964409605.1 uncultured Christensenella sp. | reverse complement strand
GGCCGGGGTAGCTCTGGTGGTGTTCGCTGGGCGTGACTTTTGCGGCGAGGGTACCGTCCTCCAACTCGAAAAAGTCCGTATGCAACCCGAAGGGGTTGTTCACGCCGCAGACGAAGCAGCCCTTGCCCGCGTTGTGTTTTTTGATGATACGTTTCTTCAAAGCAACTGTTCCATTTCGTAGTTGGTATCGTTTTATTTCTGCACGAAGAACAATCCAAACGCGTTCGGCCCGCCGTGGCAGGCAACCGCCGCGCAGACGGAGAGCGGAACGATCTGTTCAAAGTAGTTCAGCTTTGCGATCTGGTCAATGAGCCCTTTCAGCATCTCGTCCTCCTGTATGGAATGGGAGATCATCACGATCGAGGGATCCATCTGCTCGTGCTGCGCCAGCGTGGTTTCGATGAACTCCTTGAGCGCGCGCTTGTAGGTGCCCATGTATTTTTTCCCGACGACGAGCTTGCCGTCGCGGATATTGATGCTCTGGCGGATCTGCAGCGCGCTCGCGCCGAGATAGGCGAGGGTTGAGCAGCGCCCGCCTTCGTGGAGGTATTCCAGGGTTTCGATGATGAAACTGCCGACGATCTTGTCCCGATAGGCGATCAGGTGATCGACTAGATCCCGAACCGGCATCGTGTCCTTGAGACGGACGGCCTCGATGGCAAGCAGGGAGCTGCCGCTGGAGATCGAAAGGGAATCGATCACATAGACGTTCTCCAGCTCGCTTGCCGCCACAACCGCGTTTGCATAGCAGCTCGACATGCCGGAACTCTTTGCGATGAACACGACGGCGTCGTGATTTTCAAGGCATTTCTTGAACAGGGTTTCGTAATCATTCGGGTTTGCCGCCGCGGTCTGGGGCAGTTTTTTCGTGCGGCGGAAATAGTCGAATAGATCGCTCTGCTTGAGGTCGGGATAATCGAGATAATCGGTGTCGTCCATGCGCACATAGGATGCGCTGACAACGATGCCGTATTGCTGCACCATCTCCGGTGTCATGTCAAAGGTGCTGTCGGCCGCTATGCAGATTCGTTCCATCATGGTTCTCCTTGCTGAATTTCAAAAATTTGCGGGGATGCTTGATGAGGCGTTGATAGCGCGATGTAAAAACCTATCAGTTCTTCCACATATTATACAGGAAAAAGAAGCGATTACAAACACAAAACGGCAGATCGCCAAATTATAATATTCAAAACGAAACGAAGTGTTGATTTACTGGAAAATGTTATATTATTCCGGCGCTCTGGCAAAGCGAACGATCTTGTGTTACGTTTAGCTTGCCAAACGAAGTGACGAAGCAGCCGAATGAATCAAGCGTTTGGCGCATTCTTTTTTATATGGGAGCGAATATGAAAAAGCTGATGATCCTGTCCACGGGCGGAACCATCGCCTGCACGCAGACTGCAGAGGGGTTGATCCCCACGCTGAGTGCGGATGACATACTGGCCTATGCGCCGGGCGCAAAAAAAATCGGTTCAATCGAAACAAAAACGATCCTGAACCTGGACAGCTCCAATATCCAGCCGGAAGAATGGCGGCTGATCGCCCAATCCATCTATGAATGCCTGCCGGAATATGATGGTATCGTCGTGCTGCACGGTACGGACACGATGGCGTATACCGCGAGCATGCTTTCGTTTATGCTGAGAAACGTCGACAAACCCGTGGTAATCACGGGTTCGCAGCTTCCCGTCGGGCACCCGCGCACGGATGCAAAACAAAACCTCAGGGATGCGCTTCTGACCGCCGCGAGCGGAATTTCAGGCGTCGTTGTGGTGTTTGACCGCCAGATCATGCTTGGCTGCCGCGTGGCGAAGGTGCGCACGACGAGCCAGAACGCGTTTGAGAGCATCAACCGCCTGCCGGTCGGCCGCGTGCGCTTTGGCCGCGTGCGGCGCATCGCTCCGCCGGAGCTGCCGAAGGGCGAATGCGCGCTGGACGACGCGATCGAACCGAACGTATTCCTGCTTAAGCTGATTCCCGGTACGCGGCCGGAGGTGTTTGACGACATCGCGCGGCTTGGCTATCGCGGCGTCGTGATCGAAGGCTTCGGCCTTGGCGGGCTGCATTGTCTGCGGCGCAATCTGCTGGAGGGGATACAGAACCTGCTGGATGCGAACGTTGCCGTGCTCTTGACCACACAATGCCGCTATGAACCCAGCGACCCCGCCGTGTACGAGACCGGCAGGCTTGCGCTGGAACTGGGAATCATGCAGGCATACGATATGACGAGTGAATGTGCGGTCACCAAGCTCATGTGGACGCTGGCGCACGCAGACACACAGCAGGAGATACGGCGGATGATGTACACAAGCTTCTGCGGGGAGATTTCAATGCCGGCTACGCAGCACGCGAAACAAAACAGCGCGGAGGATCAATAGAATTCAAAAAACAAACAGCCCGAAAAGGCTGTTTTGTTACGAGTATTTTGACTGCATCTACGATTCGGTCCTGAAAAACTCGACGGTCTGCTGCTTGAGCGAGATTTTGCCGACCTGATAGCCGTACGCCGCAAGTTCCTTTTTAAACGTCAGAAACGAGTGGTCGATCTCGAGTCCCGCGATGGCGTGAATCTCCTCAAACGTCAGTTGGAACGAGGATTGTTTGCTCTTGCCGACATAGTCCCAAAGTGCATCGTATTTACTCATGGGTTCCTCCAAACCGGTGTGATCAGGTTCTATTCTACCACACAAAAAAGCAAAAACATGTCATGTTTCTTGCGCGCGTACACCGCTCGCCCGCTGATACCTGCGCATTGGAACGTCCGATATTGACAGAAAAATAGAATCGTGATAATTTCTAGAAAAGATCATATTTGGCAAAGTCTGCGAAAGCGGGCGGCGCAAAGCTAAAGGGCCTAAGGGAGGCTATCTCCTACGGCAGCCAGTTGCAGCACGGGTCATGTAAAGTGACTGTTATAGCAACTTGGCGCAAAATGTGCGGGTTGTTTTTTTTACGGAAACGGTCGAAAAAGCAAGGGGAAATCACCGGACGAAGATTGGCAGCCCCGCCGAAAACAAAGAACAAAGATAAAGCGATAGAGCATTCCTGAAAGGAAGTTTAGACGAAATGAAAAAGGCTTGGAAAAGAATCTTCACCCGTGTCTTACCGGTGATTCTATCCGCTCTGATTTTAATCGTGTTCAGCGCGTCCGCCTTTGCGGATTCCGGAAAGCCGGAACGGGACACCGGAAAGCCGGATTTGGCGGGTCAAAAGAATGATGAGCCGAACAAAGACCGCAATCAAAAACAGGATCGTTCGCAGGAGCGCGAGAAGAAGAGTTACCGCGGCATCTCCACGGAGAAGATCGCACTTGCGATCGCGAGTGTGACGGACGAGGAAACGCGGCTGGCACTCAGCGCGATGCTGGATGCCTATATCGCCGCGCTGTCGGATAAAGACGCTGCGCTTGCCGCGGGCGGCGGTTCCTTGAGCGAAATGTCGCAGGCGGCCTCAGCCGCGCGGTCCGCGCTCAAAGCGGGGCTGGAGTCTGCGGGCTTTACACTCGGCAGCGTGCTCGGCTGGCAGGAATGGAAGATTTACGGCAACGAAACGCTCGATCTGGAAGCAATCGAGCTCGTCATTCTGGCGCTCGATGATACGGACGGAAACAAAGAAGCGCTTGCGTCGCTCCTGAGTGCGTACCAATCGGCGCTTGCCGCGCTGGAAACAACCACCGGTGAAGAAGCGGATGAGCAGCTGCGGGAAGCCGCGAACGACGCGCATGATGCGCTGCTGGAAGCGCTGTATC
>CAYPEV010000238.1:0-3794 GCA_964409605.1 uncultured Christensenella sp. | reverse complement strand
CTATCACCTCTACCTGCGCCCCGGGCACAAGCTCGTGGAGGAAGCGGGCGGGTTGCACAAGTTCATGCGCTGGGATCGTCCGATTCTGACGGACAGCGGCGGATTTCAGGTGTTTTCGCTCGCGAAGATCAACGACATCCAGGAAGACGGAGTTATGTTCCGCTCGCACATCGACGGGAGCAAGCATTTCTTCACGCCGGAGTCGGTGATGGAGGTGGAGCAATCTCTCGGCGCGGACATCGCGATGTGCTTTGACGAATGCGCGCCGTATCCCTCCGACCGGAGCTATACTATCTCCGCAATGGAGCGCACACACCGCTGGGCGGAGCGCTGCAAAAACGCGCATACGCGCGACGATCAGGCGCTGTTCGGCATCGTGCAGGGCGGCATGTTCGGCGACCTGCGGATTCAGAGCGCAAAGACGATCACGGGGATGGATTTCCCCGGCTTCGGCATCGGAGGTCTCAGCGTCGGCGAGCCGAAAGAGATCATGTACGAGATGCTTGAGACCATGATGCCCTATATGCCGGAGCACAAGCCGCGCTATCTCATGGGCGTCGGCAGTCCGGATTGTCTGCTCGAAGGCGTGCTGCGCGGCATCGACATGTTTGACTGCGTGCTGCAAACGCGCGCGGGACGAAACGGCATGGCGCTCACGCGGCGCGGACGCATGACGCTGAAAAACGCGAAATATGAGCACGACCACACGCCTTTGGAGGCGGGGTGCGACTGCTATTGCTGCCAGAACTTCACGCGCGCGTACATCCGCCACCTCGTGAAAGAAAAGGAGATCCTCGGCGCGCAGCTTCTGACCATGCACAACCTTCGCTTCTCGCTGCGGCTGATGGAGGACGTCCGCCGTGCGATCCAGGAGGATCGCTTCGGCGATTTTGCGCGTGAATTGCTCGAACAGGGCATCTACGACTGATTGCCGGAGAACCGGATATGAAAGAGGCGGATTCGTTTTGAAAACCATCGTCTGCAAAACCGAACAGGAGACGCAAGCGCTCGGCGGTAAGCTCCTCTGCGCGCTGCCGCTGCCGTCTTTTGTCGCGCTCTATGGAGACCTCGGCGCGGGTAAGACCGCGCTTGTGCGCGGCATGGGAGAGCAGGCGGGGACGGGCGAGGTGCGCTCGCCTACGTTTACCATCGTGCATGAATACGGCACCGAACCGGCCCTGATCCACTTTGACGCCTACCGCCTTGCAGACGCGGAGGAGCTCTTCTCCATCGGGTTTGAAGAGTATCTCGCGCAGAAGGCGATCGTCGTGCTGGAATGGGCGGAACGCGTGCCGGAAGCGCTGCCGCAGGAGCGGCTGGAGATCTATCTTCTCGGCAGCGGAGACGATCCGCGCACACTCCGGTTTCTCCCGATTGGGGAACGATATGAAAGCGTGGTGAACGCGCTATGATGATGCTCGCCATCGACACCTCATCGGCCCTGGCGACCGCCGCGCTGTTTCGCGACAGCGCGCTCGTCGCCGAGCGGGAGGCGGACCCGGGCAAAAAGCACGCGGAGACCATCCTGCCGCTGATCGACGATTTATTGGAAGAAAACGGCGTGACGATCGATCAGATCGATCTCTTTGCGGTCGATATCGGCCCGGGATCGTTTACGGGCGTGCGCATCGGCGTCAGCCTCGTCAACGCGCTGGCGTTTGCAAACGGGAAACGCGTCGTCCCCGTGGATTCGCTCCACGCGCTCGCACGCTCCGCTGAAGAGACGAAACAGCCCGTCTGTGCCATGATTGACGCCCGAAACGGCAACGCCTACGCGGCGCTCTATCAGCAGGGCAGGACGCTGATCGAACCTTGCGCGGTTGAGATCGAGCCGTTTCTTGTGAAACTGCCGCGGGAGGCCGTGCTGATCGGCGACGTCCGAACGGAGAATGCAATCGTTCCGCGCGCGCGGTTTGTGGGAGAGGCTGCCCTTTTGACGCAGGACGCCGCAAGAGACGAGGTTGAGCCGCTCTATCTGCGCCCATCGCAGGCGGAGCGGACGAAGGCCGCATCCGAACAGGAGGGGTCCCGATGACAGGTGAATGTATCCGCCCGATGGAGCGCGCGGACGTCAACCGCGTGCATGAGATCGAGTGCACGTGCTTTCGATCTCCGTGGTCCAAGCTCGCGCTTGCGGGGGAACTGCGCAACGACGTTGCGCACTATCTTGTGATGGAAGCGGACGGCGTGATCTGCGGGTACGGCGGCATGTGGCTGCTCTTTGAAGAGGCGCATGTGACCAACGTCGCCATCATGCCGGACTACCGCGGACAAGGACGCGGCAGACGTCTCATGCTCGCGATGATGCGGCACGCGGCGAGGCGCGGCGCGGAGAAGATGACGCTGGAGGTACGCGAGAGCAACACGGCGGCCCAGCGGCTTTACGCGGGGCTGGAGTTTGAACAGAACGGCTTTCGTCCGGGATACTATTCCGACACGGGCGAGGGCGCGAAGATTTTATGGAACAGCGATATACAGCATACTATAGACAGGGAGAACGAAACGCATGAAACCATATGAACAATGGCAGCAGATGGTGGAGACCGAACGCCAGCAGGCGGAGCACGAAGCCTTCTGGGACGCATACTTTGAAAAAGAGACCGAGGCCTATCGCGTGATCCTGACCGAGAATACCGGAAAACTCGCGGGCACGCACGCGGAGCTCGCCGACCGCTTCAACATGAGCGTCGCGGAGTTTGCGGGGTTTCTCGACGGCATCAACACGAGCCTCAAGAAAGAAGTCAACCTCGAAAAACTTGGCGTGGAGACCGCGCTCAAGCTTGAAATCGACTTTGAAAAGCTCTACTTTAACATGCACAAAGCCAAGGCAAACTGGCTGTATACACTCAAGGAATGGGAGCCCATCCTGAGCGAGGAGAAGCGCAAGGAGATCGCCAAGGAATACCGCGCGAGCAATATCTTTGTGCGCGAAGCAAAGGTCGGCAGAAACGACCCGTGCCCCTGCGGAAGCGGCAAGAAATACAAGGCCTGCTGCGGTAAAAACGCCTGATTCCCTCCGTTTTTCTGCGGATTCCTGCGGCGAGGGGGCGATTTTTGCGCGAAAACACCGGCCGGCGAGGCTTAACCCGCAAGCGATATTTTTGCCAATTTGCATCCAATCTTTTTGTCAATTTCGGTTGACATAACGCCCCCTCGCCGCTATAATTAATCTTCGGAACTCGCTTCCTGCGCCTGTAGCTCAGCAGGATAGAGCAACGGCCTTCTAAGCCGTAGGTCCCGGGTTCGAATCCCTGCAGGCGCGCCAATTTGCACGACACCCCGGCGCGTAAAGGGCCAGGGTGTCGGGCAAGAGTTTGTCAGGGGAAGAGCCGTAAACAGGCGGCGTTTCCGGTATGGTGGGTATAGCTCAGTTGGTTAGAGTGCCTGGTTGTGGCCCAGGAGGTCGTGGGTTCAAATCCCACTACTCACCCCATTTTACCGATTCCGCTTACTATGGGGTGTCGCCAAGCGGTAAGGCACCAGACTTTGACTCTGGCACTCGTAGGTTCAAATCCTGCCACCCCAGCCAGTTTTTTTGATCCGCTAGCTCAGTTGGTAGAGCACCTGACTTTTAATCAGGTTGTCCGGAGTTCGACCCTCCGACGGATCACCATTTTCTATTTCCCTGCCGAAGTTGACCTGTGTGCGGGTGTGGCGGAATTGGCAGACGCGCCAGATTTAGGTTCTGGTGCCGTAAGGCGTATGGGTTCAAGTCCCTTCGCCCGCACCAAACCTCAATGTCTCGTATTCCTGCGGGAGTAGCTCATTTGGTAGAGCGCAGCCTTGCCAAGGCT
>CAYPEV010000237.1:0-3824 GCA_964409605.1 uncultured Christensenella sp. | reverse complement strand
CTGCCGCAGGAGCCAAGTCCGCCGAGCATCTTCGCCTCGTCGCGCACGCCGATTTGCCTTAGCTCGATGCGCGTGCGGAACTGCGACGCGAGGTCCTTCACGAGCTCCCGGAAATCCACGCGCTCATCTGCGGTAAAATAGAAGACAAGCTTGCTTCCGTTGAACGAATATTCCGCGCTGACGAGATGCATGTCCAGCTTATGCTGTTCAATTTTCTGCTGGCAAACGCGAAACGCGTCGCCCTCTTTTGCGCAGTTCTGCTCGCGCATGGTGGTGTCCTGCTCACTTGC
This sequence comes from uncultured Christensenella sp., assembly GCA_964409605.1. Taxonomy (GTDB): domain Bacteria; phylum Bacillota; class Clostridia; order Christensenellales; family CAG-138; genus UBA7703. The sequence goes on along the minus strand of CAYPEV010000237.1, from coordinate 3,534 downwards.
GGGCCGCACCACGGGTTTGAGCGGAGAAACGATCGCGGTCTCTTCAACATCCATGGCAATCTGCGCCACTTCGCCGTATTCCTGCCCGCGTGCGGTTTCGACGATGACGCCGTCCCCTTCGCGGAACTCGAACTCCAACGGATCGAAATAATAGATGCGTCCGCTCGATTTGAATCGTACGCCGATGACTTTCATGTGTTCTTTGCTCCTTCTATGCATCTGCGCGGAAACACTGACTCGCGCAGGTACGGTGCATTCACTGCTTATTCTCGTTCATTGTCCGCAAAAAACGTTGGCAAGCACGCTGTCGAGCGTCAAATATACGCTGCCTCCGGCTGTAAGTTTTTGTTGCGAACTGCTTAACATTTCTATGATACCTTGTATCCGCGCAGTTGTAAAGCGCGATGAAATGTTGCGAATGAGATTCATCTGGTCGCTGTTGCGCGGCGCATGGCTGCCAAGCGCATCGTTCAGCGCATCCTGAAAGATACTGACGAATATGGTAAGCAGCGACAGCGACAGCTGCGCGTCTCCCCTTTTTCTTTTTTTTGCGCCCTTTGCCCGCGGCTCCTCGTCGGATCCATCCTCGATTTCCGCTTCCGCGCCAAACGCGGTCACGAGATCCGCCGCATCCGAAAACGGCGCATATTCAAAGATCGCGCGTTCGAGCAACCGAATCGCCTCCGCGCGAAACGCCCGCGCCTCGTTTGTCGCATACGCGCGCGCCCTGCTGATCACCCCGTCCGAAAGCCCCGCAAAAAACGCGGCGTCCTGCGCAGGCATGCCGTCGCGGATCAGCGTTTGCGTAGCCTCGTCGATGCTGCTCGCACCGAGGCGTTCGATCACGCAACGGGAGCGAATCGTCGGCAGAAGCCCGAACTCATTTCCGGTCAGGATCAGCATGGTGTCGCTGTGCGGTTCTTCCAGCGTCTTGAGTAGCGTGTTTTGGATCTGTGTGCTCATGAGCTGTGCATTGACAAATACAAACGCCCGCTGGCCTCCATTGAAGCCCTGCAGCGCGGCGGAGGAAAGAAGCGTTCGAATGTCGTCCACCTTTACCGTGTTTTCGCCGATTTCATAGTAGTTCGGGCAGTTGAGCAAGCGCTCCGGCGCGTCCTCTCCGAGGCAAAAAAGGGACGCGCAGCTGCGCGCGAGCTCGCGCCTGCCGCTTCCCTCCGGTCCGGAGATCAGGATGGCATGCGGCGCGCGGCCTTGTTTGATTGCTTCGAGCAGTCGGTTCTGCATAGTTCCCCTCAAATGTTCCCTTTCATTCGCCGGCTTGTTGCATGCAGTGGGCCGGCGGTGTTTCATCAACGACGAACACGTACCCATCATATACGCCAAAGAGTGCGCCGCCCGCGCGTGCCTGCGCCGTCAGGTAGTCGATCGCCTTTCGGCCGATTACCTCGCCTGGCATGACCAGCGCAATGCCCGGCGGATAGATGCCGATGGCCTCCGCGGCGATTCTGCCTTGCGCCGCATCCAACGGCAGCACACAGTTTTTCGCAAACGTCGCCTCCCGGATGCGCATGCGTCTTTCGTTGGCAAAAAAACGAATTCCCTCTGCTGCGGTGCTTGGCTGCATCGGTTTTCGTTTCGGCAAACCGGACAGGGCATTCAGCAATTGATCGTACCAGTCCGGATCATCGTTTGGCGTCGTGATCAAAACCAGACGCCGCGCATCCGCCATTTCGATATAGATATTCTTTTGCTCCAGAGCCCCCTGGGCTTCATATCCGGTATAGCCGCGTCCCGACACATCGATGACGACGCGCGTTTGGTCGCGCTCGTACACGCCGATGCCGACAGGATCGTGAAAGACGGCAAGTCCTTCGATGGCCTCGATCTTCTCGTTCAGTTTGAGACAACGCGCGACCTGTCCCGTCCAATCCCGCCGATAGGCCATATAGACCGACCAGCCAAGCGAAGCCATAAATAGGTAGGAAGGGCTCGTCGTCTCCGTCATCGCAAGCGCGCGGCGCAGCTGCTCCGGCGTGATGCGACACTCGCCCAGATGCAGACTCGCCGCTTGCGTCAGCGCATCCATCGTCTTGTGCTGTGAATGGACGAACAGATCCGCATAACCGCCCAATCCGCGCGGTAATGCATCCGAAAACGGATAATGCGCCCCGTGCGCACCGTCGATCAGCAGCAAAGCCCCATGCCGATGCGCAGCGGCGGAGAGCCTCGCGAGATCGGCGCAAAATCCGTATGCGTTCGGCGTTGTGATCAGCGCGGCGGTTGCGCCGGTTTCTTCCAGCGCTTGGTCAAGGTCTTCCGGCGTCACCATCCCCAGAAGCCCGCGCGCTGCGTCGTACCTCGGCGAAAGATAGCAGGTTTCAATGCCGCGCAGTGCGGCGCCGCTTACGGCCGATCGGTGGCAATCCCGCGCAAGCAGGAGTTTGTCATTCTCATCGAGGGATAGGATCATCGCCTGAACCGCATTTGTTCCGCCGTTGACCACAAAAAAAGAGGCCTTTGCGCCATATGCGTGTGCCATCTCGTCCTGCGCCGCTGCAATCGCGCCGCTTGGCGCATGGAGGTTGTCGGTGCAGCTGAGTTCGGTAACATCCCAGCGCTGCAACTCCTCCCGCCAGAAGCCGGAGAGCCCCCTTCCCTTATGCCCGGGCATATGAAAACGCGCAGGGTTTTCGCGTTCATACGCGCCCAGCGTTTCCTGCAATGATTCGTTGTTACGCGGAGGAGTTTTCTCCATGGATGTTTCTATCAATCTTTCTGAAAAAATATGCTTTTCACGCGTTTGATCGATCCGGCATGCTTTGGTTTGATTGTCTCTGCATTGCCCCTCGCAATTGTCCTAAGAAGTCGTTGCTTATGCTGACGCGATATGCAGCGTCTTTTCCGTCGGTCACCGCTGCAACCAAGGTTGTCTGGTTCAACGGCGGCAGAGAAGCGTGCGTGATGCTTGTACGCGTAAGGAGGCGCGTTCCGCCGTCGTAAATCGCGGTGATGTTTCGAATTGGAATCACTGCAATCGTTCGTCCTTTGCTGCCACCGATACGTTCGATCGCAAACACCTCATCCGTCAATGTGTATCGGTAGCAAATATAGTGCCGCCGATAGATATAAAGCCCGGCTAACGCGATAAGCATATACAATACCGGCTGCGTAACATATCGCGGTATCTGCCGCGTTTCGTAAAGCAGATTCCCGGCTGAAATGCAGGCGATCATGATCACAATCAGGGCGATATACACCGCGCCTTTGGGGCGCGCAAACCTTCGCTTTGGCGCCGCGGTTTCGATTGCGAGAAGTTCGATGATGGTGTTTTCATCCATGTAGATATTATAGTAAGCGAACTTTAAAACGTCAATCAAAGGCGAGCAATTCAAAGATAACGTGTGAATTCGTTGCATATTTTATCATAACCGCCGCTCATCGTCCGCGGTGTTCATTGCAAGTGTTGTCGAATTCATGTAAAATCTCCGAGTAACGTTCCTCCTTAGCTCAGTCGGTAGAGCATGCGGCTGTTAACCGCAGTGTCGTTGGTTCGAGTCCAACAGGGGGAGCCAG
>CAYPEV010000236.1:0-3846 GCA_964409605.1 uncultured Christensenella sp. | reverse complement strand
CGGGAGTAAACGCGGCGCGCAAAACATGATAGAATGGGTTACCGGCGCGCGTGAAAAACTGGCCGGAAATCCGAAAGCGACAGGATTAAGATTGTATGTATACTTGGATTCGAATCGCGGCTGCCATCCTGCTGGCGTCACCCATCGTGCTGATCCCGCTGATTCGGCGCGTCTTTGCGGAAAAGAGGAGCGTCTATATCGTCTCCGCCTGCTGCGCCGCGCTGATGCTTAGCACCCTGCTGTTTCAATGGCCGTTTGAAAACTATTTCGGCGGGTTTCCGTCGGCGGAGCGCGCCTATACCTATCAATATGGCAAAACAGACTGGCACTATACCATCGAGGATGCGGAATCGGCAATGGTGCTCTCAGGCGCAACCAGCGGAATCTTCCGAAAAGAGCAGGGCGCGTTTCTGCTCGTCAGCCCGCGGTATACGACGAGGCAAAACGGCTTTTCCGAGGACGTCAGCGTCGTGATTCGCGGCGATCAGCGTACGCAGGAGCGCTTTGTGCAGGTTGCGATGCTGGAGACGGACCGAACGCCTTCAACGATATCGGACAACAAAGGAACGCGGTTTGAAAAAGCGTTCGACTATAACGGATTTACCTATTATTTGGGATCATTTCGGGACGACGGGCTTTCCTATACGCTGTATGTGGACGGGTACGACGTCGGCCTGATGAAGCTGAGCTAACACTTCAATATTGCATGGAGGAACTGTATGAACCTGCGCGGAAGAAGCTTCTTGACCCTGCTCGACTATTCTCCGGAAGAGATTCGTTATCTGCTCGACTTAAGTCGCCAACTGAAGCGCGAAAAGAGGGAGCGCGTGTTCCCCGAACGGCTCAAACACAAAAACATCGTGCTGATCTTCGACAAGACGAGCACGCGTACGCGCTGCGCCTTCGAGGTTGCCGCGCTGGACGAGGGTGCGCACGTCACATACCTGAGCAACAGCCAGATGGGCAAGAAGGAATCTTTGGAGGACACGGCGAAGGTTCTCGGGCGCTACTATGACGCGATCGAATACCGCGGGTTCGGGCAGGAGATCGTGGAGGATCTCGCGCGTTTTTCCGGCGTGCCGGTCTGGAACGGACTCACCGACACCGACCACCCGACGCAGATTCTCGCGGACTTCATGACCATTGAGGAGCACGCGAAAAAGCCGCTGAACCGAATCAAGCTCGCCTATGTGGGCGATGCGCGCAACAACATGGGGAATTCGCTGATGATCGGCTGTGTGAAGATGGGCATGGCGTTTACGGCGGTGGCTCCCCGCGCGCTCTGGCCGGAGGAAGGCTTAACCGCGCGGATGCGGGAGCTCGCAAAGAGCACGGGCGCTGTGATCGAATTCTCCGAGTCGCCAGATGCGCTTGCCGGCGCGGACGCGGTGTATACGGACGTATGGGTTTCGATGGGCGAGGAGGCGCAGTTTGCCGAGCGGATCGCGCTGCTGGAACCATACCGCGTGACGATGGAGCTGATGCACAAGACCGGCAATCCGGACGCGCTGTTTTTGCACTGCCTGCCGAGCTTTCACGATCTGGAAACGGTCGTTGGCCGGGAGATCTTCGAGAAATACGGCCTGAAAGAGATGGAAGCCAGCGACGAAGTCTTCCGCTCGAAACACAGTGTGGTCTTTGACGAAGCCGAGAACCGCATGCATACGATCAAGGCGGTTATGATCGCGACGCTGGGGGAATAGGGCGCCTATATTTAGAAAAATATAGACGCGTGCCATTGACGAAGCCGAGAGCCGCATGCATACGAGTAAGGCGTTCATGATCGCGACGCTCGTAGAATAAGGGGTTTTCGGCATATGCGCTGCGGAATATTCAAATATACCGAATATAGATGCAAACGCGCATAAATTCCGATAGATATTATTGAAAGCAAAAAAAATATAAGGTATAATACCCGCATTACGTTTATCAAAAACGGAGCAATGCCGCGCGATATTCGGAGGAGCGACCGAATGCGGCAGACCATAACAAAATGAGTTTAAAGAGGGGTATGAAAACAATGGAAGACCGGTATCGTAACGACGTCGCGGTGCAGGTGCCGCGCGTATTACTGCCGAAAAAGGGCACGGACTATTACAAGTGGGCGGTCGTCGCCTGCGACCAGTACACATCCCAGCCCGCCTATTGGGAAGACGCGAAGCGCATCGTCGGCAAGGCGCCGTCTACGCTGGAGCTCATCCTGCCGGAAGCGTATCTGGAAAAGCCCGGCGAAGCGGAGCGCATGGTCAGCATCAAGGAACACATGCGCGAATACCTCGACAAGGGCATTCTCGAAGAGAAACCGCAGGGCTTCGTTCTCGTCACCCGTACGGTCGGAGGCACGACGCGCACCGGCCTCGTCATGGCGCTGGATCTGGAAGCGTATGATTATTCCAAGGGTTCCACCACGCTGATCCGCGCGACGGAAGGGACGATCGTCTCCCGCATACCGCCGCGTCTCAAGATCCGCGAAGGCGCGCCCATCGAGCTGCCGCATATCCTCGTGCTGATCGACGACCCGGACAAGACGGTCATCGAACCCCTCGCGCAGAAAAAAGCGAAGCTGACCAAGCTCTATGATACCGACCTAATGCTGGACGGCGGCCACATTTCAGGCCACCTTGTAGACGGGGAAAACGATATCCTCGGCGTGCTGGACGCGCTGCGCGTGCTCAAGGACGAGACGCGTTTCTCCAAGCAATACGGCGACCGCGCGCCGATGCTGTTCGCCATGGGCGACGGCAACCATAGCTTCGCCACGGCGAAAGCCAACTGGGAAAAGATCAAGGCCGCGCTGCCGGAGAGCGAGCGCGCGGATCACCCCGCCCGCTATGCGCTGGTCGAGGTGGAAAACGTGCATGACGACGGCATCGTATTCGAGCCGATCCACCGCGTGGTATTCGGCGCTTCCGGAAACCGCGCGATCGAGACCATCTTGCGTCACTTCAAGGCGCAATATGCGTGCGCGCGGGTCGAACTCGGGCGCATGCCCTGCGCACAGGGCGGGGACACCCACATTCTTCCTTTTATCACGGGAGAAGTCGAGGGTGCGTTCATCGTCAGCTGCCCGACGTCGCAGCTCGCGGTGGGCACGCTGCAGGCCGCGCTGGACGAGGCGGTCAAGGAGATCTGCGGCGCGGAGATCGACTATATCCACGGCGCGGACGTAGTCAAGGAACTCGCGAAAAAAGGCGGTGCGATCGGCTTTTTGCTGCCCGCGCTGAAGAAGAGCGAGTTTTTCTCCACCGTCATCTATGACGGCGCGCTGCCCAGGAAGACATTCTCCATGGGCGAGGCGAATGAGAAGCGCTATTATCTCGAATGCCGCTCTCTGGAGAAGAAATAAGCGTATCGATTTTGATACAAGCAGGTATCCGACGGCGGCGCGCGGAAACGCGCGCTGCCGCGACATAGAAAAGGGGAAAACCAATGGCGGTCAAAACGGTAAAATTCGGCGGAACCAGCCTCTGCAATGCCGAAAATTTCACAAAGGTCAAGAATATCATTCTGGCCGACAAGGCGCGAAAGTACGTGGTACCGTCCGCGCCGGGCAAACGTTTCCCCGGCGACGAGAAAATCACCGACCTGCTGTATCTTTGCTATGCCAAGAACTCCAACGGGCTTTCGTTTGACGACACGTACGAGCAGATCGCCGAGCGATACGTCGGCATCGAGCAGGAGCTGGGACTTAAGACGAACATCGCGCTGGAGCTCTCCGCGATCAAGAAAAACATCCTCTCCGGCGCGAGCGAAGACTATATCGCAAGCCGCGGGGAATATCTCAGCGGTCTGCTGCTTGCGGACTACCTAGGGTTTGATTTCTACGATGCGGCGGAGCTGATCAGC
>CAYPEV010000235.1:0-3879 GCA_964409605.1 uncultured Christensenella sp. | reverse complement strand
GCCGAGCAACTGGAGGACGATGTCACCGCGGTCGGTCGCGATGACGGCCTGCTTTTCGTTGAGGCTCTCGATGGCGCGGATGCGATCGCGCAGAATCGCCGCGCGCTCAAAATCCATCGCCTCGGCAGCGGAGGCCATCTGCTCGCCGAGCGAATGGAGAATTTCGGACGTGTTGCCGGAGAGAAAGGAGAGCACCTCGTCGACGAGCTTGTGATATTCCTCGCGCGAGACATCGCCGGAGCACGGCGCGCAGCATTTGCCGATGTGGTAGAGCAGGCAGGGCCGTTCCCGCCGCGCGATCATGCGCGCGATGTCCTTCTTGCACTGACGAATGGGGTACTGCTCTCGCACGAGCGCGAGCCCATCCCGCAGGAGCAGGCCGGAGAGGAAGGGGCCGAGATATTTTGCGCCGTCTTTCTTCACGCGGCGGACGACTTCCAGACGCGGGAAATCCTGCTTGAGGTCGACGCGGATATAGGGGAAATGCTTGTCGTCCTTGAGCAGGATGTTGTATTTCGGCTTAAATTCTTTGATCAGGTTGGATTCGAGGGAAAACGCCTCGGTCTCGTTGGCGACGCGGATGTATTCGAAGTCCGCAATCTGCCGCACCATGGCGGAGACCTTCGGCGGATGATTCTTCGAAGACTGGAAGTATTGCCGCACGCGGTTTTTCAGCGAAATGGCTTTCCCCACGTAAATCACCTCGCCCGCGGCGTTGAACATCTTGTAAACGCCGGGCGAGGAGGGGAGCAGCTTCAGTTTTTCTTCGATGACCTGATTCATAGGTGCCTGTCTTTTCGCCAGGGGGTTAAAGCACGAACTCGCCGGCTTCGACGAGCATCTTGTAGAGCAGCGGCAGCGGCAGGCCGATCACGTTAAAATAATTGCCTTCGACACGCTCGACGAAGATGCCGCCCGGACCCTGCACGCCGTATGCGCCGGCTTTGTCCAACGGCTCGCCGGTTGCGACATAGGCGTCGATCTCGCGCTCCGTCATGGGCGCGAAGGTCACGTGTGTTTCGCAGTGGCGAACGTCCGCCTTGCCGTTTTTGAGTACGGCGAGTCCGGTATAAACCACATGCTTCTTTCCCTGCATGCGCTTTAAGTACGCCGTTGCGACCTCCGGCGTATGCGGCTTGCCGAGGATGTCGCCTTCCAGATAGACGATGGTGTCCGCGCCGATCACGCAGTCTTCGGGGTGCAGATCGGCGACCGGCTGCGCCTTTTGCAGGGCGAGGGTTTTGACGAACTCCGCGGGCGCGAGGCCGTGCGGCTGCACTTCTTCCTCGCCGGAGGTTTCGATGATGTAGTCTAGCCCGATCATGGACAGGAGTTCCCGCCTGCGCGGGGAAGAGGACGCGAGTATGATCATAGATGCTCCAGAAAAAGTTTATTGTTTTATTCTTTGGTTGTGATGAGGACGGGGCAGTGGTCGCTGCCCAGTACATCGCTGAGGATCACGCTGTCCTCCACGCGGCCGATGAAACGCTCGGAAACAACGAAATAGTCGATACGCCAACCGGAGTTGTTCGCGCGCGCGTTGCCAAGATAGCTCCACCAGCTGTAGGCCTCCGTCTTGTCGGGGTAAAAATGGCGGAAGGTATCGACAAAGCCGTTTTCCAATAGCCGCGTCATGCAGGCGCGCTCCTCATCCGAAAAGCCAGCGTTTTTACGGTTGGCTTTGGGGTGCTTGAGGTCGATTTCCTTGTGCGCGACGTTGAGATCCCCGCATAGGACGACAGGCTTTTTCGCGTCCAGATCCTTCAGGAAGCCGAGGAACGCGTCCTCCCACGTCATGCGGTAATCGAGGCGGCGCAGCCCGTCCTGCGAGTTGGGCGTGTAGACTGTGACAAAATAGAAATCCGGGTATTCCAGCGTGATCACGCGGCCTTCGTTATCGTGCTCGGGCATGCCGATGCCGTTGGTGACGCGGAGCGGTTCGTTTTTTACAAACACTGCCGTACCGGAATATCCTTTTTTCTCCGCGCTGTTCCAGTAGATCTGATAGCCCTCAATGCCGCCGTTAAACTGCTCCGGCTGCATCTTCGTCTCCTGCAGGGCGAGGATATCCGGCTGCTGTTCGCTGACAAAATCGTAAAACCCTTTTGTGATGCAGGCGCGAAGCCCGTTGACATTCCACGAGATCAACTTCATCGTCCGTCGCTCCTTTTCGGGTAAATATTCTATTCATCAATATATCATAGGCAGGATAGAAACACAAACACGGGTTCGCATTTTTTTGAATAAATCCGTTCAATCGATCACGAAATACCGGATTGACAAAATCAGAAGACCTGATAAAATGTACCATATGAAACAAATATGACGATATTAACCGTAAACGCAAGACCAGAAAACACAATGAACCGATACGCGAGGAAAACGATGAGCCGCTCTCTCCAGCCAATCGCATACGCAGCTCTCACGGCAAAGACGTTTCTTTTTGCCGGGATTTCGCAGGAGGATATCCGTGCGCTGCTTGCCGCAGAAGGCGTGCGCGTGGAACACTTTGAGAAGGATCAGGTGATCTTCGATCGCACGGATAACGAGCGTGCGCTCGGCGTGATTCTCTTCGGCGCATGTGTGGTCACAAAAGAAAGTGAAAACGGAAGAATGCCGATGAGCGTGCTCCGGCAGACCGATCTTTTCGGCGCGGCTTCGCTCTTTCATGACGAGGAGGCGTATGTCGCCCGCGTGGCTGCGGCGGAGAGCACCTGGGTACTGTTGATTTCAGAGTCCGCGCTCAGGAGCATGATGCAAAGCGACTTTCGCGTGACGGAGAACTATCTGCGCTATCTTACCGCGCGCATCCGCTTTTTGAGCGGACGGCTGGACGGGTTTTTACCGCAGAGTGTGGAAGAGCGCGTATATCACCACATCAAGACCCGCGCGGAAGACGGGCTGTATGAATCGGAATGGAGCGTGACCCACCTCGCGGACGCGCTGTGCATCAGCCGGACGACGCTCTACCGCGCGATGGATAAACTGGTTTCCGAAGGAAAAATAGAACGGCACGGGCGGGCGTTCCGCCTGCCAAAAGGAGAAAATGAATGAAGAAACTACTTGCACTCCTGACCATTGCGATCATGCTGGTTGCCCTGGGCTGCGCGAAAGCCCCCGCAGAACCCGTCAATATCGCGGCGCTCAAGGGGCCGACCGGCATGGGCATCAGCTATCTGATGGAAGACACCGCAAAGTATCACGTAGAGCTGCAGGACGCGCCGGACGTCGTCGTCGGCAAGTTTATCAACGGCGAGATCGATATCGCCGCGGTCCCGCTCAACCTCGCGGCGGTGCTCTATAACAAGACCGAAGGAAACGTCGTGCTGCTGAACCTCGATACGCTCGGCGTGCTCTACATCGTGGAAAATGGCGAGAGCGTGCAGTCGTTGGCAGACCTCGCGGGCAAGACCATCTATGCCAGCGGCGAGGGTGCAACCCCGCAATATGTGCTGGACTATCTGCTTGAACAAAACGGCCTCACCGATCAGGTGACGGTGGAATACGTCGGCGAACACACGGCGCTGGCCGCGATGGTCGCCTCCGGCGAGGCGCAGATCGCGCTCCTGCCGGAACCGTTCGTCTCCGCCGTGACGGTGAAAAACCCCGCCGTGCGCGTGGCGCTGGACCTCAACACCGCTTGGGAAGCCGCCTCCGGAACGAAGCTCGTCATGGGCGTGTATATCGCGAGCCGCACGTTCTATAACGAGCATCCCGATCAGGTGAAAGCGTTCCTTGCGGACTACGCCGCCTCGGTTGAAAAGGTCAACACCTCTGATGACGCCGCGCAGAAGATTGCGGATCTCGGCATCGTCGGCTCTGCCGCCATCGCGGAGCAGGCAATCCCGCGCAGCTACATCGTCAGCATCACGGGAGATG
>CAYPEV010000234.1:0-3891 GCA_964409605.1 uncultured Christensenella sp. | reverse complement strand
GCTTACAGAGCAGCGCGGTCTCAGGCGAAAGCGCGGCGATCAGTCCGGAGAGGTGCAGGATGCCTACGCCCTCCTGATCAAAGATGCGCGCCGTATCGAGCTCCTCGATTGCGAGCGTGCGCCCGACCTCGCCCGCGCGGTCATTCCAAACGCGCGGACCAACGAGACCGAATCCGCTGTCCGCGATGTTGAATTGATGCCGGAAACCCCAGGGTCCGCCCTGCGGTGCGCTCGCGCCTTCAAAGCGGATGTTTCGCGCGCGCAGTTCCCGCTGGATGAACAACGAAAGCGGGCTCCCCTCTACAAACTTGGTCAGCGCAAGGCATTCCTGCCCGAGCGACGACGCGATGTTGAGCACGTTTGTCTCCGCACTCGTAGCCTGCATGCGCATCAAACTACTCTCGTGCACGCCCTGTCGCAATTCCGGCGTGAGCCGAAGGCCCATGCTGGTTGGCGCGGCGATGGCATAACGCGGCAGATTTGTCATATCATTCGCTTCCTTTCGTATGCGGTTTGGTTTTTGTGATAGTTTCATCATATCAAAGCATAATGGACATATTCTATGGCATTCTTGCTTGAAACATTTCCATTCTTGCTCTATCATAAGGGTGGGGTGATCTGCTTGGAACAAGCGCTGACCGAACTGCAGCTGCGGCAGCATATGCTGCGGGAAGACTTTGAGGTGTTTCATTTTTCAGGGAACAACGGCGTACAGATTGCGTTGCATTTCCATGATTTTTTCGAGTGCTCGCTGTTGCTCTCCGGCAAGCTGTCGTATCAGATCGAGAGCGTTTCGTTTGAGGAGCAGCCGGGCGATCTTTTGCTCATCAGCCCGAACCAGCTGCACCGGCCGCTGTTTATCCACGGAACCGAACCATATAAGCGAATCGTCTTCTGGCTGAGCCGGGCGTTTATCGAGCGGCTCTCCGGCGAAGGATGCGATCTTTCCGCGTGTTTTTATGGCGGAAAAGCCGGCGCAATCCGCCTCGGCGGCGCGGTGCGCGCGCAGCTCGTGCGCCTGCTTTCGGAGCTGCTTGCGGCAAGTCGTTCGGATGCTTTCGGGCGGGATCTGCTCTGCCGTGCGCTTGCGACAAACCTGCTTGTTCATCTCAACCGCATCGCGCAGGGCGACGCGGACGCCGTCTCCCCCGCAGAGATTCGCATCAGTCCGCTCGTGCAGCGCGTCTCCGATTATCTGGATGCGCATCTGGGCGAACCCGTCTCGCTCGACGCGCTGAGCGAAGCGGTCTATCTCTCCAAATATCATCTGGAGCGCAGATTTCGGGAGGAGACGGGCGCTTCGATCTATCAGATGCTGCTGCAAAAGCGCATGATCCGCGCGCGAAACCTGATGCGCGAAGGGCTGCCGCTTCTGCAGGTTGCGCTGAACTGCGGATTTTCCGGCTATTCCGGCTTTTATAAAGCGTTTCGCAGCGAATACGGCGTCTCCCCAAGTGAATATCTTGCGCAGATGTAGATTTTCTCAGTCGTTCGGCTCGTCAAGGGTCCCATATGCGCCCCGCCATCCGTCTGCTTGACGAAAAAATGCCTCGTAGCCGTGCGCGCGAATGTACTCCGTCGCTTGTTTGTATTTCTTGTACTTATAGCTATCGTGACCATAGAATGCCGCGAGGGTTTCGCAGGAAAGATACGCTTTACAGTCCGCGCAGCTGGCCATCCCGCGCCGTACGCAGCAGACCTTCATCGCGCACTTTGCTTTTGCGATATCCCTCTCCCCAGTGTCATAGCCGACCTTGCAGCCCTTGCAATCGCCCTGCGCGAAAACCTTGCAGGTCTTGCAATACGCTCCGCAGCAGCCGAGCAGTTCTTTTGACATGGTTTTTCCTCCCTCATCATTCGGTTGACAAACGTCTCGGATCCAGATTACACAAATTGACAGTTGTTGACCATCGCGCTAAACTATATGCAGTCCATTCTATCTTCTATCTTCTATCTTCTATCTTCGAAATGTTATCTTTACTTTTCTTTCCATCATAAATAAACGGGAGGTGCTTTTTCATGCTCTTTGGGGACGACTCGCTCAAGCAGTTTGCGGACGCCGCAAAGGACGCCGTGCGCAGCACGGGCAACTTCAACTGGTCGTTCATCGCCATTCTCGCGTTCGTGGTGATGATCTATGTGGACGAAATCCACAAGAAGAACTATAAGGCGATCGCGGCTGCGCTGATGCTCTACAGCGTGCACTGGCTGTATGAGATCGCAAACGCGGTCATCTGCTATTTCACAGGCTATGCGCTCTGGACGGTTTCGCCGGAGAGCACGAGCTATATCCTGCTCATCGGCGTGAGCTGGGAGCTTTCGATGATGTTCGCGGTCGCGGGCTTTACATCCAAGCTGTTGCCCGCGGACAAGAACATGAAGATTCTCGGCGTGAATAACCGCATCGTGTTCGCCATCGGCAGCGCGCTGTTCTTTTCGCTGGTGGAAATCTTCTTGGCCTCCACGCCCGCGTTCATCTGGGTCTACAAATGGTGGGGCGCGATTCCGGTGTTTCTCACGACCTATATCCCCTTCTTCCTTGCGAGCTATCTGATCTACGACAAGGAACCCGGGACGCAGAAGAAGTGGATCCTCTCGCTGGCGTGCGTCAACATCGTGCTGCTTGCGGTGCTGATTCCGCTCGGCATCATCTGATCGGGAGCGGCAAGCGCATGGCATGCTATTTTGTCGCGCGGATTCGGATTCACGACGAGGCGGAATACAACCGCTACCTTGCGCGCTGCGATGAGGTGTTCGCGCGCTGTCAGGGACGCTATCTCGCGGTAGACCCCGCGCCGGTTCCGATCGAGGGCGCGCCGGAGGCCGGGAGGATGGTGCTCATCGAGTTTCCGGATGAAGAAGCGTTTCGCGCCTGGTATGATTCACCGGCCTATCAGGAAATCCTCGCGCACCGGCTCGCCGGAGCCGACTGCAACGCATCGCTCATATGCGGTAAAGACTGACTTCGCAGAAAAAAACTGCGCCGAAGGGCGCAGTTTTTTGCGTTTACGCGCGGGAAAGTTTTCCGATCGCTTCCTCATTCGTTCCGACAAAGAACACATGGCTTCCATTGTTGCTCTCGTAGATAAAGTCTCGCAGGGGCTTGCTCGTATAGCCGGAAAAGTCTCCGACGATGGCAACCCGAAACTGATAATTGACAAATTTCTGCAGAATATCTCCCGCGAGCTTACTGCTGAGCACAAAAAACCGTTCGGAAAGCGCCTCCTTCGGTAAAATCATAGCGTCGGCATTCGTCTCATAGCGCACCGTCGCCATCAGATCCAGCGCGGACTGCACGTCAAAGATCAAAACTTCTTCGCTCTCAACCTGCGCAATGCTTGCGCCGCGCTTTTCAATTTTGATGATGTTCATCGCATTCCCTCGCTTGGTTGTTCCGGAAAATCGATCAATTGGCGCATGTCTTCGGGTAGAGCTGCCGTAAGATGGATCCGTTCGCCCGAAATCGGGTTCAGCATCGTCAACGCATAGGAGTGCAGCGCAGGCCGCACGATGAGCGCGCGATCCTCCGCGCCGTAGAGCCAATCCCCCGCAAGCGGGAAGCCAAGCGCCGCCATATGCAGCCTCAGCTGGTGCGTTCTTCCCGTGTGCGGAACGAGCCGCAGCAGCGTAAATCTTTCGTTCGACGCGAGCGTTTCATAGTCCGTCCGCGCGCTCTGCCCTCCCTCGCAGATCGCCCGCTGAAGGGTCGAGCCTTCCGTCATGCCGATCGGCAGCTCGATCACGCCGTGTTCCGGCGAAACGTGTCCGCAGGCGACGCCGAGATAGACGCGCGCATACGCGCTCGTGTGCATCTGCCGCCGGAGCCGCTCGTGGATATATCCGCTCTTGGCAAACGCGATCAAGCCCGATGTGCCGCGGTCAAGCCTGCTC
>CAYPEV010000233.1:0-3946 GCA_964409605.1 uncultured Christensenella sp. | reverse complement strand
ATCGAGATCACATCGATCAACAACGCATATCTGACCATGGGAGAATTGCATGTGGAGCTGCTTGGGCGCGGGATGGCATGGCTGGACACCGGCTCACCGGAAGGCATGCTCAAGGCGGCGGAATACGTCGAAGCCGTGCAATCCAGGCAGGGTTTCTATATCTCCTGCATCGAAGAGATCGCCTGGAGGCGCGGATTTATCACGACCGAACAACTCAAAACGCTCGGTGAAGAGCTGCGTATGACCGACTATGGCCAGTATCTGCTGGCACTCGCGCGGGAGGGGAAGGAATGAACATCCTCGTTACCGGCGGCGCGGGATTTATCGGCGGCAATTTCATCCGCTGGATGAAGCGGCACGCGCCGGAGCACCGCATCGTCAACATCGACGCGCTGACGTACGCGGGGAATCTCGAAAGCCTTGCGGACATTCCCGAAGACGAGGGATATTGCTTCATCCGCGCGGATATTCGCGACCGGGCGAAGCTTGGCGAGATATTTGAGAAATATGACATCACGCATGTAGTCAATTTTGCGGCGGAGTCGCACGTCGACCGCAGCATCGTAGACCCCGAACTCTTTTTGAGCACCAATATCCTCGGCACGCAGGCGCTTTTGGACACCGCAAAACAGCATTGGAAGCGTGCGCCGGAGGATAAATACAGCCGCGATTATCGCGCGGGCGTTAAATTTCTGCAGGTTTCGACGGACGAAGTATATGGCGCGCTCGGCAAAGAAGGCATGTTTACGGAGACGACGCCGCTCGCGCCGAACAGCCCGTATTCGGCGGCAAAGGCCGGCGCGGACCTCGTCTGCCGCGCGTATTATGAGACATTTGGCATGCCGCTGAACATTACGCGCTGCTCCAACAACTACGGACCTTTTCAATTTCCAGAAAAATTGATTCCGCTGATGATTCACAACTGCATGCAGAGAAAACCGCTGCCCGTCTATGGCGACGGGATGCAGATTCGCGACTGGCTGCATGTCGAAGACCATTGCAGCGCGCTCTACGCCGTGCTCACGCGCGGAACCGAGGGCGAGACCTATAACATCGGCGGCAACAACGAGCGGGCGAACCTCGACATCGTCCGCCGCGTCGTGCGTGCGCTGGACGCGCCGGAATCGCTGATTACCTATGTAAAAGACCGTCCCGGACACGACCGCCGGTACGCCATCGACAACACGAAGATCACGACCATGCTCGGCTGGACGCCGTCGTATACGTTTGAAGAAGGGCTGTCCGCGACGATCGAGTGGTACATACACCACCAGACGTGGCTCGAGCACGTGCTTTCCGGTGCGTATGCGGATTATTATGAACGCATGTACGCTCCGTCGTTTGTTGAATAATTATCCGCATAAGGCAGAATAAGTACGAGAATATTGCATGATTTGCCGGTGTTGGATGCGTGACATCATAGGCAATATTTTGTTTCCAGAGTGTAATTATGCGCGGAAATCCTCCGCTGAATCGTTTCATACGGTCTACACATGAAATGAACCAACGAAAAATGTTACATATCAAAATGTTGGTTGAAATTATCTAACCAGTAGTGTAGTATACAATTAATGCTAATTTTGAACTGGAGTATACGAGGATTTGAAGTATATCATCGTTCCGGAATATATCTCCTGCATTTTACTGGCGCTGATTGGCGTCTATATGATGTTTGATAAAAAGTCGAACTCGCCAAAGGAGACAACGTTCCGAATTTCGCTGGTATTCTCCATTCTCGCGATTGTCAACAACGTTGTTACGATCAAAGCGATTGAACACTCCGCTCGAATGCCTGTCTTGCTCAATGTTTACGTCAACACGTTTTACTTTTTTTCCATCGCGGCCATGACCACGATGGTGGCCGTCACAACCTATGTTACGATGTTTGAAGGGCGATATGATGAACCACGGCTGAAGACCGCGATCATCGTTTCGCTTTCTTTTTTTATGGCGGAAGTCGCGCTGGTGCTTGCAAATCTCGCGACCGGATGGCTGTTCTATTTTGATGAAAACAGGGTGTATCATCGTGGCCCGCTCAACGCGATCGGCATCGTATACCTGGCGATTGCGATTGCGTGCATCATCTGGTTTGGTGTGCTGGAACGAAAGCGGGTCAAAAAATCATTCCGGTTGATTTTGATCATTTTACCGTCTGTCGCGCTGGTGATCGTGCTGATACAGCTGCTCTTTCCGCGTACAATCCTCACCGGAACGATCATCAGCTTCTCACTGCTGACGCTCTTTATCGCGGGCCAGCAGCATCGCGCGCATATCGACGCGCTGACGGAACTCTCCAACCGAGAGGCGTTCTTTAACGACATCAGCCGCCTTTGCCAGCGCAAGATTCCTTACCGGATCATCATCATTGGGTTGAAGGATTTCAAACAGGTCAACGGCCAGCGGGGGCAGCGCGCGGGCGATGCGTTCCTCTGCGAAGTGGGCGCGTTCCTTACGCATCTGGAGCCGCGTGCCGAGGCATACCGCACTTCCGGCGTACAATTTACACTCGTTGTGAAAAAGATGACACAGGATGCATACGAAGCGCTGTTTTGTGCGGTGCTGGAGCGATTCACAAGGAGCTGGAAGATCGATACATGCGAGATCGAGCTGCGCGCGCACATCGCCGACATCGAATGCCCGAATCACGCGGCTGGCGTGGACGAGGTCATCGCCTCACTGGAATATGCGACGCGACTGGCCAAGCAGGATCCAAACGGTAAGCCGGTTCGCTTTTCAAAACGGCTGAAGGAGCAGTACGCGCGGCGCAACTATGTGATCGCGCAGATGGAAAAGGCGCTGAAAGCGGATCTGTTCTATCTCAATATTCAGCCGGTGTACGACATCAGCAAAAAGTGTTTCACCGGCGGCGAGGTGCTGCTGCGTCTCAATGAAGACAACGGCAGACCGATCTCGCCCGGAGAATTTATCCCGATTGCCATTGAGAACGGAATCGCGACAGAGCTTGGCCTGATGGTCATGGAGAAAGTCTGCATCTTTCTGCAGGAAAACCGAAACGCCGAGATTGGCTGGCTCTCGATCAATGTTTCGTCCCAACAGGATGAGTTTGAAGATACGGTGCATCATCTCGAGATGCTGCTCGATCATTATGGAATCGAACCCGGCAAAATCAAGCTGGAGATCACCGAGATGGTGCTTCTCGAGGATCTCGAGCGGGCGCACGCGACGATGGATGAACTCAACCGCCGCGGTATCGGCGTGTATCTGGACGACTTTGGTACGGGATACAGCAACCTTGTCAACGTCATGACGCTCCCGTTCGAGTGCGTCAAGATCGACAAAGGCTTCATTCGCGGCATCGCGAGCAACCCCAAATCGCGCGGCATGCTGGAAACGGTCGTCACAGGATTACGCAGTATGAACGTTGTTGCGCTTGCCGAAGGGGTTGAGAACGAAGAGCAGGATCTGGTCGTGCGCAAACTGGGCATCGACCGCATACAGGGTTATTACTATGCGCGGCCCATGCCGATGGACGAGTTTGTCTGGCTGATCAACCAGCGAAGCCCGATTGAGCCCAAGCATAAGAAATCATGAATCCGAATTTCCAACAATGACAACAGCGCCGCGAGCAATTGCTCGCGGCGCTGTATTTTGCGGTTCTGCTGTGTTGAATGGCGGTTCGAAACGGGACTTTAAGCCTGCTCCAACTCCGCGAAGAGCTCCGCCTTGATCGCGAGCACGGTGGAGAGCGCCTCCGAAACCGGAACCTGCTTTTTGATTCGCTTGTCGCGCGTGGTGAGCTCGATCATCCCGTCGGCGAGATTTCTGGGGCTCACGGTCAGGCGGATCGGCGCGCCGATGAGATCGGCTTCCGAGAAGACGACACCCGCGCTGACGGGACGATCGTCGATGATAGTTTCCACGCCCGCTTTTGAAAGCGCGGCATAGAGCGCTTCGCCGACGCGCTTTGGCTCGTCCTGATCGGCGC
>CAYPEV010000232.1:0-3974 GCA_964409605.1 uncultured Christensenella sp. | reverse complement strand
CGGTTGATGTCGTTTTCCGAGAGCATGAAGTGCATGCCGTCGCACGCGGTCTCGTAATAATAGCCCCACTGGAACCCCGCGCGGAAGAAGGCGAGCTCGTAGAGCAGGTAGTTGATGATGGTCTTCGGCACGCGCTCATACCGCGCGGAATAGCTGCCATCGTAGGTGAAGTCGTAATACTGCGTGCCGTCGTCCGCGGTCTTGATGCCGTTGTAGACGAGGTGGTGCTTGACCTCGCTGCCGACAAGGTCGTGGTTGCTCAGGACATTGAAGTTCGGATACATGTTGTCGTTGACGTCGATGGCGGTGCCCAGGGTATGGTGGCTGACGTATTCGAGGTTGGACTGAAAGCGCGGCACATATGTGGTCGCTTTGTCGATCAAATCCTTCAAAAGCGTTACACGCCCTTCGGAGACGTTCCCCGTGCGCTGGTTGACGATGGTCACGCAGACATAGGTGTTTTCGAGGTAGTGGTTGGCCGTCTCAAAATACGGCACCGCATCGCTGTGTACGCGCCCAAGGCTGGACTCCACGATGTATTTGTTGCGCCAGTCGTTCTCGGTCGAAATCCCGCGTCCGTCCTTGATCGAATAATGGAACAAAAACTTCTCCGCAACCCCGCCGAAGAAGCGGTTGGCTTCGATGTAGTTGTCGTCAAACTTGTTCTGTGTGAGCACGATACGGGACGTGTCCACAATCTTGCATTCCACCGATTGCAGTGTGACGCCCTCCGGATTTGCGACCGTCTTTGCCGACAGCGTGAAGCGATAGCGCCCCGCGCGCAGCTGGCTGATGTCAAAGAGCGTATCCAGCGCTTTACCTTCCAGTGTCAGCTCGTCCGAGCAGATGGAATAATCGCGCACCGCGTCGTCGGGCGAAAAGGAGACGCTGACGTCGACGGATGAACCTTCGCCAAGCGAGGCAAACGTCGCACGCACGCCGGTCAGCGGGCTTTCGGTAAAGATGGAACCGTGGATGTTGAAGTCGAGCCCCTGCTGGAGCTCCTCACCCTCCGCAAGCGGCGGCACCTCAAGGCACGGCTGGAATTTGATCCCGTCGCGGCCGACCGGAACCTGCCCTGTTCCCGCGGAGAGGGAGAGCATCGCGACCGCGGCCTTCTTCAGCTGGCCCTGGGGCGTGCTGTGGGACTGCGCGGTATTCCAGTAATCCACCGCGGCGCTCTTGACGCCCGCGCGGAGCATCTTCGCCGCGTTGGCGGCGGAGGCGTCCGTGAGCGGATCACTCATCGTAGCAAGCACGCCGGGCGCGCCGGCGAGGGCAAGCCGCTCCTCCAAATCATCCAGTTCGATCAGCGTAAGCTGCGCGGGCTCCACGAAGCCCAGCGTGCCCTCCTGCGTCAGGATATAGTAGAAGTCTTTGTATTCGCCGAGGATGCGCACCGCCTGATCGCTCTCATGCGCGAGCAGATCGGACTTTTTGTTCGCGTCGGCGAGGATGAAGCAGCCGCTCGATTCGATCTGTGCAAAGCCGGAGACGCCGCTCCTCGCGAGCAGACTCGATTTCGTGTCTTTCTTCAGCACGTATCCAGTGTCATTGGAAAACACGGATTGCACCTGGTAAAACAGATCTCCCTCGGCGGAGGTTACTTCGGACAGAACGATGAGCTCGTCCGGCACCTTCAAAGCGGTTTCGTTCTTCAGCTTTTGTGATGATGCGCTCTTGGAAGGCTCCGCATAGAGCGTGATCACGTCTTCAAAGCCAACGAGCGGCAGTGTTTCAAGATCCGTATGGAGCGTATCGCGAATCTTCTGTATCGCGGGATCGATGACAACCGCTTCGGGCGCGGGCGTCATGGACGCGGTCGGCGCAGGCGTATCGGCGGAGAACGCGATGATGTATGGCGTCATGGTCTCCGCGGCCGGCGCGGGCGAAGGCGTGGGTTCTGCCGGCGCGCCTGCGGAGCAGCCCGCCAGCAGCAGAAACAGCAGCGGCAGACCGATTCGCGTATATTTGAATACGACGGATTGCTTCATAAACCCTCCGGTTTGGATTTGCGACGGCGGAAAAAAGAACTGCATCAGGCGTGTTTGCCCGGTGTTGTCCCTCTCCCGGCCGTATGCGGGAAACGGCGGATCTGGGCACGCCGTTCGGGCGGCGCGCGCGATCATTCTGTCCAACAGTATACAGGAACAGCGGCGAAAAGCAAAGCGCGGGGGCTTTCTGCCACAGAACGGGGGTGAAGACTGCGCAAAATACCGCGGTCGCGGTCCGGCAGGCTTGTTACATTCTGTTACATAGCCCGTGCGAATTTGTTACATTTTTAGACTTATATGTAGCAGCCCGCGCGTGCTCAGCGCCTTTTCGGGCGGCGCCGCTCCGGCCGGAACGCCGGAAAAAGCCCGATCAGACCAGCGAGGCGATTGCGCTTGCGGAGATGCAGAGGCCTTTTCCCTCGTCGTTCATCCCCTCGGTTGTGGTGGCCTTGACGGAGACGGATTCGGGGGAAACACGCATAGCTTGACTGAGCCGCGCGATCATCTCCGGTGCATGGGGCTTGATCTTCGGCTGTTCGCAGATGATCGTTGCGTCCACATGCGAAACGCGCAGATGGTTTTCCTCGAGCCTGCGGACGACTTCCCGCAAGAGGGCGATGCTGTCGGCGTTTTTGTAGGCGGCATCCGTATCGGGAAACAATCGCCCGATGTCGCCGAGTCCCGCCGCGCCCAGCAGCGCGTCGATGATCGCGTGGGTGAGTACGTCCGCGTCCGAATGTCCCAGCAGACCTTTCTCAAAGGGGATCTCCACCCCGCCCAGGATCAGCTTTCGCCCTTCGACCAGACGGTGCGTGTCATAGCCCGTGCCAAATCGGGCGAAGCTTGCGAGCGCCATCTGCCAGTCCGCGCCGGTCGTGAGCTTCTGGTTTGCCGCCTCGCCTTCGGTGTAGACAAATCTTGGCTCGTAGCCCGCCGCGATGTACAGCGCGCAGTCGTCCGTCACGCGGCTGAGATCGCCGGTTGCATAGGCGCGCAAAATGCGCTCAAAGCGAAACGTCTGCGGGGTCTGCATGCGGATGAGCCGGCTGCGCTCGAGCGTTGCCGCCGTGCCGTCGCCGAGCTGTACGATCGTATCCGTCACCCGGCCCGCGACCACGCCGCTGCCGTATGCTTCCGCGCTGAGGATGCTTTCGCGTACGGTCTCCGGCGAGACCAGGCAGCGCGCGGCGTCGTGAATCGCGACGATCTGCGCGTGTTCGATCGCGCGCAGCGCGTGGAGGACGGATTGGGCGCGCGTTTCGCCGCCCTCGACGATCCGGCTCGGAACGGGGCAGGCAAGCTTTTCCACAAACGCGCGCGTCGCGGGAGAAACGGCGAACACGATCTCCTCCGCGCCGCCGAGGACGAGCGCTTCGAGCGAGCGTTCGATCGCGGTCTTTCCCGCGATGGGCGTGAGGAGCTTATCAAACCCCATCCGCGTGGAGCCGCCCGCGCAGAGCAGGACGCCTACCGTGCCGCTCATTGATCCGCGTCTCCGCTGAGCACGGTATACATGCCCGCCGCGTCCTCTTTTCGCACGCTTTCCTTCAGGCTTTCGACGCGAACGAGCAGATGCCGTCCTCCGAGCAGCAGATCCAGCGTGTCGCCCTCCTTCACCTCGGTGGAGGGTTTGGCGACCTTGCCGTTGATGCTGACGCGGCCCGCATCCGCCGCCTCGTTTGCAACGGTGCGCCGTTTGATGATACGGGAAACCTTCAAATATTTATCCAAACGCATCTGTTTTTTCTCTTTTCCGAATGCTTTTCATCCTGTTTTTCCGCAACGCGGGAGCACGAAACCATGTTACGTTGGAAGACTGTCTTTGTCAAGATTGACAGACTGCCGAAAACCGTGTATCCTAGTTCGCATCACGGGGGCGTCCGGAGAACAGCCGGACTGAGAAGTACCCTTGGAACCTGTTGGGTCATGCCATCGAAGGAAAGTGATACATATCGCAGCTTCTTTTTGATGGTCGTCTCA
>CAYPEV010000231.1:0-4039 GCA_964409605.1 uncultured Christensenella sp. | reverse complement strand
CTGCGGAAGCAGCCGCGACGGAAGCCCCCGCTGCGGAACCCGCCGCCCCTGCCCTGATCAAGGTCGGCATCATCAACAACCCGCCGGCAGAATCCGGCTACCGTGCCGCGAACGTTGCGGACTTTGAGAAAGTCTTCACCGAAGCGAACGGCTACGCAGTCTCCACCTTCTACAGCCTCAAGAACGACGAGCAGCTCAACGCCGCCACGCAGTTCATCACCGACGGCGTAGACTACCTGCTCATCTCCGCGGCCGCCACGGATGGCTGGGATGCCGTCCTTGCAAGCGCGAAGGAAGCCGGCATCAAAGTGTTCCTGTTCGACCGTATGATCAACACGGACGAGAGCAACTATGAAGCTGCTGTCGTGTCCGACATGGCGCAGGAAGGCGTGACCGCCGTTGCATGGCTCAAGGCGCAGAATCTGGACTCCTACAAGGTCATCCACATTCAGGGCGCGATGGGCTCCGACGCTCAGATCGGCCGTACCGCCGCGCTGGATGCGGAATTCGCAGCCGGCACCATGACCAAGGTTGTACAGCAGACCGCCACATGGGATGAAGCGACCGCCAAACAGATCGTCGAATCCGTCATCAACTCCAAAGAAGAATTCAACGTCATCTATGCCGAGAACGACGGTATGGCCAAGGGCGCTGTCGCGGCGCTGGACGAAGCGGGCATCACCCACGGCGTCGGCAAAGCGGTCATCGTCATGGGCTTCGACTGCAACAAATGGGCGCTGCGCGAACTGCTCGCCGGCAACTGGAACTATGACGGCCAGTGCAGCCCGTTCCAGGCGAGCGTAATCGCGGACATGATCCAGAAGCTTGAAGCAGGCGAAACCCTCGCCGCGAAGAAGGTCATCTCCGAAGAGCGCGGCTTTGACGCCACGACGATCACCCAGGCTGACATCGACACCTTCGGCCTCGGCGAATAAGCCATCCGCGACGGAAGTTCCCCTAAGGGGGAAACCAAATCAGCTATGACGGTGACGAGTATGCGGACTTTTGCCGCATACTCGCACCGCTGTTTTCTAGAAGATTGCAACGCAGTAAGGATGGTACCCCATGGTGCAAGACATCGTTTTATCCATGCGAAACATCAGTAAATCCTTTCCCGGCGTGCGCGCGCTGCACAACGTGGACTTCACGCTTCACAAAGGTGAAATCCACGCGTTGATGGGCGAAAACGGCGCGGGGAAATCCACGCTCATCAAGGTCTTGACGGGCGTCTACCCCAGGGACGCGGGCCAGATTCAGATCGCGGGGAGCAATAAGGACTTGAACATCAAGTCCCCGCAGGACGCGCAAAATCTCGGCATCAGCACCGTGTATCAGGAGATCACGCTCTGCCCGAACCTGACAGTCGCTGAAAACATGTATATCGGGCGCGGCAACTATCGCTTCATCAACTGGCACGCCATGCGTGAAAAGACGACGGAGCTCCTCGAAAAACTGAACATCCCCGCAAGGGCGACGCAGCAGCTTTCCACCTGCTCGCTCGCCGTGCAGCAGATGGTCGCCATCGCGCGCGCGGTGGATATGGACTGCAAGGTTTTGATTCTCGACGAGCCGACCTCCTCGCTCGACGAGCGCGAGGTGGAGAAGCTCTTTTCGCTGATGCGGGATCTCAAGGCGCGCGGCGTCGGGATCATCTTCATCACACATTTTCTGGAGCAGGTTTACGAGGTTTGCGACCGGATCACCGTTTTGCGAAACGGCGAGCTGATCGGCGCGTACGACGTAAAAGACCTGCCGCGCATCCAGCTGATCTCCAAGATGATGGGCAAAGAGCTGGACGATATCACCGAGATGAAAAACAGCCGCGTTTCGCACGCGAAAGAGGGCGTGCCCGTGCTTGAGGCGACGGGGCTTTCGAGCGCGGCGGGAGCGCGCGCGTTTGATTTCAAGATCGATCAGGGTGAAGTCAACGGGTTCACAGGCTTGCTTGGTTCCGGGCGCAGCGAAAGCGTCCGCGCGATCTTCGGCGCGGACAAAGTCACCGGAGGCAAGGTGCAGGTCAACGGAAAACCCGTAAAAATAGCGAAACCGAAGGACGCCATGAAGCTCGGCATCGGATACTTGCCGGAAGATCGCAAGCAGGACGGCATCGTGGACGAGCTCTCCGTGCGTGAGAATATCATCCTCGCGCTGCAGGTGCTGCGCGGATTTTTCCGCCCGTTTTCGAGGGCGGAGGCGGAGCGGTTTGCGGATGAATACATCAACCTGCTCGGCATCAAGACCGCCTCGCAGGATACGCCGATCAAATCCCTCTCCGGCGGAAACCAGCAAAAGGCGATTCTCGCGCGCTGGCTTTTGACCAAGCCGCAGTATCTGATCCTCGATGAGCCCACGCGCGGTATCGACGTCGGCACCAAGGTCGAGATTCAAAAACTGGTGCTGAAGCTCGCCGAGGAGGGCGTCAGCGTCACGTTCATCTCCTCCGAAATCGAGGAGATGCTGCGCACGTGCTCGCGGCTGATCGTCATGCGGGACCGCAAGATCGTCGGCGAACTCATGCAGGATGATATGACGCAGGCAAAGATCATGCATACTATCGCGGGGGAGGCGGCCGAACATGTCTAAAGGATATCAAAGTACAAAACGATCGCAGCTGATGATCCCGATTGTTGCGCTGCTGCTGCTTGTCGTCTTCAACCTGATTCGGGATGTCGGATTTTTCTCCTTGAGTATCACCATAAACAACGACGGAAACGCCGTTCTCTCCGGCAATATCATCAGTATCCTCAACAGCGCGTCGGAGCTCGCGATCATCGCAATCGGAATGACGCTGGTTACCGCGAGCTCGCGCGGGCAGGATATCAGTGTCGGTGCGGTCGCGGCCATCGCGGGCAGCGTATTTGTGCGCGTCCTGCGTGAGCATACGATCAGCTGGCCGATCATTCTATTGGCGTTTGTCTTCGCCTGCGGCGCCGCGGTGCTTTGCGGCGCGTTCAACGGCACGCTGGTTGCGGCGTTTCGCATCCAGCCGATGATCGCAACGCTGATCCTGCTGACGGCGGGCAGGCCGATCGCCTATTGGATCAACGGCGGCGCGACGCCGACGGTGGAAAGCCCGCTGCTTGGCTACATCGGCAGTTTCATTCCCGGGATACCGATCCCGACGCCGATTCTGATCGTTGTCGCGTTTGCAATCATCCTATCGCTGATCCTCCGGCTGACCAACCTCGGCCTCTATACGCAGGCGGTCGGCATCAACGAAAAATCGGCGCGGCTCAACGGCATCAACGCATTCGGCATGAAGATCCTCTCCTTCATGATGCTCGGCGTGTGTGTTTCGATCGCGGGCTGCATCGGTGTGAGCCGCATGGGACTCATCAACCACGAAACGCTGCTTCTGGATATCGAGATGGACGCGATCCTTGCGGTCGCCATCGGCGGCAACGCGCTCAGCGGCGGTAAATTCAGCATCACCGGCTCGGTCATCGGCGCGTATATCATCCAGGCGCTGACCATCACCCTCTATGCCATGAAGGTCTCCTCCACGGCGGTCAAGGCATATAAGGCGATCGTCATCATCGCGATCGTCGTGCTCGGTTCGCCGGTTGTACAGGGTTATCTGACGAAGTGGCGCAATCAGATTTTCCAAAGACCAAACGAACAGAACGGACAGATGGAGGCGCAGGCAGATGGAGAATAACAGACGGCCTTCTGAGTTTCAACGGCTCCAGCCAAGAGAACCGATCTCCAACACCAACCTCCTGCTGATCATCACGGTGCTGACATTCGTAGGTATGTATGGCATGGCGATGGCGGTCTGGGGCGGAGGGTTTCGCAATCCGCAGCAGTTTCTGGATCTGTTCAACAATAATTCATTCCTCATCGTCGTCGCAAGCGGGCTGACCATCGTCATGATCGCGGGCGGAATCGATATCTCCGTGGGCGGCATCACGGCGCTCGTAACCATGGCGTGCGTGGTCTATCTGGACGATAAAGGCGGCAGCGTCGCGGGTTCCATCGCGCTTGCGCTCGGCATCGGCACGGCGTTTGGCCTCGTGCAGGGGTTCCTTGTGTCCTATCT
>CAYPEV010000230.1:0-4095 GCA_964409605.1 uncultured Christensenella sp. | reverse complement strand
CGCCTCGCGTACGCTGCGGTACAGCACGTTTTCAAACCCTTCCGCGACATCCGGCAGGGCCGCCAGCTCGGCAGCCGACATCCGGCGGATGGCGTAGAGCATGACGTCGCTCAGCGCTTCCTGCGGGATGATGAATTGGTCGTCATAGAGCAGAGGACCGCCGACAAAGTTTGGCATAGTGTTCAGAATCTCGCTTCTGCCTTCGATGATCGCTTTTCGGATTGCGGTTGCGCTGGCAAATTCGCCGACGATCTCCTCGCTGTGATAGCCGGTTCCGATGCGCTCGATGGGCAGCGGTTCGATGGAGCCGGCATACTGACGGATCGCGCCCAGATACTCCACCGCAAGGATGTTGTTCGGCTGCGCGATGGCGGCGAGCATGTTTTTCGGCACGCCATATTCGCCCAGCGCGTCGAATCGTGCGCGCGGATAGCTTTTTCCCATCGAAAGATGTTTCTTGATCGCTTCCTGCAGGGCGGGAGGTTCGGTTGCAATGATGTCTGAAATCTGATAGAGCGTGCGAAGATCCGGCGCCTCACAGCCAAAGGCGAGATCCGTGACCACGCCCGTTGCATGGAGGGTGCGCACGCCGCCCGCGGCGAAGCGTTCTGCCGGAGCCACGGCATAGATGCTTGGCAGCTCCAAAACGAGATCCGCTCCGGCGCGCAGTGCCCAGGCCGCGCGTGAGAATTTGTCGGTACATGCGGCTTCACCCCGCTGCACAAAGTTGCCGGAAAGGACGACGACGCAGAAATCCGCCTCGGAAAGCGCCTTTGCGCGTTCCAGATGATAGATGTGTCCGTTATGGAGCGGATTGTACTCCGCGATGATTCCAACGACGCGCATGGCTGATTTTCTCCGCTAAATCCCTGAATTTTTCGTATAACAAGTATACCATTTTGGATATGATTGTGGTATACTCTAGCGGTTGAGATCAAAATGTAAGAAAAATGGTAGAAACGAACATAAAATGTTCGATTACACTTCTGTTCGAAACAAGATGTAAATGGAGGCGCGGATACAAAGATGGCTTTGATGGATACGATCAAGGTAAAAGCCAAGATGCACAAAAAGCATATTCTCCTGCCGGAAGGATCGGAAGAACGTACCGTACAAGCGGTGGCTTTGATCAAAGCAGAAGGAATCGCCGAAGTAACGCTGCTCGGGAACACGGATGAAATTCAGGCAACAGCCGAGAAATTCAACGTATCGCTCGACGGCGTTTCTCTTGTAGACCCGGAAAAAGACGCGGATTTTCCCGCATATGTTTCGGAGTATTACGAGATGCGCAAGGACAAGGGCATGACGCCCGAAGGCGCGGAAAAGATGATGAAGGACACCAAGTTCTTCGCCGCGATGATGATCAAAAAAGGACGCGGGGACGGCATGGTCGCGGGAGCGATCAGCACCACGGGAGATACGCTCCGCCCGGGCCTGCAGATCATCAAGATGGCGAAGGGCATTTCGGTCGTGTCCAGCTGCTTCATCATGGAACTGCCGAACAAGGCGTATGGCGACGACGGCATGATGATCTTCGGCGACTGCGCCGTAAACCCGAATCCCACGGCGGAACAGCTCGCCGCCATCGCGGTCTCCTCCGCGCAGACGGCGCAGTGCCTCTGCGGCATGGAGCCGCGTGTTGCGATGCTATCGTTTTCCACAAAAGGCAGCGCCAAACACGAGCTTGTCGACAAGGTGGTCGAGGCCACGCGCATCGTACACGAACTTGCGCCGGAGCTGAATGTCGACGGCGAGCTCCAGGCGGATGCCGCGCTCGTGCCCAAGGTTGGCCAGCTCAAATGCCCGGGCAGCCCTGTTGCTGGCAAGGCAAACGTGATGATTTTCCCCGACCTGCAGGCGGGCAATATCGGCTATAAGCTCGTGCAGCGTCTTGCGGGGGCCGATGCGATCGGCCCGATCTGCCAGGGATTCCGGTATCCCATCAATGACCTTTCACGCGGATGCAGTGTGGAGGACATCGTATCCGTCGTGGCCATCACCGCCGTGCAGGCGCAAAATTCGTAAGGAGAACCGACCAACATGACCAACATTCTCGTGATCAACGCAGGAAGCTCTTCGCTGAAGTATCAGCTGATCGATATCGACCAGGAGCAGATCATCGCAAAGGGCATCTGCGAGCGCATCGGCATCGCAAAATCGTTTCTGAGCTATAAGCCCGCAAACGGCAATTGCATGGAAAAAGAAAGCCCCATGAAGACACATGAAGACGCGATCAAGCTCGTTTTGGAAGTATTGGCGGACGAGAAGATCGGTGTGATCAAAGATATGAGCAGCATCCGCGCGGTGGGACACCGCGTGCTGCACGGCGGGGAGAAATATTCCGCGCCGGTGCTGATTGACGATCAGGTGCTCGAAGCCATCGAGGAGTGCATCCCGCTGGGCCCTCTGCACAATCCCGCGAACCTGATGGGGATCCGCGGCTGCATGGCCGCCATGCCGGGCGTGCCGATGGTTGCGGTGTTCGATACCGCATGGGGACAGACGATGGCATCGGAAGCGTATATGTACGCGCTGCCGTATGAGGCGTATACGGAGCACAAAGTGCGCCGCTATGGCTTCCACGGCACGTCGCACCGCTATGTCTCCGGCCAGGCGATCAAGAAGCTTGTCGCCCTCGGTATGAAAAAGGAAGATACCCGCGTGATCACCTGCCATCTCGGCAACGGCTCGAGCCTTTCCGCCGTCAAAGGCGGTAAATGCGTGGATACTTCGATGGGACTTACGCCGCTGGAAGGCGTGCCGATGGGCACGCGCTGCGGCAGCATCGATCCCGCGATCATTCCGTACCTCATGGGCAGGACCGGCATGAGCGCACAGGAGATCGATACCTATATGAATAAGAAGAGCGGCATGCTCGGCGTCTCCGGCGTCAGCAGCGATTTTCGCGATCTCGCCGCGGCGGCCAAGCAGGGGAACGCACGCGCGGCGCTTGCGCGAAAGATGTTTTGCTATAAGGTGCGCCAGTTCATCGGTGCCTATGCGGCGACCCTCGGCGGTGTGGACGCGATCGTCATGACCGCGGGTGTCGCGGAAAATGACAGCTTCATCCGCGAGATGATCCTGCAAGGGCTTGAATACCTCGGGATAGACATGGATTGGGAATTCAACCTCTCCTGCCCGAGAGCCACGGATCTGGAGATCACGAAACCCACGAGCAAGGTGCATGTCTACGTGATTCCGACCGACGAAGAGATGACCATCGCGCGCGATACAGCCGCGCTTGCGCTGTAAACGGAAATCGTGTATAATCCCCAATGAGAGTTCAGTTCGGAGGATATCAGCTATGAAGCATGTTGAAACCATCCAGAAGCCCTGCATCAGAGCGGGCAAAAACACCGCGTGCGGCGAATGCCAGGCGAGCTGCCAGTCGGCATGCAAAACGTCCTGCACGGTCGCCAACCAGAAGTGCGCGAAGGAAGAAAAGTAATCGTAGGCTATCTTTGATCAGCCGATCCGCAAAGAAAGGCCAATTTCGGCCTTTTTTTGTCCCTAAAAATATCCCTGCTTGTCACAAGGAGAATGCGCTTGATCCATTCGTTTAAATTTCAACAATACAATGTTCTGCTCGACGTCGAAAGCGGAGCGATCCATGCCGTGGACGACGCGGCGTTTGCCGTCGTTTCCGCGCTGGAGCGCGGGGAAGATCCGTATGCGGCCGGCGTAGACGTGCAGACCGTTTCGGAAGTGCTCAGCGATCTGAAAGAGCTCAAAGCGGGCGGCTCGTTTGAGACAGAGGCGCCGACGGCGCCGGAGATGATCGGCGGGAGCGCGATCAAATCCATGTGCCTCCATGTGGCGCACGACTGCAATCTCCGCTGCCGCTACTGCTTTGCCGCGACGGGAGACTTTCACGGCGAACGCATGCTGATGTCCTTTGAAACCGGAAAGCGCGCGCTTGATTTCCTGATTGCGCATAGCGGAGCGCGCCGGCATCTGGAGGTCGACCTCTTCGGCGGCGAACCGTTGATGAACTGGGATGTCTGCAAGCAGCTCGTGGCTTACGGGCGCGAACTGGAGCAGGCGAACGGCAAGATTATCCATTTTACGATCACGACGAACTGCGTGGCGCTGGAC
>CAYPEV010000229.1:0-4141 GCA_964409605.1 uncultured Christensenella sp. | reverse complement strand
TGTTTCCTGTTTGTCTTTTGGGCTTTTCGGCTTATTTCGCGCCTCTGGCAAGCTCGTCCGCCGCGATGGCTTCCAGCTCGTCGTTGCTCATCACGGTCGTGCGGCAGGCTTCATAAAGCGTGTCGATACGATCCTTGATCGCGGAGACGACGGGGCTTCTCTTGTCGATGTCGATGCCCATGTGCGTATTGAGCCAGTAGGCGATGCCCGCGGTGCCGCTGTGCGCGTCCACCATGACCTCGGCCGGACGGTTGAGGATCTTACCAGTGTTGAAGATGCTGTAGATACGCTCGTCCTTGAGGAGGCCGTCCGCATGGATGCCCGCGCGTGTGCTGTTGAAGTTTTTCCCGACGAACGGCGTCATCGGCGGGATTTCGTACCCGATTTCCTTTTCAAAGTATTCGGCGATCTCCGTGATGACCTCGAGGTTCATGCCGTCCGTGTCGCCACGGAGCGAGCAATACTCCATGACCATGCCTTCCAGCGGGCAGTTGCCTGTACGTTCCCCGATGCCGAGGAGCGAGCAGTTCGCTGCGGAAGCGCCGTAGAGCCAGGCGGCCGCCGCGTTCGAAACCGCTTTGTAAAAGTCGTTGTGGCCGTGCCATTCCAGCAGCGAGCTCGGTACATTGCCATAATGCCGCAAGCCGTAGATGATGCCGGGCACGCTGCGCGGGAGGCTCGCGCCGGGATATGCC
This sequence comes from uncultured Christensenella sp., assembly GCA_964409605.1. GTDB lineage: Bacteria > Bacillota > Clostridia > Christensenellales > CAG-138 > UBA7703. The sequence continues at coordinate 3,446 of CAYPEV010000229.1, read as the reverse complement.
ACGCCGAGGCCAAGCGTATCGCAGCAGCGGATCTTGATCGGGATGCCCGCTTCTTCCGAAAGCCCGGCGAGCGCATGCGCAAACGGAACGACAAAGCCGTAAAAGTCCGCGCGCGTGATATCCTCAAAGTGGCAGCGCGGTACGATTCCGCGATCCAGCGCCATCTTGACTACGCCGAGATACTTGTCCATCGCCTGCTTGCGGGTCAAGTTCATCTTGTGGAAAATATGGTAATCCGAGCAGGACACGAGGATACCCGTCTCGCGTACGCCAAGCTCTTTGACGAGGTTGAAGTCCCCTTCCGTCGCGCGGATCCAGGTCGTGATCTCCGGGAAGCGATATCCCCGATCACGGCACATCTCAAGCGCCTGACGATCCTGCTGGCTATAGACAAAGAACTCGCTCTGGCGGATCAGCCCGTTCGGGCCGCCGAGCTCGTGCATCATGTCGAACAAGCGCAAGATCTGCTCCGGCGTGAACGGCGCGCGGGACTGCTGTCCGTCACGGAAGGTCGTGTCGGTAATCCAGATCTCTTTCGGCATGCGCATCGGCACAAGGCGTTGGTTGAACGCGATCTTCGGTATTTCGTCGAAATTGAAGATCTCCGGGAACAGGTTCGCTTCCGGTACATCCTGCACGTCATACTCATAATAGTTTTCACGCAGTAAGTTCGTGTGGTCATCAAAAACGATCTTGCTCATTGTTCCCCTCCTCATAGCATGCTTGCATGCTTGTATACAATAATTTATCGACTATTATATCAGCGGTCAAATGGTACGTCAAGGCAAAAAACCTTGTTTTTCGAATAAAATACATCCAAATTGTATATACTTGCATATAAAATTATATATTATCCCCCCTTCTCCCGAATCCCCCATGCCAGCAATGCTTTCCGGAACAAAAGTGCCGGTATGGTTCTACGGGGCAGCATCCCCATTTAGGTGACGATATCACACAGATTTGTATGCAGTTGTTGATTTTCAACCACAACATGATACAATTATTATCAGTTAACAAAACAGGAGGTAAATCTGTCATGGCAAAATATGTAGATGGTTTTGTGCTTGTCGTACCCAAGGACAAGGCGGAAGAATATAGAAAGATGGCCGCGATGGGCCGTGATGCGTGGATGAAACATGGCGCGCTGGAGTATTATGAAGCCCGCGGCGATGATTTGATTCCGCAGGAGATGGGCGGCGTGCGTGCGCGTGCCTTTCCCGAAATGTCCGGCGCCTCAAGCGCAGATGATGTCTGGTTTTCCTTCATCGTTTTCAAATCCAAAGAGCATCGGGATGAGGTCAACGCCAAGGTCAATGAAGAGATGAGCCAGATGGCCGGTCAGGATGAAATGGTGATGCCATTCGACATGCGACAGGTGGCTTACGGCGGTTTTCAGGTTGAAGTAGAAGGCTAGACACACGATACACGAGATTCATTCGCAAGCCGCTCTTGCTTTCGGGAGCGGCTTTTCTCTACGCCTCCTGCGTTTCCAAAGCTTAACTCATCTTGATGAACGGCCGCTGTTTTTTTTGCAGTATCGTCCTGAAAAAACATGTCGTCAAAGAAAACGTTCTGTTGCGTTTGCACCCGTGCGTTGACACGAAGCGCCTTCGTTTTTATACTAAGATTATATTGCAGGATATATCTGTCATGTTTTGAGAGGGGGATTTCAGCATGCCTGAAGAGAGCCGCCCGAACGCGGATCAGCTGCGCGACGAAGCGCGCTCCTCTGCCGTGCGCAAAGAGGCTGAGCGCAAGAGCCGCCGCGCGGAAGCGGAGGAAGTCGAACGCTATGACCGCGAGCCGCGTGGTAAATTCCGCCTCCACCATCTGAAATGGATCTTCCGGGGGCTGATCCTGATCGCGATCCTGATCGCTGTGCTGTTCCTGCTTCCGAAGCTAAGGGACATGCTTACGCCGGATCTCAACATCGACGTACCGGATTCCCTCTCCGGTTTGCTGCCGGACGAGAAGATGGGCTACAGCCAAATCGATTTTTCCAACGCAATCCTTGGCGAAGCGCGAACCAAAAGCGATTTTGTCGTACTGGAGCAGGATGTCGAGGTGTCCACGCGTGTATCGCAAGCGCTGGCAAACCTTGCGCTGTTTGAAAAATCGCAGGTCATTCGCTCCTTCGGCACGGGAGTATATACCGTCGATCTTTCCAAAATTGCAGCTGCGGATGTCGTGTTTGACGCAAAGAATCATCTGGTGACCGTCCAAATCCCACATGCCGCCCTCTCTTATGTGACGGTTGACGTCGAGAAAACCGAATTTGAGGAGACAAAAAAAGCGCTCTTCGCGTTCGGCGAAATCAAACTGACCAATGAGCAGCTGAATCTTCTGGAGCAGAACATCCAAGACGCGATGAAAGAGACGCTGGGCAGCGCGGAAATGCTCGCAAAGGCGGATACAACGGCTCTTTCGCAGGTGCAAGCGCTCTTTACGCCGATCGTGCAGTCCATCGAAAAAGATATCCGTCTTTCCGTTGAATTTGCGCAATAGCGCAAAGCAAATCTATAGCAAAGCCGCCCGTTTCTGACGAGCGGCTTTTTGTTTGATCGAATCTATTTCTTGTCGGATCGCTGCGTTTATTCTACGATCTTTTCAAACGCGTCCTCATTGTCCTGTTTTGATTCCGCCGCATCCTGTGCGCGTTTTCTCCCGCGTGGAATTTGCCTTGGCGCGCGCAAGAGCGTCTGCTCGTGCTGCAACTCCGCCTCGGTCTGCTCCTCCGCCTGCTCTTTCGCATCGACCCGTTCGCGCGGCTTGAAGAGCTTTTTGCGTTTACGCGGACGCTCTTCTTCCGTTTCCGCTTCGAGTTCCGGCGTCTGTTTGGGTTCCTCATTTGTTTCGGAAGCAAGTTCAAGTGTGTCCGCTTCGCTCTCCTCGGCTGTAACCGGCTCCAACCGCAGCAGATACGCCGCAACCGCGCAGATCATGATGCAGGCAACCGCCGCGCCGAAGGAAAGGATTGCCGCGCTGCGCACGGCGTATACCTCCGTCGTCGGACGCGCCGCAATCAGCGTCACATCACCCTGCGTCCGCCTGAGGCAGAGATTGCCGGATTCGTAAAAGAACCCGTCCGTACCGGCTTCCGCAGGAAAGAGCACATCCCCGCCGTACGGCATATCACTCGTGATCGATTCCGCACCGGAGAGCATCATGGCGTTTTGCACATGCGCATCAAGGCGCGTCAGCAGCACAAACCCTTCGGTATCCGACCGTCCGACGCAGGCATAGAGCTTGTTTGGTTCCGTACCGTCCTGCCGTGCGATGGCTGCGCTCGCGTCGTCGGCGGCGGCCATCGTCCAGGCAAACGCCTCCTGCGTGCCGAGCGTCATACCGATGCTCGCCGCGTCCGAGGACGCTGTCAGCGTGCCCTCGACGTTTGCAACATCGATTCGATCGATCGAGAGCTGCTCGCACAGCGCGAGGCGCACATC
>CAYPEV010000228.1:2149-4195 GCA_964409605.1 uncultured Christensenella sp. | reverse complement strand
GACCCATGGACATCTCCACCGACAGAAACTGCTTGACGGTCTTCGCCGCCCGCCGCAGCGCATCGGAAGGAAACGGCCAGAGCGTAATCGGGCGGATGAGTCCCGCGCGGATGCCTTGTTCGCGGGCTGCCGAGACCGCGTTTTTCGCCACGCGCGCCGCGATGCCGTATGCAACGAGGCAAATCTCGGCGTCCTCCATGCAGAACGATTCGTAGTCCGTCTCCCGCGCCTGCACCTGCTCATATCGGGCAAAGCGGCAGCGGTTCTTTTCTTCCAGTTCCGTGGGTGAGAGGTAGAGCGAAGTGACGATGTTTTTTTCGCGCCTTTCGCCGGTTCCCGTGAGTGCCCATGGTTTCTCGATCCGCTTGATTTCGGGCGTTTCCAGCGTGACGGGCTCCATCATCTGGCCAATCGTGCCGTCGGAGAGGATCATCACCGTCATGCGGTATTCGTCCGCAAGATCAAAGCCGCGCATGGTCAGCGTCGCCATCTCCTGTGCGCTTGCCGGCGCGAGCACGATGTTGCGAAAGTCCCCGTGCCCGCCGCCGCGCGTCGCCTGCATGTAGTCCGACTGCGAAGGTTGAATCCCGCCGAGCCCCGGTCCCGCGCGCTGGACATTGACCACCAGCGCGGGCAGATCGCTCCCCGCGAGGTAAGAAAGCCCTTCGCTCTTGAGCGAGATACCGGGGCTGGAGGAGCTGGTCATCGCCCGTTTCCCCGCGCAGCTCGCGCCGTAGAGCATATGCACCGCCGCAATCTCGCTCTCCGCCTGCAAAAATACGCCGCCGACCTCCGGCATGCGCTTGGCCAGATATGCGCCGATCTCCGTCTGCGGCGTGATCGGATAGCCAAAGTAGTGCCGGCACCCTGCGAGAATCGCCGCCTCCGCGAGCGCTTCGTTGCCCTTCATGAGTCTTGCTTCCGCCATGTGTCTATCCCTCCTGCCGCGTGAGCGTGATCGCGCAATCCGGACACATCAGCACGCAAAATCCGCAGCCGGTGCAGCGGGATTCATCCGTGATCTGCGCGGAGAAGTGCCCCTTGTGGTTGATGACGCCCGGATCGATGCGAAGGATTTTCCTCGGACAGGCGTCCGCGCACAGGCCGCAGCCCTTGCATCGTTCCGTCTGAATGCTCCAGTTTGCCATGTATTGTTTCATCTCCCGCTTTGTGTTCTCATTAGCTACCGGTATGTTTTCGGCATCATACAGCGCGAATCTCAACGAAACCTCAATTGGTTAGTAGTACTAACTATTTAGTCGGAAAAACTGCTCGTGTACTGCAAGCTGCGCGTTCGTCCTGCCGTTTAGTTAGTAGTACGAACTATTATAGCCGTTTCTCTCCGGTTGCGCAACAGCGCAAAAAAAGAAGCAGGCGTACCTGCTCCTGAGAAAACGGCTTAGCTGTCCGATCAAGAATCCGGATTAGTAATTCTCGATCGCCACGCGTTCAACGCGATCGGAGATGTCCTTGCCGAGAAAGAGCGCGGCAGTCGCCGCAAAATCCGCCGCGCTGTCGCTCGCATAATAGCGCCGGAGCCCTTTTCGGTTCGGATCGTTGAGGCTTGTCTGCTCCGCAAGCAGCGCGGCAGCGGCGCACGCCGCCTCCTCGCCTGTGTCGATCAGTATCACGCCTTTTCCCATATAGTCTGAAATCACGTCCATCAGCAGCGGATAGTGCGTACAGCCGAGCACCAGCGTATCCACGCCCGCCTCTTTCACGGGAGCTAAATATTCCTCCACCACGCGCTTTGTGACCGGGTCTTCGCGGTGCACCCTGCCGTCCTCCACGAGGGGCACGAGCAGCGGGCAGGCCTTCGCGGTGAGCGCTGCCTTTGGGAGCAGCGCGCGGATTGCCGCCTCATACGCGCCGGTACGGATGGTCGCCTTGGTACCGATGATGCCGATGTTGCCGGTCTTCGAAACCCGGGAGGCCGCCTCCGCCGCGGGCTGCACTACGCCGATGATCGGCAGGTCGTTTTCGCGTTTGAGCACGTCCATCGCGGTGGTGCTCTCCATGGCCGCCACCATCCGCCTCACCGGCGCC
>CAYPEV010000228.1:0-2139 GCA_964409605.1 uncultured Christensenella sp. | reverse complement strand
GTGCCGCAGGCAATCACGATCGCTTTGAGATCAAAACTGCGCAAAAACGCGACATCCTGACGCGCATAACGCACGATCGTCTCCGCCGAACGCCCGCCGTAAGGCACGCGCCCCGTGTCTCCGAAGTAGACGATATCCTCGCCGGGGAGCAGGCGGATCATCTGCCGCACGCAGGTCAGCCCGCCCATGCCGGAATCAAACACGCCGATGGGTCTTGTATCCATTGCCTCACCTCAAGCATAAAAAACAGACAAGCGCGGCTTGCCCGTTCGGAATTGAGTCGGAAACTCGCCTCCGTATTGTATCACATTTTCTTGCGTTTGGACAATCCGGCATGATTATGCCCGCAGCAGCGGCAGCATACCGGTCAGGCGGTTGACCTTTTTCTTGTCGCCGTAGAGCGCGATGCCGAAATATTGAAACGCGCCTGTCTCGGTCTCCTCCGCCTGTTTGAGGTAGTCTTCGTAGACGTGGATCCGCTGCGCCACATCCGAAAAATCCACCGCGACCAGATCCGTAAACTCCGGCTCATAGAGGCGCAGACGCAGCTGTTTGAGCAGCGCTCCGCCCGCCTGCAGCACAGTGGTCGGCACGGTGTTGATGCCGCGGTGTGCGTTGCCCGTTGCGTCGCAGACGTCTCTGCCGACCATCTGCGGCAGCGTCGCCCCCAGCGTCGCGCCCAATATCGCGGCGGTGTTGGCGATCAGCCCCAGCGGCAGCGCATTGTCGATCACCACGACGCATTTTTGCTCCGTTCCATTCATATCGGTGTCTCTTCTCCCTTGTCCTCCGTGTGGTTTTCGGCAAACACGCGGCGATATTGCCCCGGCGTGAGTCCAATGAAACGCTTAAACGCGTTGCTGAAGTGGCTTTGATCCGAAAATCCCGCGTTCAGCGCCGCATCCGCGGGCGAAGCTCCCTGCCGCAAGAGCGCTTTCGCGCGGTCGATACGGATCGTTTCCAGATAGCTGTACGGCGTGATACCCGTCTCCTTGGTGAACGCGCGGAGCAGATGATACTTGCTCAGCCCCGCTATCGCGCCGAGAGAATCCAGCGAAATCTGCTCGGCCGCGTGCGCATTCAGATACTCGCAAACAGCCTTGACCTCGGCTCGCGGCTCCGCCGGCTGCTCTCGCCCGCCCGCTTGCGCATACTCGCGCAGAAGCTGCTCCAGCAGGAAGTAGAAGCGCTCCTCTTTTCGTACGCCGCGTTCGCCGCGCAGGATCATCGCGTGCAGTTCCCGCAGCTCATCGATGAATTCGCAATGGAACACGACGGGTTGCGTGAACTCCGGCAGGCATTCGCTCGCAAAGATCTCACGCACAGCGCGCGCCATCACTACGGGCTCAATGTTGATGCAGCGGTAGTCCAGCGGCTGGTCGTCGTGCGCTTCGCAGGCGTGGTTTTCTCCGGGGTTGAAGAGCAGAAGGTCGCCGGGCGCGGTGAGGTGGCAGCTTGCGCGTACCTTGAGGTTTCGCCTGCCGCGCTCGATAAAGCCGATCACATAATGCTCGTGAAAATGGTTTGGAAACGCCTGCATCACGCCCTGGAACTGATAGGCTTCCACCATCAGTTCCGGATCGTACCGCGCGGTGCGCAGTTCGCTCTTTTTTTCGTTTGCCTGCCTCATTGCCAGATGATACCCGTTTTCACGATTGGAATCTTGTAAGATATTGCGCTCTTTTCGGTCATGATACACGAACAACGCAAAAAGCGCCACCCGTACGGATAGCGCCTTTTGTCATCGACTATGCCATCATCCGATCTGCGGGAAGAGCGCTTTCACCGTCGGATAGATCTTCACGAACTTCTGATACTGTGCCTCGTAGCGCGCGGCGATTTCGGGGTCGGGTTTGACAGTCGCGTTGACGTGCACCATCTTTTGCGCGATCTCCTCGACCGAGGCGTATTCGCCGCAGGCAACCGCGGCGAGCATCGCGCCGCCGAGGCCAGGTCCTTCCTCGGAGGTGATCGTGTCGATCTCGAGGTTCAGGATGTTTGCAAACATCTTCTTCCAGAGCTTGCTCTTGGCGCCGCCGCCGCAGATCTTGCTGCGGTCGATTTTGATGCCGAGCGATTTTGCGACCTCCAGCGAATCCCGAATCGCAAACGCAACGCCTTCCAGCACCGCCTGCGTCA
>CAYPEV010000227.1:0-4201 GCA_964409605.1 uncultured Christensenella sp. | reverse complement strand
GTCCGAAAATCGGCAAGCCCGCATCGGACATCATCAAGAAGCTCTTCCTGCTCGGCATGCCGACGACGATCAACCAGGAGATCGATTTTGACACCTGCGAACTCGTCGCGTCCGACTTTGGAATCGAACTCGAACTCAAGGTCGCAAAGACGTTTGAGGAAGTGCTGACCGACAGTGCATCCGGCGAAACGGATGCGGAGGAACTGCTCAAAACACGCCCACCGGTCGTCACCATCATGGGCCACGTCGACCACGGCAAGACGTCGCTGCTGGATGCGATTCGCAACAGCGCGGTGACCGAAGGCGAAGCAGGCGGCATCACCCAGCACATCGGCGCATATACCGTCCTGTGCAACGGCAAGCAGATTACGTTCATCGACACGCCCGGCCACGAAGCGTTTACTTCGATGCGCGCGCGCGGTGCACAGGTGACGGATATCGTCATCCTCGTCGTCGCGGCGGACGACGGCATCATGCCGCAGACGGTCGAGGCGATCAACCACGCGAAAGCTGCCGGCGTTCCGATCATCGTCGCCATCAACAAGATGGACAAACCCGACGCGAACCCCGACCGCGTGAAGCAGCAGCTCACGGAGTATGAGCTGGTTTCCGAAGAGTGGGGCGGTCAGACCATCATTGTGCCCGTCTCCGCGAAGAAACAGCAGGGGCTCGACACGCTGCTGGAGATGATCCTGCTGCAGGCGGATGTGCTGGAACTCAAGGCGAATCCGGACCGTCTCGCAAAGGGTACGATCATCGAAGCGAAGCTCGACAAAGGCCGCGGGCCGCTCGCGACCGTGCTCGTGCAAAACGGCACGCTGCGCCGGGGCGATACGATCGTCGCCGGTACGGCATACGGCAAGGTGCGCGCCATGACGGACGACAAGGGCAACGCGGTCAACGAAGCGGGTCCGTCCACACCGGTCGAGGTGCTCGGCTTCAGCGAAGTGCCGGACGCGGGCGATATTCTCAATGTCGCGGAAGTCGACAAGCTTTCCCGCCAGGTGGTTGAGGAGCGCCGCGACAAGATCAAAGCGGCGCAGCTCAAGAGCAAGAGCAAGGTATCGCTGGACGATCTCTTTACACAAATGGCGGCGGACGAGCTCAAGGACCTCAACATCATCGTCAAGGCGGACGTGCAGGGCTCCGTCGAGGCCGTCAAGCAGGCGCTCGAAAAGCTCAGCAACGAAGAAGTTCGCGTGCGCTGCATCCATGGCGGCGTCGGCGCGATCACGGGGACGGATATCATGTTCGCCTCTGCGTCCAACGCCATCGTCATCGGCTTCAACGTACGTCCGGACTCCGGCGCACGAGCCATGGCGGAAAAAGAGAACGTGGATGTGCGGCTCTACCGCGTCATCTACAACGCCATCGACGACGTCAAGGCCGCCATGCGCGGCATGTTCAAGCCGGTCTTCAAGGAGACGGAGCTTGGCCACGCAACCGTTCGCGAAACCTTCAAGGTATCCGGCGTAGGTACCATCGCGGGCGCATATGTCAACGACGGAAAGATCACGAGAAGCGCGCAGATTCGCGTCATCCGCGACAGCGTTGTGGTACACGAAGGCAAGATTTCCTCGCTCAAGCGGTTTAAGGACGACGCGAAGGAAGTCCTCACGAACTTTGAGTGCGGTATCGGTATCGACGGCTTCAACGATCTGCAGGAAGGCGACGTGATCGAAGCCTTTATCATTGAAGAAGTGAAGCGCACCTGATCTGCCTGAGCGGCCGGCGCGGCAGCGCGCAGGCGCATCACGCAGACAATCGCTTGATTCGGCCGCCTGGCGCGTGCCGGGCGGAGGAGGGGCATATGGCAACATTTCGTTCAGACCGAAGGAACGAAGAAGTGAAGAAAACGATCAGCGAAGTCATCCGCGAGATGAAGGATCCCAGAATCTCGCCGATGACCGCGCTGACCGAAGTCGAGGTCACAAAAGATCTCAAATACGCGAAGGTCAAGGTCTCCGTCTATGATGACGACGAGAAGAAGCGCATTTCCAGCGTAGAGGCGCTCAATCACGCGGCGGGCTTTATCTCGCACGAACTGGGTGCGCGCATGCGCATCCGCGCCGTGCCGAGCATCAAGTTTACGCTGGACAACTCCATCGCATACAGCGTGCGCATCGCGGAGATACTAAACGGGCTCAACACGGGCGCGGGAAGCGAGGCGCAGGCGGAAGATGCCGATGCGCTTCCCCCAAACGACGGAGAGGAGTAAGGCATGCTGCAGGATGCCGTCCGATTTTTACGGACGTATGATGATATTCTGCTGATTGCGCATGTCTCTCCCGATGGCGACACGCTTGGCAGCACCTTTGCGCTCTATGGGGCGCTGTTGGAGCTAGGCAAACACGCGCAGGTGGTCTGCGAAGACCCGGTTCCCGCAATCTACCGCTTCCTTCCGTTCTCCGAACAATTGATACCGCCCGAGCAGGCGCGTCCTGCCGAGGCGGTCGTTTGTGTGGACTGCGCGGATTTAGGCAGAACCGGCCGCTGCGAAGCGCTCTTCCACGCGGCGAAGGCAACGCTGAACATCGACCATCACGGAACCAACGACCGTTATGCCGGGATGAACTATGTGCAGAAAGCCGGCGCGACGGGGGAACTGATCTATAATGTGATCACATGCCTCAAGATCAGGCTCAACAAGAATGTTGCAAGTTGTCTTTATGCCGCGATTACGACCGATACGGGCAACTTTTCCTATAGCAATACCACACCGGAAACGATGCGGATCGCCGCGGACATTCTGGATACGGGGATCGACCTTCCGTACCTCAACCGCTGTCTGTTTCGCACCGTGCCGTTCCACAAACTCAAGCTGCATGCGCTTGGCGTGAACAAGGCGCGGCTCTACGAATACGGCAGGATCGGCATATCCTATATCACGCTGGAGGAAATCGCCTCCTGCGGAGCGTCCAACGAGGACACCGAAGGCATCATCGATTCCATTCGCGATATCGATACGGTAGAGGTTGCGGCCCTGCTGCGCGAGAGCGAGGACGGGCTGATCCGAGTGAGCCTGCGCGGCAAGACCTGCGCGGATGTGAGCAAGATCGCAACCAGGCTCGGCGGCGGCGGGCATAAACTCGCCGCGGGCTGCACGATGCAGCCGCCGATCGAAGAAGCGGCCGCGCAGATTCTTTCTCTTGCCATCGAGCTTTTGCAAGGGGTTTGCGAGTGACATGGACGGTATCGTCACGATTCTCAAGCCGCCGGGGCTGACGTCCAGCAACGTCGTATTCGACGTACGGAAGATCTTCCAAGAAAAACGCGCGGGGCATCTCGGTACGCTGGATCCTGCCGCTGCCGGCGTGCTGCCCGTTTGCCTGGGCCGCGCGACGCGGCTCTTCGATATCCTGGTCGACAAGTATAAGGAATATGTGTTTGAGTGCGCGTTCGGCACGCAGACCGATACGCAGGACGCTTATGGCGCCGTGGTTGCGCGGGATGACAGGCGTGTGACGGAAAGCGAACTGAGGCAGATTTTGCCGGAGTTTCTCGGCGGCCAGATGCAGGCGGCTTCGATTTATTCCGCGCTGAAGGTCGATGGCAGAAAGATGTACGACCTTGCCCGCGCGGGCGAGACCATCGAGCCGAAGGTGCGCGAAATCTGCGTGCATGAGCTGGAGCTCATCGAGCAGACGGGGGAGAACCGGTTTCTGCTGCGGGCAGCCTGCTCGCGCGGGACATATGTGCGCTCCCTTTGCGAAAGCCTTGCACAGCGGCTCGGCACGATCGGCTATGTGCCAATCCTGCTGCGAACGCGAAGCGGCCCTTTTACGAGCGAATGCGCGCTGACCATCGCGGAGCTGGAAACGGCGAAAGCAGAGGGGCGGCTGATGGACGCACTGACCTCCTGCGAGGAGGCAATGTCGTTTTTGCCGGAGCTGCGACTTCCCGCCGAGCGGACGATCCCGACGAAGAACGGGCTGGAGACGCATGTGCGTGGGTTGGAGGACGGCCTCGTGCGCGCCTATGGGGAGAGCGAGTTCCTCGGCATCGGCGAAATCCGCAAAGAGCGCTTTCGCCTGACGATTCACCTCTACTGAACAAAGACAGAATCATACCGGCAGCTGCGCGCAACAAACCCGGCGCAGAGCCGTTTTTTGAAGGGGATTATGGCAGTATTCGAACCCGCCGTCGTCGCGCTTGGAATGTTTGACGGCGTACATCTCGGCCACAGGGCGCTGATTGCCCG
>CAYPEV010000226.1:1479-4204 GCA_964409605.1 uncultured Christensenella sp. | reverse complement strand
AGCGCGGCACGTACACCAAATCCACAATGCCGTTGTAGTGCTCCGTGGAAAGCAACTTGAGCGGGATCGGCTTCTCCAGCGCGTCAAACAGCCGGATTCCCCTGCCGCGGATCGTCGGCATCACGTTGATATGGTAGCGGTCGATGAAGCCGAGCCGCATCGCCTGCTGCGCCACGGAGGCGCCGCCGCAAAGCCAAATCTCGCCGCCGGACTGCGCTTTCAGCCGCGCGAGCAGCTGCTCAATCGGTTCCTGCGTAAACGTCACCCCCGCCTGCGCCGCCTCGTTCCGGTGCGTGAGCACATAACTCTTCTGCGCGGCATAGGGCCACGCGCCGGGAAGAAGCTCCGTCGCAAGCTGGCGGTATGTCATATATCCCATCACAACATCGCTCACCCCGGCGATAAACCGCTCATACGAGCCAAAGTCGCTCCCGCCGTCCTCCTGCCCGCCGAGCCAATCGATCCCGCCGTCCGGCGATGCGATGAACCCATCCAGACTCATCGCGATAAACAGAACCACGTCTCTCATATGCGTGCTCCTTTCTGCTGCAACCCTTGTTGGATTCATCATACACCGCCGCCGCAAAAAAGAAACGGACGGAAGTCACACTCCGCCCGTTTTGCTCCGTTTGATTCTTATTCCGCGAGGTAGGAGCAGCAGTAGTCGCAAACGCCCGTTGCCTCCACCTCAAAGCGGCTGTTCGCGGGCACATCAAACGCCTGCCCCTCGGCAAACGTCTTCCATCCGCCCTCGCCGGGCAGCAGCGCGGAAAGCGCGCCGCCGAGAATCTCCATATGCTCCTTCTCCGCCGTGCCAAAGGAATACTTCCCGGGCAGAATGACGCCGAGCGTCTTTCTCGTCCCGTCGGCGAAGAGAACCGTGCGGCTCGTGACCTTGCCGTCATAATAAACATTTGCCTTTTTGACGACGGTGACCTGTTCAAAGCGATCCATCGCTGTTCCTCCCTTATCCGCGAACAATTTTTCCTATCATATCGTAAATCCGGCGCGAAAGATAGGTTTTTTTGCGGCTATAGCAGCAGCCCCATCAGCTCGTCAAAGCTTGAGACCGTGTAGGTCGGCTGCGGCGTTGCTTTCTCCGCCCCCGCGGGAACATACCAGCAGGTGTCGATGCCTGCGTTGACGCCGCCCGCGATGTCCGCGCGGAGCGAATCCCCGATCATGAGATATTTTTCCCGCGCGCTGTCGCCATAGGCCGCAAAGATATGTTCGAAGTATGCGCGGTCCGGCGTCTGCACGCCCATCTCCTGCGAGATGAACACGCCGCTGAGCAACGGAAGGATGCCGGATTTTTTCAGCCGCGCGCGCTGCACCAGCGTGAGACCGTTGGTCGCGACGGCGAGGCGATAGCGCCCCGCGAGCCGTTCGAGCATCTCCGCCGCGCCTTCCAGCAAAATCGCCTGCTCGCCAAGGTTTTGCACATACCGCGCGTTCATCGCCGCGCCGTGCGAAGCATCGCGCCCCAAGTGCGCGGCGTAGTCCTCAAACCGCACGCGCTGCACGGCGACGCTGTCCAGCTCGCCCGTCTCAAAGCGCGCCCAGGCCGCTTGATTGATTTGGAGATATGCCTCATAGTCGCATTCCGAGATCGAAATGCCCATCTCTTCCATCGTCTGGAACAGCGCGGTCTTTTCGCCCGCCGTGAAGTCCATCAGCGTATTGTCGATGTCAAACAGGAGGTATTCATACGTGCGAGGGGTTGCGTTCAATGTTTCTTCCAGCCTTTTCGTGTCGTTGTTGCTATTAGGGTACTACACCAGGCGATCGGGGGCAAGGGGAAAACAGGAGATTGCATCCCCGGCTCCGCAGCTGAAGACAGTCCGTATAGAGAAACGGAAACGCAAAGGTTCATCAAATAGTGGAACAGATGTCTTTGTATGAAAGTCGTTGAATCCGCGCGTGCCGATATCAAAGGTGTTCCATCTATTCGCGATCATACGCCCAATCCGTTCCAATTTTAGGCGAATCGCCAATCAAGTGGGCGAATAGTATCCTTCAAAACATCAATCCTCTCAAAACAGAAGACTTCATCTGAAAATTACGGGCGCTCCGTCCTCCGGCTTTCATGAGAGCGCTTGCTTCGGTGTGCTCGCTCAGAACAGGCGCGTAAAAAAACAATCTGTCTGCACTTTCGAGAATTCTTTACAGCATATGAATGGCAGAAAATCAGCTCTTTCTACACGAATTATAGTATAATCGAGACACAGTTAAGCGAGAGGAAGAAGATGCCGATGTACAATTTGCTGATTGGAGGCGCCGCGGGTCAGGGCATTGACACGACGGCAGCGATACTCGAAAAACTGCTCAAGCGCTCCGGCTACCATGTGTTCACCATACGGGATTTTATGTCCCGTGTGCGCGGAGGTCATAACTTTTCGCTGATCCGCTTCGGCGCCGAGCCCGTGCATTCACATAGCAATGTGCTGGACGGCATCATCGCGATGGACGAGGAGACGATATCGCAGCATCGCGATCAATTGAAAGAGAACGGGTTTATCCTTTGCGATCGCAAGCTCTCTGCCGAAGATCCCCGCGCAATGCAGTTTGACATGGACGAGATGGCGAAAGCGCTCGGCAACCCGCGCGTTTCGGGCATCATCGCGGTTGGCATCATCTTGAAATTATTCGGGGAGACGCTGGATGGCGCGGAGGATGTGCTGCGCGCCTTTGTCAAGCCGCAGTTGATTGAGATCAATATGAAAGC
>CAYPEV010000226.1:0-1469 GCA_964409605.1 uncultured Christensenella sp. | reverse complement strand
AAGCATTACAGGAAGGGTATCAGATCGCCGAAAAGCGATATGACCACCTCGACGGGAAATATCACGACTGGATGCTGGTCTCCGGCAACAGCGCCGTGGCGCTTGGCGCGGTTGCGGCGGGGCTTCGCTTCTATTCCGCCTATCCGATGTCACCGTCCACGTCGATCATGGAGAAACTTGCGGCGCTGGGAGACGAGGCCGGGCTGGTGGTCGAGCAGGCGGAGGATGAAATCGCCGCGATCAATATGGCCATCGGCGCCTCCTATGCGGGCGCGAGAGCGATGACCGGCACCTCCGGCGGCGGGTTTTCGCTGATGGTAGAGGCGCTGGGGTTATCCGGCATGGCGGAGATTCCGCTGGTGGCAATCGACGTGCAGCGCCCCGGCCCTGTGACGGGACTCCCGACGCGCACGGAGCAGAGCGACTTGAAATTCGTCATCTCCGCGTCGCAGGGCGAGTTTCCGCGGATGGTGATCGCGCTGAGAAACCCCGCGGACGCCTTTTATCAGACCATGCGCGCCTTTGATCTGGCCGAGCGGTACCAAATCCCCGTGATTCTACTGAGCGATCAATACCTTGCCGACGCGACCTCCACCGTGGAAGCGTTTGATCTTGGCAGGATTCAGGTGATGAACCCCGTATCCGAACACGACGGAGACGGCGAATATCTGCGCTATCGCTATAGCGAAAACGGGATTTCCCCGCGCTTGATACCGGGCAAGACGAAGCACCTTGTCGTAATCGACAGCGACGAACACGACGAGCGCGGCTGGATCACCGAGTCCGCCGAGGTGCGCACACAGATGATGGACAAGCGCATGAAAAAGCTGGACGGCATCCGGCAGGAGCTGCAGGAGCCGGAGTTCATCGGGCCAGACGGGTTCGATACGCTGCTGCTCGGCTGGGGCTCGACTTGGGGCCCGGTTGCGGAGGCGGTCGGGCTGCTCAACCGCGCGGGCAACGCTCGCTTTGCCGCGCTGGTATTTGGCGACGTCTACCCGTTGCCGCAAAAACTGCTGCTGGAGAAAGCACCAAAGGCAAAACGCGTGATCAATGTTGAACAGAACGCCACGGGACAGCTGGCCGGATTGATTCGCGAACACACGGGGATCGCCTGCACGGGCAGCATCCTGAAATATGACGGCAGACAGATTTCCGCGGAAGAAATTGCGGAACGCGTTCAGAAGGAGGAGAGCAGATGAGTACGGAAGTTTTTTGCACCAACGAAACAGCCTGGTGCCCGGGCTGCGGAAACTTTGTGATCCTCGAGTGCCTGAAAACCGCACTCGAGCAGCTGGGCAAAGAACCCTCTCAGGTTCTGCTCGCGGCCGGCATTGGCCAGGCCGCAAAAACGCCCCAGTACCTCAACGCAAACGCGTTCTGCGGGCTGCACGGGCGCTCGCTCCCCGCGGCAATCGCGGCAAAAATCGCCAACGAAGCGTTGACGGTGGTTGTGAATACGGGCGATG
>CAYPEV010000225.1:0-4217 GCA_964409605.1 uncultured Christensenella sp. | reverse complement strand
GTAGGCCGATCATGAAATAAAGCTTCACGCTGCTCCAGCCCGCGGAAAACGCGTCCTGCGTCGCACGGAGGATGTCCTCCTCCGTGACGTTTTTGTTGATCACGTCCCGGAGGCGCTGCGTTCCCGCTTCCGGCGCGAAGGTCAGCCCGGCTTTGCGGACGGTCTGCATGACGGAAAGATCGTTCGCGAGTTCGCTGTCCACGCGTAACGACGGGAGCGATACGGAGACCTTGCCGGCCTCCATCTCGCGGATGATCTCGGGCACAAGCTTATGTACCTCGGAGTAATCGCCCGTACTCAGGCTCAACAGGGAAACCTCGTCATAGCCGGTGCAGCCGATTTGCTGGCGCGCAAGCTCCATCAGCGTTTCGCTCTTCCGTTCGCGGATCGGGCGGTAGATATAGCCGGCCTGGCAGAAGCGGCAGCCGCGCGTGCAGCCGCGCATGACCTCCAGCGCGACGCGGTCGTGCACAATGCCGAGATACGGCACGATCGGCTTGCCCGTAAACG
The DNA here is from genome assembly GCA_964409605.1 of uncultured Christensenella sp. Taxonomy (GTDB): domain Bacteria; phylum Bacillota; class Clostridia; order Christensenellales; family CAG-138; genus UBA7703. The sequence continues at coordinate 3,707 of CAYPEV010000225.1, read as the reverse complement.
CGGCCGTATCAAGGTCTTTCACGATCCGGCGCACGACGCAGGTATCCTCGGTCTTGCGCGAGGGGACATATACCCCGCGGATGGTGGAAAGCGTGCGGAGCAGCTCCGCCTTGCTCTTGCCCGCCCGCTTTGCTTCCAGCACCGCGAGCGTGACCTCCGGCGTCATCTCTTCCCCGTCGCCGATGAGCACCGCGTCCATAAACGCGGCGACAGGCGTGGGGTTGCAGGCGCAGGGGCCGCCGCAGATGACGAGCGGGTGCTCTTCCCCACGGTCTTTTGCCAGCAGCGGGATGCCGGAAAGATCCAGCATCTGCAGAATGTTGGTGTAGCACATCTCATAGAGAAGCGCGAAGCCGACGATGTCAAATTCGTTCAGCGGGCGCTTTGTCTCCAACGAGAAGAGGGGAATATGCTCTTCTCTGAGTACCTGCTCCATATCCGGCCATGGCGCAAACGCGCGCTCACAGGCAACGCCCTCCACGCTGTTGAGCGCATGGTAAAGAATCCTGGAGCCGAGGTGCGACATGCCGATCTCATACACGTCGGGAAACAAAAGTGCAAAGCGGATATCCGCTTCCTGCTTGACGATGCTATTCCATTCTCCGCCGATATAGCGCGCGGGCTTCTCCACGCGGCTTAAAAGGCGGTTGAAATCTGTTAGATTCAAAATTGTCTTCCGTTCCATCCTGTCGTTTTGGGTGATCCCGCATGCCGGATTCGAAACAAAAGATCCGGCAAACTGCTTTTCACACCTAATTGATAATTTTATCATATGCACTTGTTCCGGTCAAATCACAAAGCGCATATTGGTACGCCTGTTTGTCAGGTAGAATTCTCCGAACCTGAAAAGTGAATATTCCGGTTCAATTTGAAAAAAGCATGCAAATACCGTATGATGTGGTAGAATAGATTTGCTTTCTGCGCATCTCAAAAAATAGGAGAACGATATGCTGCTTCTCAAAAACGGTTTCATCCATACCATGACACAGGAAGCCTTCACAGGCGATCTTCTGATCGATCAGGGGAAAATCGTCGCCGCAGGCGCCTCTCTTTCGGCGGACGGCGCGGACGTGATCGACCTTGCGGGCAAGTTCGTGCTGCCGGGGCTGATCGACGCGCATTGCCACATCGGCATGTGGGAGGATGGCATGGGCGAAGAAGGTTCCGACGGGAACGAGATGACCGACCCCATCACGCCGGAGCTGCGCGCGGTAGACGGTCTCAACCCGTTCGATCCCTGCTTTAAGGAAGCGCGCGAGGCGGGCGTGACCACCACGGTCACAGGGCCGGGCAGCGCAAACGTCATCGGCGGACAGTTCGCCGCACTCAAGACCTGCGGCAGGAGCATCGAGGAGATGACCCTGCGCGATCCCGTCGCAATGAAGGCGGCAACGGGCGAAAACCCGAAGGTCGTCTATGCGGAAAAGAAGGTGGCGCCAACCACGCGTATGGCGATCGCCTCCCTGTTCCGTTCCACGATGACCGACGCGATCGAATATCAAAAAGGCATGGCGAAAGAGGATGATAAGCCGGATCGCGACATCGCGATGGAAGCGCTCCTGCCGGTGATCAACCGCAATCTTACCGTGAAGATACACGCCCACCGGGCGGACGATATCCTGACGGGGCTTCGTCTCGCCAAGGAGTTCAATCTTAAGGTGACCATCGACCATTGCACCGAGGGCTACATGATTACGGATGTGCTCAAAGAGCGTTTGCTTGAGCAGGGCGCCGGGATCATCATAGGTCCCCTGCTTTCCGAGCGCAGCAAGATCGAGCTGAAAAACCTCTCCTTCGCTGCCCCTCGCGTGCTGGAAGAGGCCGGTATCCCCTTTGCGATGATGACCGATCACCCGGTGATTCCGATTCAGTTCCTCGCTCTGCAGGCGGGCATCGCCGTGCGCGAGGGACTCAGCGAGGAGACCGCGCTCCGCTCGATCACGCGCTATGCCGCAGAGATCGTCGGGATCGACGACCGTGTCGGCACGCTGGAAGCGGGCAAGGATGCGGATATTGCGGTGTTCGACGGGCACCCGTTCGATTATCGCACGCATTGCGTGCTCACGCTCATCAACGGCAACATCGTGCACAACGCGCTCAAACGGGAGGCATAATCCATGCGTTCCACCTATGCATCCATTTCGCTCGCCAATATCAAGCACAATATCGAGCTGATGCGTTCACGCCTCAAGCCGGAGACGAAGTATCTCGCGGTGGTGAAGGCGAACGCATACGGCCACGGCATGGAGGCCGTTGCGAACTGCGCGCTGGAGAGCGGCGCGGCTTATCTCGGCGTCGCGTTCACCGAAGAGGGTGTCCGCCTGCGTCTCGCGGGCATCACGGCGCCAATTCTGCTCCTCGGTGCCACGGATGAAGACCACATGGACGATGTGATCCGTCATTCGCTGATGCCAACCGTGTTTACGACGGAGACTCTGCAGCTTCTTCAGGCGCATGCGGCGAAGCTCGGCATGGTCTGCCGTGTGCACATCAAGGCGGACACGGGCATGAACCGCATCGGCTTTACGAGCGAGGCCGCGTTTACGGAGGCGATCCTCCTGCTCAAGCGCTGTCCAAACCTCGTGCTCGACGGGCTGTTTACACATTTTGCGGTATCCGAGCTTGCGGACACCTCCTTCACGCTCTTGCAGGCGGAGCGGTTCCGCCGCTATGTGGAGATCTGCAGCCGAAACGGCCTGCACCCCATCCTCCACGCGAGCAACAGCGCGGCAGCGCTGCATATCCCCGAAGCGCAGTTTGACATGGTGCGTGGCGGCATCGCAATGTATGGCTGCCATCCGGCCGGCCACGCGGTCAAGGGCATCGATCTCCGCCCGGTGATGAGTTGGCACGCGTATATCACGCACATCAAGACCATCCCCGCCGGCGAAGGCGTAAGCTACGGGCTCAAGTTTGTCACCCCGTGCGATATGCGCGTAGGCACCGTTGCGGTCGGCTATGGCGACGGCTACAAGCGCTGTCTCTCCGATAAGGCGGAGGTGCTCATCCGCGGCATCCGCGCGCGACAGATCGGCACCATCTGCATGGATCAGATGATGATCGATCTGACCCAAGTGCCGGACGCAGTCGTCGGAGACGATGTGGTTCTGCTGGGTCGGCAGGGCAACGACGCGATCACCGCGGACGAACTCGCGGACAAGGCGGGTACCATCAGTTACGAGATTTTATTGAGCATTTCCGAGCGCGTCCCGCGTGTTTACACAAAGGATTGATTGCAAAAGCCAGCAAGCATGATACGACAAACCCCGCCAAAAGGCGGGGTTTGTCTTTGGAGCAGGTAACGGGACTCGAACCCGTGATCTCAGCTTGGAAGGCTAATGTGTTTCCGCTACACTATACCTGCACGCGGATGATGAAGTTGTCGGGAGACGTTTGAAAAAGAAAATCTCCATTCATAAACGGGCAAGAGCGCTGTCCGCTTATGAATGGAGCGGGAAACGGGGCTCGAACCCGCCACCTCAGCCTTGGCAAGGCTGCGCTCTACCAAATGAGCTACTCCCGCAGGGGCCGATAAGCTTGCTTTGGTGCGGGCGAAGGGACTTGAACCCATACGCCTTTCGGGCACCAGAACCTAAATCTGGCGCGTCTGCCAATTCCGCCACACCCGCACACAGATCCGCATCGGCAGAAAAAAATGGTGATCCGTCGGAGGGTCGAACTCCGGACAACCTGATTAAAAGTCAGGT
>CAYPEV010000224.1:0-4218 GCA_964409605.1 uncultured Christensenella sp. | reverse complement strand
CGCGCGGCCTTTCTCGCCTTGCGGTCGTCTTCCTTCCATTGGCGGGAGATGAGCATGACGGAGCTGATGATGGCCGAGACGGCAAGCACCATAAACACCTGCTTGGAAAGATCGCTCGCCATAAACGCCATGACGGCGTTGAAGCCGTCCACCACGTAGAACACCAGCGTCATTACGCCGAGGATGATCGTCAAATGCGGCAGCGCGCGGGCTAACATTCGTTTCATGTGCTGTTCCTCCCTTTACTGTCCCGCCGTGGGTTCGACGATGTAGAGAATGTCGCTCGTCTCGCGCGGGGATGCGGCCTCCGGCTGGCTGCGCCATTCGCCCATGTAGGTCATCACCGCGGTGTCGCCGCCGTCGAGGTTGAAGGCGGCCTTGCAGCCGAGGTCATAGAATACCTGTGCCAGATCGGTATACGTCATGCCCCAGGAATAGCCCTTTTGCCGCCCGTCGACGAGGATAAAGCAATAGTGGCCCGGTTCGTAGTAGCCGATCGCGCTGAGCGGGTTCGCCTTGCCGTTGGCAAAGCTACCCGGCACCTGACCGTCGACCAGCAGCTGCGGTCCGAAGGTCCAGATCTGATACGGCTCCTTGGCATAGATGGCCTCTACATCCGCGCGCTTAATCGTCTGCGGATAGGTCTCCATCGTGCCGTCATAATAGAGCACGCAGATATCGCCGAACACGGGAAGCTTGTTTTCCCATTCGACGCCGTTGCGCACGGCGATGCTCTGGTGATACGCAAAGTTATCGCCGGAGATGGCGACCAGCGCGTTTGTGATCTGCGAGAGCTGGAGTGTGGACATCACGTTCTTGCGATCGCCCTCGTTCTGGTCCTTGTAGTCCAGCGCGACGGCGGTGCGGAAGCTCTGGATATCCTTGATGTAGATATCCGCGAGGTAGTAGGTGATGGGCTTGCTCTCCGTGCCCGTGACGACCTTGGTCATCTCGATGGACACGTTCGCGCTTCGGTAGGAGTCTTCCGTCTGCTCCACCTCGCCCGTGGTAAATTTCTCGGCGTATTTTCCGCCGAGGAGGCCGGTATCCACAACCTCTGGGGTGGCGGAGACGGCGGCTTCCTGCGTCGCTTCCGCGCTCGGCTGTGCCTCCGGCGTGGCGGTTGCTGCGGCGGGCGGCGGGCTCGCGAGCGTCTTTGGCGTATACTCCCGCTCGCGCAGGAAATAGAAATAGGTGAACCCGCCAAGCAGCACGCCGAGCACGAGAAGATCAGCGATGATACAAGTCACAAGCCGCTTGATACGAGAATTCTTTGGTTTTGTCATGATCGACTGCATTCCTCCTGGCCTGATTGTATGAATAGAGCTGCAAAACGGGGAGAAATCAGGCCTCCGGCCCGATCTCTTCGCTCTGCGGCGGAAACACGTACTTACGCTGCATGAAGAAGCTCACGGGGTAGAGCGCGAGCTCGACCAGAATCTTGCCGATGGCGATCGGCATCACATGCGTAATGGCCACCATCAGCGCATAGTTGATGATCAGGATGCCCGCCACGAGCAGATAATAGCGGAAGATGCTTGCGCGGCTTCTGTTTTCAAACACGAGCTTGCAGTTCATGAAGTAGTTGGCGAGCGAGCTCAGGATGCGAGCGCCGACGACACTGATGAGCAGCGATTGCGCCATGCCCTTTGTGGTCGCGGAAAAGAGCAGCACGAGTACATAGTCCAAAAGCATCGCGACCATCGAAGACGCGACAAAAAACAGGATCATCTTATAGATCCGCCAGCCGTCGCGCACAGCGTTGAAATGCGAGGATTTATTGTCTTCGATATACACGGTTTCGATCGTTACCTCTTCGATTGGAATTCTGTGCCGCGTGGCGTAAAGGAGCACATTGATCTCATACTCATACCGGTCGCCCTTCATCTCCAGCATCATCGGGATGCGGAACACGCCGAATGCGCGAAGGCCTGTTTGCGTATCGAAGATCTTGACGCCCGTGGAGGCGGCAAACACCGCGCGCGTGATGGCGTTGCCCGCGCGGCTCTTAAACGGCACGTTGCCCGTAAACTGGCGGCTGCCGAGCACGAGCTTCTCCGGCGAGGCTTCCCACACGCGGCTGACGCGGATGATGTCGTCCGGCAGATGCTGTCCGTCCGCATCGATGGTGATCACGCCCTCGTCCGCCGGATACTGATCGTAGATATACGTCAGCGCGGTCTTGAGCGCCGCGCCCTTGCCCCGGTTTGCGCTGTGGTGGATGATCTTTGCGTAGGGCTCAAGCGAGTCGAAAAGCGGACGCTTGTCCGCGTCGCTTCCGTCGTTTACGATGATCAGATCGTAACTGGTCTTCTCGTGCAGCTCGTGCACAAGGCGGGATAGCTTCTCGTCTGGCTGATACGCCGGGATGATGACAACCATGGATTCGCTCCTTTGCTGGCTGTTTTGCGTTGACATTCTATCGTGTGCTCCGCCCGCCTGCCGAAGAGGGTGAAGCGGGCGCAAAAAGAAAGCGCGCGGATGCACAAACGCGTGTATAGTATATCCTATTTCCGCGCGCGTGAAAAGTCTTCCTTCCATGCGTCGCAAGAATGTCAAGATTGCCGTTTTCCGCGAAAAAAGGGCGAAATTGGTGGATTTTCACACGATCACTTTGTAAACTATTTGTAATAATTGGAAACGACCGCGGTTTTTTAGGATTTCCTGTTATAATAAAAGCGGTATGCAAAGACGGAAAGGACACGGCGAAGCAATGACCCGAACACCGAATGATACCCCTGGTAAGGGCGATAAATCCATGCGCGCGCAACCGACGCAGCGTCAGGAGCAGGAAGCGCTGGAGGAATACACCTACCGCGGCACGGAGGTCGAGCCGTTTGTGCCGACGGATGTTTTCCCCTCCACGCAGGTGCGCGGCAAGCGCCGCCATCACAAGAAGAAGAAGCGCGCGCTCTGGGCGCTGATGGTCATCGGCGGCGTGCTGCTGCTGGCTGTCGGCGGTGTGTTTGCCTATGCGCTTCTCTTGGATCCCAGCACGCAGTTCAGCGGAGAGGTGCAGCAGAACCCGACCGAGATCGTCGCGGTTACGGAGCCGGACGAAACGGATCAGCTCAACGCGCCGACGCCAACGCCTACGCTCGATCCCTACGAGGTGGTCAGCGCGCAGGCGGACACCAGCATGATGCAGAACATCGTCAACGTGCTGCTCATCGGCGTGGACTATGCGGAGGAGCGCGAAACCTGGAACGGCAAACACGAATATCATGCGGACGTCATGATCGTCATGGCGATCAACTTTGACGAAAACCGCGTCGATCTGATCTCGCTGCCGCGCGATACATACGCAAAGATTCCCGGCATCCGCGGCGTGTACAAGCTCAATGCTTCCATCAACTGCGGCGGCGGGTATGAAGCGCCGGGCGGAGCGGGATTCTTAAAAAGCTGCGAAGCCGCAAGCTGGATGCTCGGCGGCATCCCCGTCAACTATTATTATGCGGTGACCATGCCCGCGGTCAAGGAACTGGTCAACGCGTTCGGCGGGGTGGATTATAACCTCGAACTTTCGTTTAAGATGGCCGGACGCGAATACAGCGCGGGCCCGACGCATCTCAACGGACAAGGCGTGCTGGACTACCTGCGCGTACGCAAAAACATCAACTCCGGCGGCGACCTCAACCGCGTCAACCGCCAGAAGGAGATGCTCGTCGCGCTGTTTGAGTCCATGCAGAAACAGAATCTGATCCTCAAGATCCCCGATATCATCGGTTCGTTTGAAGGCCAGCTGTTCACCAACTGTACGCTGGGGCAGACTGCGGCGCTGACGAAATTTGCCTATTCGCTGGACAAAGAGAACATCGGCATGCATTCGATGGACGGAAAGATGATCTACGGCATCTTCAACTGGAACTTCTGCCTGACGGATCAGAACAAACGCGTCCAGATCATTGAAGACGTCTATGGCATCGACGTGCCGAAGGAACTGGAATACACCGAGGACTACGCTTGGTATCGCTGGGCGGATATGATCGCCTCGCAGTACCTGGAGACTACGCGTCCGCTGATCGATTTCGTTTCCCAGGCACTTGCGGCGGACGACCTGCTCCCGACCATGGAACCTACCCCGGAGATTACGCCGGAGATTACGCCGGAGTTTGTCACGCCGCCGCCTGTGGTGGATACGCCGCTGCCGACGGACACCGTGTCGCCGACAGTGCCCGCGGGCATGATTGGTTCAAACGGCTTTACCGTCGTGCGCCT
>CAYPEV010000223.1:0-4232 GCA_964409605.1 uncultured Christensenella sp. | reverse complement strand
TGGATCAACACATCAAGCGCGTGATGGTGATCGGCTCCGGGCCGATCGTCATCGGTCAGGCGGCGGAGTTTGACTACGCGGGCACGCAGGCCTGCCGCGCGCTCAAGGAAGAGGGGCTCACGGTCATCCTCGTGAACTCCAATCCCGCGACGATCATGACCGACCGCGCGATGGCGGATCACATCTATATCGAGCCGCTGACACTGCCCACACTCAAGCGGATCATCGAGAAAGAGAAGCCGGACAGCCTGCTCTCCACGCTCGGCGGGCAGACGGGGCTGACGCTCTCCATGCAGCTTGCGCGGGACGGTTTTCTGGCGGAGCACGGCGTGCGGCTGCTTGGGGCCAATCCGGAGACCATCGCAAAGGCGGAGGATCGGCAGCTGTTCAAGGACGCGATGGTATCCATCGGCCAGCCGGTGATCCCATCCCGCGTGGTGACGGAGCTCCCCTCCGCGCTCGCGTTTGCGGAGGAGATCGGCTATCCCGTCATCGTTCGGCCGGCGTTCACGCTCGGCGGCTCCGGCGGCGGCATCGCGCTTACACAGGACGAATTGCGCGAGATCGCGGCAAACGGCATTCGCATGTCCCCGATCCACCAGATATTGGTCGAAAAGTGTGTCTCTGGCTGGAAGGAGATCGAATTTGAAGGCATGCGCGATCAAAACGGAAACGTGATCACGATCTGCAGCATGGAAAACTTCGATCCTGTCGGCGTGCATACGGGCGACAGCATCGTGATCGCGCCCGCGGTGACGCTCTCGGACCGCGAATATCAGATGCTCCGCACGGCGACGCGGACGATCATCGACACCCTCGGTATCGAGGGCGGCTGCAACTGCCAGTTTGCGCTGCACCCGACGAGCTTTGAATACGCGGTGATCGAGGTCAACCCGCGTGTGAGCCGCTCCTCCGCGCTGGCTTCCAAGGCGACGGGCTACCCGATCGCGAAGGTCGCGACCAGGATCGCGATCGGCTACACGCTCGACGAGATCCAAAACGCGGTGACGGGCACAACCTCCGCCTGCTTCGAGCCCGCGCTGGACTATGTCGCGGTCAAGCTGCCGAAGTGGCCGTTCGATAAGTTCGTCTATGGCAGGCGCACGCTCGGCACGCAGATGAAGGCGACGGGCGAGGTGATGGCGATCGGCCCTACGTTTGAACAGGCGATCCTGAAGGCGGTGCGCGGCGCGGAGATCTCACAGGACAGCCTGAACATGCCGAAACTTAGAGACAAGCCGACCGGGGAGATTCGGTCGCTTTTGCAAAACTGCGACGACGAGCGGCTGTTCGTGGTGTTCGAGGCGCTCAAGCGCGGGATTTCGGCGGACGAAATCCATATGATCACGATGATCGATCGTTGGTTTCTGGCAAAGCTCAAGCACCTTGCCGATTATGAACAGCGCCTGTCGTCCGGTGGATTGACGCAGGAGGTGTATGCCGAAGGAAAGAAACTTGGCTATCCGGACAAGGTTCTCTCCCGCATCAGCGGGGAGCCCGTCAAAGAGCACCTCCGTGCAAGCTATCGCATGGTGGATACGTGCGCCGCGGAGTTTGAGGCGCGGACGCCGTATTTTTACGCGGACTACGGCTGCGAGAACGAGGCCGCAGCATTCCTGCAACAGCACGGCACGGGCAAACCCCGCGTGATCGTGTTCGGTTCTGGGCCGATCCGCATCGGCCAGGGGATCGAGTTTGACTATGCCTCCGTCCATTGCGTCTGGGCGCTGAAACAGGCGGGCTATGAGGTCGCGATCGTCAACAACAACCCCGAGACGGTCTCGACGGACTTCGACACCGCGGATCGGCTCTATTTTGAGCCGCTGCTGCCGGAGGACGTGATGAACGTGATCCAAACCGAGCAGCCGTACGGCGTGGTGGTCGCCTTCGGCGGACAGACGGCGATCAAGCTCACGCGGTTTTTGTCGGAGCAGGGGGTGCGCATCCTCGGAACACCCGCGGACAGCATCGACGCCGCGGAGGACCGGGAGCGGTTCGACGCGCTTCTAGAGCGGCTCGCGATCAAGCGGCCGAAAGGGAAGACCGTCACGACAGAAGCGCGGGCACTGACCGCCGCGAACGCGCTCGGCTATCCGGTGCTGATCCGGCCTTCCTACGTGCTCGGCGGGCAGAATATGATCATCGCGTTTACGGATGACGACGTGCGCGAATACATGGGCATCATCCTGAAAAAAGGCGTCGAGAACCCGATTCTGATCGATCAGTATCTCATGGGAACGGAGATTGAAGTGGACGCCATCTGCGACGGCGAGGAGATCCTGATCCCCGGCATCATGGAGCATATCGAGCGCGCGGGCGTGCATTCCGGCGACTCGATCGCGGTCTATCCCGCGTGGAACCTCACGGGGCCTTTAATCGAGCGCGTGGTGGAGCATTCCCGCAGGCTTGCGCTCGCGCTCGGCACGCGGGGGCTGATCAATATCCAGTATGTCATCTACGAAAACGAGATCTTCGTCATCGAGGTCAACCCCCGCTCCTCGCGCACGGTGCCGTATATCAGCAAGGTCACCAGCGTGCCGATGGTGGATATTGCCACGCGCGCCATGCTGGGCGACAAGCTCGGCGAGATGGGCTATGGCACGGGGTTATACAAAACCCCGCCGTATGTGGCGGTCAAGGTGCCCGTGTTCTCGTTTGAAAAGCTTGCGGATGTGGATATCCTGCTCGATCCGGAGATGAAGTCCACGGGCGAAGTGCTCGGCATCGGCAAAACGCGGGAGGAGGCGCTCTACAAAGGCCTCGTCGCGGCGGGATACGACATGAAGCGACGCGGGGGACTGCTCGTCACCGTGCGGGATCAGGACAAGGCGGAGATGGCGCAGGCGGTGCGAAAATTCACGGAGCTTGGTTTCACGCTGTATGCGACCAGGGGTACGGCTGCGGTGCTCCGGCGCGCGCAGATGCAAGTAATTGAAGTTGGCAAACTGCATGAATCGTCGGAGGAGAATATTCTGGCCCTGATCGAAAGCGGAAGGATCGATTATATCCTCTCGACTTCCTCCAAAGGCAGGCTCCCCTCGCGGGACAGCGTGAAGATCCGCAGGAAAGCGGTCGAGCGCGCGGTGCCGGTCCTTACCTCGGTGGACACCGCAAACGCGCTCGCGGACTGCCTCCTGAGCCGCTATTCCGAATACAGCACGGAACTTGTGGACATCAACCACATGCGAACGGAGAAGATTCGCCTGCCGTTTGTGAAGATGAACGGAACCAGCAACGACTACATCTATTTTGACTGCATGAATCAGCCGATCATCGCGCCGGAATCGTTGAGCGTCTATCTCTCCGAGCCGCACGCGGGCATCGGCGGGGACGGCATCATTCTGATCGAACCTTCAAGCGTTGCGCACGCAAAGATGCGCATCTTCAACCGCGACGGCAGCGAGGGCAGGATGTGCGGCAACGGCATCCGCTGCGTGGGGAAATATCTCTACGACAGCGGCTTCGTCCGGGAGGACGAGGTGACGATCGAAACGCTGAGCGGCGTCAAACGCCTCAAGCTCTATGTGCGCGGCGGAAAGGTGAAGTCCGTCACAGTGGATATGGGAAAGGCAGAGCTAACGCCGGACAAAATCCCCGTGCGCCTTGATGGGGAGAAGATTGTTTCGCGCTCCGTTATGATCGAGGGAAACGAATATAGCATCACCTGCGTCTCGATGGGAAACCCGCACTGCGTGCTCTTCTGCGAAGATCCCGATCTGTACCCGATCGAGAAGATCGGCCCCGCGATCGAGACCGCGCAGATATTCCCCGACCGCACGAATGTCGAGTTCGTGCAGGTGCTGGACGGCCACACGCTCAGGATGCGCGTCTGGGAGCGCGGCAGCGGAGAGACGCTCGCCTGCGGCACGGGCGCCTGCGCCGCGGTCGTCGCCTGCACGGAGAACGGCTTTTGCAAAAAAGGCGAGGACATCACCGTGCGCCTGCGCGGCGGGGAGCTACTCATCCGCTACACGGACGAGGCGGTCTTTTTGACCGGCGACGCGAAGAAAAACTTTGAAGGTGTCGTCGAACTGTAAAAAGCAGCGTAAAAACAGCGCCCGGACATCTCTGCCCGGGCGCTGTTCTGCCGCGCTTGCGTTATGCCGCCTCGAACTGGCTGTTGTAGAGCTCCGCATAGAAGCCGCCCTGCCGGAGCAGCTCCGCGTGACTGCCGCTTTCGATGATGTCGCCGTCCTTCATCACGAGGATGAGGTCGGCGTTCTTGATCGTCG
>CAYPEV010000222.1:0-4266 GCA_964409605.1 uncultured Christensenella sp. | reverse complement strand
GTCTTGGGACGAAGCGATCCGACTCGGACGGCAGCGTTTCCTGGCGCTGGAAGGTTGGCTCCCGTACCTCGCTGGACTATATGCCGACGATCTACATCGATGGCGGCGGGGACTCGATCAGCGTGGAGTTTGACGTAACGGAATAATCGTTTTTCCGCAGAAGCGGCCGGCCTAGATCCGAACGAAGCCATAGCACAAAGAAAGCACCGTTTGAAAACGGTGCTTTCTTGACGCGAAAAGAGAATTACAGCTTCCGGATGAAGATGTCGCTGTGCTCCAGCAGGCTTTCGATCGTATCCAAGCCCAGCTGATGTAAGAGCGCGATCACGTATGGATTGTCGATCGGCGTATCGTAACTTGCCTCCGCGCCGTATCGCGTGACGTTTTTGCGCCCTTCGTCGCGGGGGATGAGCGCCTTCGGTCCGCCGACGCAACCGCCGACGCAGCCCATGCCCTCGAAGAAGTTCGCGCCGCCGTTTCCTTCCTGAATATCGTTGAGCATCTGTTTGCAGGCGGGGACGCCGTCCGCATGGCGGGTTTTGACCGTGATCTGTTTCGAAGGGTTGATGCGCGCGACAGACGCGCGAACCGCCTCGCTCACGCCGCCCGCGCCCGCGTAGATTCGTCCCGCCTTGGAGGAATGATCCCGATCATCCTCTTCAAGGCTCGCAAGGTCGATTCCCGCGTAGTCAAACACATCCTGAATCTCCTGAAACGTCAGCACGAAGTCGGTCGAATCGGAGAGATCCGCCTCGCGCGCCTCCGCTTTTTTCGCTATGCAGGGCCCGATGAATACCGTGACGGCATTCGGGTGGATCTTCTTGATGGAGCGGCCGCACGCGACCATGGGCGACACTGCAGCGGGTACGTGGGGAATCAGCTGCGCGTAAACCTTTTTGATCATAGCGATCCACATCGGGCAGCAGCAGCTCGTCAATTGATAGTCCTTTTCGGTCTGGATATTTTTATCGAATTCCAGCGCTTCCTTGAGCGTCAAAATATCCGCAAACAAGGCGACCTCGACCATGCCCGTAAAGCCGATTTTCTTAAACGCTGCGCGGAGTTTGCCCGGCGTGACCGCTTCGGAATACTGGTTGATGAATGCAGGCGCAATCATGGCGTATACGGGAGCTTCGGCATTTCGCAGCGCGTTGAGCGCGGGCAGGATATCGCGGCTTTCCGTCAGCTTCTTTGCGTCGCAGCCGCGGACGCACTCGCCGCAGCCCACGCAGAGCTTCGGATCGATCTGCACATTGCCGTCCTCCACAAACAGCGCATCAAAATAGCAGCGCGCGCGGCAATGCTCCAACTGCTCTGCCTGGCAGGAGCATGCGTCCGTTCGGATGACCACGGGGTGCTTCTCGGGCCCAAGCAGGCAGGAGAGATGATGCGAGTCATAGCCCTGCTGCCGGACGAGGTCCAGCTCTTCCGTCAGGGTTCCCGCAACGCTGCTTTTGAGCAGGCGGTTATAGAGCTCTTCAAATGTCATTCAATCACCTCAAATCTGACACAATAGTATCATGCTCCGGTTCTGGTTTCAAACGCAAAAAAACGAAAAAGATGAACGGGAGGGATTGACAGATGAATCATTCGCGTCTATACTGTGCATGCTGTATATGAACAGTAGACGGAGGGCGATCGATTGAACATCATCATCAGCAACGCGAGTAATCTGCCGATCTATGAGCAGATCTACGCGCAGATGAAAAACGCCATTCTGCTGGGAGACTGTATGGAGGGGGATTTGCTCCCTTCGATCCGCCAGCTGGCGAAGGATCTGCGCATCAGCGTGATCACGACAAAACGCGCCTACGACGAGCTTGAGCGCGACGGGTTTCTCTACACCGTCGCAGGAAAAGGCAGCTATGTGGCCGCGAAGAATACGGGGATCATCCGCGAAGGGCAGCTCAAGGAGATTGAAGAACATATGCGCGAGATACTGCGCCTCGCACCGGCCTGCGCGCTCACGGCGGAGGACCTGCAGGAGCAGTTTCGCGTGATCATAGAGGAGGAGTATACGAAATGAACGCCATTGAACTACAGCAGGTCAGCAAACGATACGAAGGTTTTTTGCTTGACCGGGTCAGCTTTACACTGCCGCGCGGGGCGATTCTGGGGCTCGTCGGCGAAAACGGCGCAGGCAAGAGCACGACGATCAAACTCATCATGAACGCAATCCGCCGCGACGGCGGAACGATCCGCGTGCTGGGCGAAGACAACACCTCCAACGCCTTTCAAACGGTAAAGGAGGATATCGGCATCGTTCTTGACGAGGCGTATTTTCCCGAGGTGCTGAATGCCGCGCAGGTGGGGGCGTTGATGAAGCGGACCTATCGCAGATGGGACGGGGAAACGTATCAAAAACACCTTCGCCTGCTTGATATTCCGCAAAAGAAAGCATTCCGCGAGTTTTCGCGCGGAATGAAGATGAAGCTTGCCATCGCGGTCGCGCTGTCGCATCAGCCGAAGCTTCTGATCCTCGATGAGGCGACAAGCGGCCTGGACCCGATGGTACGGGACGAAATCCTCACGCTGTTCAACGATTTTACGCGGGATGAGGAGCACTCGATTTTGCTTTCCTCGCATATCGTGAGCGATCTGGAAAAGGTCTGCGACTATATTGCGTTTTTACACAAAGGAAAGCTTGTGCTTTGCGAGGAAAAGGATATGCTGCTGGAAGCATACGCAATCGTGAAGACTTCGCAAACCGCGTTGGATCAGCTGCCGCCTCAGGCGGTCGTGGGCTGCAAACCCGGACCATACGGCGTCGAAGCGCTGGTGAAAACGGAGTATTTGCCGCATGGCATGCAGAAGGAATTTACGACGCTGGAAGATATCATCCTGTTTCTCGCGAAGGGAGGCGAGCGCGCATGAAAGGGCTCTTACTCAAGGATTATTATACTTTGCTCAAGCAGATGCTGCTCTATCTCGTGTTTATCATCGTGCTATCGGTGATTCCGGAGATGAATCTGTTCCGGATCGCTTCCGTCTATGCGGCAATGCTTCCGATCACGGTGATCGCGTTTGATGAGCGAAGCAAGTGGGATCATCTCGCAATCATGATGCCATATACAAAGCGGCAACTGGTGATGAGCAAATATGTGATCGGATATCTGGGTATCGCGTTTTGCTGTGTGCTTTCGCTCTGCATCCAGGCGGTTATTGTCGCGGTTGCAAACCAGCCTTTTACCTTGGAGCTTGTGCTATCCATCCTGCTGACGTCTTTGGCTGGGCTTGCAATTCTGGCGATCAATCTGCCGTTCATGTTCTGGCTCGGCGTAGAGCGCGGCAGGATCGTGTTTATGGTTTTGATCGCGGCAACGGTGTTCATCGGCATGATGAGCGCGGAGAATGCAGGCAGAGTGCTTGAGCTGCAGAACATTTCGCCCGCGCTACTGATTCTGTTGTCCGCGCTTGCGGCGGCAGCGCTGAATGTCGTCTCCGCGATGGTCTCGCTTCGGCTCTACCGGAAGAAAATGTCGTAGCGGGCTATCGCTGCCGATACTGCATATAAAATAAGAAATTGTTCGAATCAATCGTCCGCTATAACCGGACGATTTTTTTTATGAAACAGAGGTTGACAAGTCGTTTACTAGTGAATATAATATAGTAGTAGTCAATGCGCGTTAACCAAGCCGTTTTATCCACGCCTGTGTGCGGGAGATGCGGGAAGGAAGCGCGATTGACAGGAATCCCGCTTTTGGGAGAATCTCGGTCGAACGGGGGCGTTGGATGAACATTCAATATAAAAAAGGCGTGCTGGAGCTCTGCGTGCTGTCGCTGCTTGAAAAGAAGGACTGGTATGGTTACGAAATTTCCGAATACCTCTCGCAGAAGATCGACATCGCGGACGGAACGGTCTACCCGATTCTGCGGAAGCTCAAAAGCGACGGCCTTGTCACAACATACCTTTCGGAGGAGAGCGGCGGACCGCCGAGGAAATATTATTCCCTGAGCGAGTCGGGTAAGGCGGCATATGCTTCCGATCGAAACGATTACTTAACGTTTGCAACCATGGTTGCGTCAATTCTGGAGGATTGAAAACATGACGAAACAGGAATACCTCAATGCATTAAAAGCGGAACTGAGCAAAAACGCGGTTGCGGACGCGGAGGATGTGACGAGCGAATATGAACAGCACTTTCTCTTCAAGCTTGCGGACGGGTTTAGCGAAGAGGAGATAGCCGCAAAGCTCGGCTCGCCTGAGCAGATTGCGCTCCAGTTTGCCGGCATACCCGCAGAGAAAAAGCGCAGAGGCGGCAAAAA
>CAYPEV010000221.1:0-4286 GCA_964409605.1 uncultured Christensenella sp. | reverse complement strand
CTGGTGCCTCAGAGTGGACTTGAACCACCGACACAGGGATTTTCAGTCCCTTGCTCTACCAGCTGAGCTACCGAGGAAAAAATGGCGACCCGGAGGGGGCTCGAACCCCTGACCTCCAGCGTGACAGGCTGGCGTACTAACCAACTGTACTACCGGGCCACTGCAAATGGTGGGAACAACAGGGCTCGAACCTGTGACCCCTTGCTTGTAAGGCAAGTGCTCTCCCAGCTGAGCTATGCTCCCCCGCACATCACAAATGCAAAAATAAGTATAGCGGAGAAAGGCTGACCTGTCAACGGGAAACTGACACATTCGGCAGAGAAAAATCAGCGGAATCCGGTACGTCCCAAATCGCGGAACAAGCGCTATTTTTTATGCGATTTACGGAAAGATTCGATGAAACATCTGCTTTTTCAGGCGTTTTGATTGCATGTCGTGCACGGATGATATATAATATGGAAACTTAACAAGTACTTACGCTCTTTGAGCAGGAACGGAGGCAACACAAGATGGAAGCAAGCAAGCGCAGAACGAACACGAGAGATCTCGTGCGCGCCGGCATCCTCTCCGCGCTCATCATCGTGATGACCGTTGTGCCCTATACCGGATATATCAACTACGGCCTTGTTGAAATCACTACGCTGCACATCGTGGTCGCCGTCGGGGCGGTCATGCTTGGCTGGAAATACGGCGCCGTGCTCGGCTTTGTCTGGGGCGTCACCTGTATCCTGCGCGCGCTGACGAACCCGCTCTGGGCGCCGTTTGTGAACCCCATGATCTCGCTTGTCCCGCGCGTTGTCGTCGGCATCGTCGGCGGCCTCACCGCGCAGGGGCTTCGTAAGCTTCGCATGCGTTCCGGCGTGGTTGCGGCGCTCTCCGCCGCGGCGGCGACGCTGACCAACACCGTGCTCGTGCTCTCCGCCCTCAAACTCTTTTCCGCGGTGCTCACGGGCCTTCCGCTGCTGGGGACGATCTATGCCACGCTCATCGGCGTCAACGGCTCCATCGAGCTTGTGGCGGCCGTGCTGCTCGTGCCCGTGATTGTTGCTGCGATCAGCCCGCGCGAGCTCGTGCTTGGCATCGACATCGGCGCATCCACCACGAAATTTGCGTTGGTCAAAAACGGCAAGTGCGTCAAGGAGTATCGAAAGCCGGATGAGCAGAGCTTCGAAGACGCGCTGGATTTCTTTGGCTATGCGGGCGTGAAGCGCATCGCAATTACCGGCGTCGGTTCCTCGTTCATCCAGGGGAATCTGCGCGGTATCCCGACCGTACGGCAGGACGAGTTCGCGTCCGTTTCGCGCGGGGCGACAAAGCTTTCGAAAAAACTCAACTCCCTCGTCGTCAGCGTCGGCACGGGTACGTCGTTTACGCGGATCACACCGCTGCGCGCGTGGCACGTCGGCGGGACCGGCCTCGGCGGAGGCATGCTCAAGGGACTCAGCAGCAGGCTTTGCGGGACGGAAGATATGGAAGAACTGCAAGCGCTTGCGGCAAAGGGCGACCTGCACGCCATCGATCTGCAGCTCAAGGACGTGTTTCAGGGAACGTTCTCGCACCTGACGCCAAGCGCAACCGTCGCCAGCATGGAGAAGCTCTCCGCCCAGTCGCAGCGCGAAGATATCGCGGCGGGATTGTGCAATATGATCTTCCAGTCCATCGCCGTGATGGCGGTGTTCGCGGCAAAACGGCACCTGACGCGAACTATTATCATGGTCGGTACGATCACGGACTGGCCGATCGCGCAGCGCAGCCTCGACGAGGTTGCGAGCCTGCACAACGTCAAGTTCATCGTGCCCGACCACGCCGCGTTTGCGACCGCCATTGGCGCGGCGCTTTCGGAGTAATACCGGCTTCGTACAAACGCTTTATGAAAGAGCGCTTGACGGCGCTCTTTTTGCTGAGAGAATACAGGAGGAAATGTGAAACACTTTACAGTGGCCCTGTTGGGCTTTGGCACGGTCGGCAGCGGTGTCTACCGCATCGTCAGCGAAAACGGCGCGCAGATCGCGCACAGGGAGGGGATCGACCTCTCCGTCGGCCGCATTCTGGTGCGGGATTTTGAACACGAACCCAATCTGAACCTTGCGCCGCGTGCGCTCTTTACAACCTCGTTTGAGGAGATCATTTTGGATCCCGCGATCGATATCGTGGTTGAATGCATGGGCGGAATCGAGCCCGCAAAGACATTTATCATCCGCGCGCTGGAGGCGGGTAAGACGGTTGTCACCTCCAACAAAGAGGTGATGAGCAAGAACTGGCCCGCATTTGAAAAGGCCGCAAAGGCGACCGGAGCAGGGCTGTATCTTGAGGCGACGGTCGGCGGCGGTATACCGGTCATCCGCACGATCCTCGACTCCATGCAAGCCAACAACATCACCCGCGTGATGGGCATCATCAACGGCACAACGAACTATATCCTCACGCAGATGACCGAAAACGGCCAGAGCTTCGAGGACGCGCTCTCGGAAGCGCAGGCGCTGGGTTATGCGGAGGCGAACCCCACGGCGGACGTGGAGGGCTATGACGCGATGTATAAGCTCTCGATCCTCTCGTCGATGTCGTTCCACGCGCATATGCCGATCGAGGTGATCTACCGCGAAGGGATTACGAAGCTGACGAAGGCGGATTTTGAGACCGCACAGCTGCTCAATTACCGCATCAAGCTGCTCGCTATCGGGAAAAAAGACGGAAACAAGATCGAGGTGCGCGTGCATCCGACCATGATCCCCGTGACGCATCCGCTTGCGAGCGTGCGCGGCGTGTTCAACGCGATCTTCCTGACGGGGCACGCGGTGGACGACGTGATGCTCTACGGCCGCGGCGCGGGCTGCATGCCGACCGCGAGCGCGGTGGTGAGCGACATCATCTACGCCTGCCATCATGACAAGCAGCACAAATACATGACGTTTGTCAACGAAGAGAGCATCAGCAACGAGATCGAGCTCGTCAAGGACTTCCACTGTATCTATTGCATTCGTCTGCATGTTGCGGACAGGCCCGGTACAATGGCGGCCATCGCCGCAGCGTTTGCCGAGCAGGCGGTTTCTCTCAAGAGCGTCATCCAGCTGGGGGAGAACGACGGCGTTTCCTCGCGGATTACGTTCCTGACGCATGCCGCAAGCGAGTTTGGCGTCAACGAAGCGCTCAAGAAGATCGAGGCGCTCGCGTGCGTCAACGCGGTGGAAAGCGTCATCCGCGTGGAGGAATAAGATTCGTTTCCGCGAAATTAACACTTGCAATGAACGGCTGGCTTCGCTATAATGTTCGTTGCAGCGCTGATGTAGCTCAGTCGGTAGAGCACCTCATTGGTAATGAGGAGGTAGGCAGTTCGAATCTGCTCATCAGCTCCAAAGCAGAAAAACGGCACCCCGAAAAGGGTGCTGTTTTTTTGCTTTTAAGCAGATAAGGTTACTCGACTATCTATCTCGCGAAGAGTCTATCTTGGTAATGGGGGCGGAGCCGAGCGCCGCCTGCGGCGGATACAGCGAGGCGAAAGCCCAGTAAGGCAGTTCGAATCTGCTTATCAGCTCCAAAAACAAAATTGCATCCCGATGGGGTGCGATTTTTTTGTATAAAATAGCATAGTTTGTCGCGCTCCTTGCCGCAACAGAATTTCTGCTTTATGATCCAATTGACGCGAGATTTTTTGTGGGGGATTGTTTATGCCGCAAGTGAAGAATGTCGAAAAGAAGATCCAGGAGATAGAAGGGTTTCAGGTTCATTTTTTGCATTCGGGGAAAAATGTGCGCGGCGATGCCGAATTGCCGACGCAGTATGCAACAAAAAAGATGTCAAAAAACGGGTATACAGTGAGCAATTATAAATCTAAGCTAAAAAAACAGTATCCGGGTTATGAGTTTGAAGTTGTGAAAGCAGATGGAGAGAAAGCCCCGGGACAGACAAAATTATCTACTGTCCGTGATACATATTTGCCAGATGATGAATAAGTCATATATAAGTTGAAAGGATGTATCCCTTAAATCATTACAAGGAGGTCTTTATGAGCTATCGAGAACCGGCGCCTGATGAAAGCACCCGACTAAAAGCATGGGATAGTTCGATACGAGAAGCGGAATCGTATTATCAGAAGGCTGTTGACGCCGAAGGAGAACGCCGCCAGTATTTTCTAAAACAGGCAATGAATATCCTGGACGGCGTGCCGGATGAACATCCTGACAAACCTCCGCTCGTTCGAAAGATTCGATATATGTTGTATTAGGGATAAAAGCCCCCGACCGCAATCACGCGACCGGGGGTTTTACATGCCTGCTGCGGCCTATTCG
>CAYPEV010000220.1:0-4292 GCA_964409605.1 uncultured Christensenella sp. | reverse complement strand
AAAGGATGCGCTCCGATGGATGGAGGAAGCGATGATCCCATACTATCCGCTTGGCATCTATAAGGACAAGGGCGCAAAGAAGGAGGACACATGAAGACAGACAACGGAGAAATGCGCATTCTGATCGCCGGATTCGGCGGGCAGGGCGTGCTGTTTTTGGGAAAAATGATCGCGCACGCGGGCATGCTGCTGGGAAAGCAGGTCACGTGGCTGCCTTCCTACGGGCCGGAGATGCGCGGCGGCACCGCGAACTGCGCGGTGATCCTCAGCGATGCGCCTATCGGTTCGCCCATCGTGCACGAGCCGGATGTGCTGATCGCGATGAATCTGCCCTCGATTGCGGCGTACGCGCCGCGCGTGCGCCCGGGCGGCGTGATCCTGTACGACGCATCGCTGATCCGCACGTATTCCGTGCGGGCGGACGTGTGTACAATCGCGCTGGAAGCCACGCGGCTTGCCACGGGGGCGGGGCTGGACGGGCTTGCCAACATGATTCTTTCCGGCGCGTTTCAGCGTGTCTGCATGCCGTTGGGCGAGGAGCAGCTGCAGGAAGCGTTGTCCTTGGTGGTCCCCGCGCTCAAGCGGAACCTGATCGAAGCGAACCTTCGCGCAATCCGGATCGGGGAAACGAACGCGGAAGAGCCTGCCGGCTTAGATGCGCGCGACCGGGCGGCGCAGCGCCCGCGCAAAGCGGGATAATCACCGGTTTCCATGCGCGTACGGAAAACAGTTCGCATTACATAAAAATGCATTGACAAACACGTTCAATGCTGATATTATGCAGGAAATTTCATAGACAAAAGCTGTGACGAAGACGGACGAACAGGCCGTGTCAAGAGAGCCGGAGCGGGTGGAAATCCGGCGGCGCGCGTGTTCATCATCCCATCCCTTCCGAGCTGAAGACTGGAAAGGCGCAGCGCCGAGTAGAGGATTCCGTATCTGCCGCGTCAAGGCATCAGGCTTGTCAGAGCCGAACGAGCGGCGCAGATGACTGCGCAAATTGAGTGGTACCGCGGGAAAAGATCGTTTCCGATCACCCGTCTCAAGAGGACATCTTGCGACGGGTGTTTTTGCACACGAAAGGTTTGCGGGCGCGGCGGATCATGGTGTATGCTGAAATAGCAGAGCGCCGGCACGAGAAAGAAAGATGGGGGCTGTTCGCATGAAAATTGCCTGCATACAAATGCATGTGCGCGCGGCTGCGCCCGAAACGAATTTCGCGCGCGCCAAAACGTTGATCCAAAGAGCCGCGAAGCAAAAACCCGATGTGATCCTTCTGCCGGAACTCTGGAACACCGGCTTTGCGCCGGAGAGGATCGACCCCGCTCTCGCGGACGCGGAAGGCGCGCGCACCAAGGCGTTCTGCGGCGGGCTCGGCAAAGAGCATGGCGTCAATCTTCTTGCAGGCAGTGTGCTCACGCGAAAAAAGGGTTCTCTCTGCAATACGGCGTATGCGTTTGACCGCGCGGGGAATTGCATCGCGGAATACGACAAGACGCACCTCTTTTCCCCGATGGGCGAAGGGCGGGCGTATACCGCGGGCGATCAAATCGTGACGTTTCCGCTCGACGGCGTCGTCTGCGGGGTGATGATCTGCTACGATCTGCGCTTCCCCGAACTTGCACGCGCAATGGCGCTTTCGGGCGCAAAGCTGCTTCTGATCCCCGCCGAATGGCCGAAGACGCGCACGAGGCAGATGCTTGCGCTCCTAAGCGCGCGGGCGATTGAAAACCAGGCGTTCGCCGCGATCTGCAACGGATGCGGAGACGCCTTCGGCACGCGGTACGGCGGCAGGAGCGCGGTCGTCGACCCGCTGGGCAATGTCATCGCCAAAGCAGGGCGCAGCGAAAGAATCCTCACGGCTGAGATCGATTGGGAAGCGCAAGAGCGCATTCGAACAACGCTCCCGGTATTTTCAGACCGCAGGCCGGAGCTTTATTCCGGTTTGTGCGAAGCAAACCGCAGATAAGGCAACGCATTCAACCGCGGGTAAGCGCTGTATGGTCCGATCAGCCACACAGCAGACAGGCAACCATATGAGAGAAACGACAGAGGAGACAAGAGATGAGCTACACATTTCCGGTGACGAGAAACCCGAACCCGAAGCCCAAGCCCGACCCGAACGAGCTTGTATTTGGCAAGCAGTTTACCGACCACATGTTCGTCATGGAATATGACGAAGGACAAGGCTGGCACGACGGACGCATCATCCCCTATGGTGATATCCTCATCAGCCCCGCCTCGAGCGTGCTGCACTATGCGCAGATGATGTTTGAAGGCATGAAGGCGTACCAGACCGAGAGCTGCGAAACGCTGCTCTTCCGGCCGGAGATGAACGCCCGCCGTCTCAACCGCACCAACGAGCGCATCTGTATGCCGCAGATGGACGAGGAGCTCTTCGTGGCGGCCGTCAAGGCCGTCGTGCACGAGGACAAAGACTGGGTGCCTTGCGCCCCGTTTACTTCGCTCTACATCCGTCCGTTCATCATTGCGGACGATCTCGCGCTGGGCGTCAAGTCCGCCAAGCACTTCCGCTTTATGATCATCCTGTGCCCGTCCGGCCCGTACTATGCGGCAAACCGCGGGAAGCTCTCCACCACCCGCATTTTCGTGGAGGACGAATACATCCGCGCGGCGCAGGGCGGCACGGGGTATGCCAAGGTCGGCGGCAATTACGCGGGGAGCCTTCGCGCCTCGCAGAAGGCATGTGAGTGCGACTGCAACGACGTTCTATGGCTCGATGCGCACGAGCACAAGTATATCGAGGAGGTCGGCTCCTCCAACGCGTTCTTCGTCATCGGAGACGAGGTCATCACGGCCCCGCTCGCGGGAACCATCCTCCCCGGCATCACGCGCGACAGCGTGCTGACGCTCCTGCGCGAATGGGGTGTGCCCGTGGCCGAGCGCAAGCTCTCGATCGACGAAGTGATCGCGGCCGCAAAGGCAGGTACGCTCAAGGAAGCGTTTGCGAGCGGTACGGCCGCCGTCATCTCGCCTATGGGCACGCTGCGCTATATGGGCGAAGAGTTCGTGATCAACAACCGCGAAGTAGGCGAGCTTTCGCAGAAGATCTACGACACCATCACGGGCATCCAGACCGGCAAACTGCCGGATACCCGCGGCTGGACGCAGCGCGTCGACTAAGCGGCGGGCGGATACTCCGCGCCATATACCCGCTATAGCAAAATCACATTTGTGTTTTTGTACAGCAGGGCTATAATACATTTTGGTTCCGGCACGTTGCCTCGCAGTTTGGTGTGAATTAACACGAATGCGCGGTGAGCGTGCCGGATCCGTTTTTGGCGCGAAACGGCGTCCAACCGCGCCGGTACGCTCGATTTTGCAACGTGGTTGTTCCACAGAAGATTTTATCCGAAAGAAGCAGAAAAAGAAGATATATAAAAGAAAATTTCGTGGTTGAACCAAATACCAGACGGGCGATGGACGCGGCTGTTTCACAACGGAAAATCAAGCTTCTGTCTATTTGCTGCCGTACAATCGAAATTCTGATATCGATTTATCCCGAATGCCTTGACAGCGGGTTTTTCCGGCGCGATACTAGCGATATCGGGCGGAAACGACAGGGAAACAATCCGCCCCGAATGCCGCGCGGGGAGCGAAAGCGCGCGGCTTTTCAAGAACGGTTCCGCCGCACCGGCAAGCGGCGCATTGGGAAAGGGAGATATGTTTACTTTTGCACAGGGCGTGCCCGCTCTGACGGTATGGGGCATTTGGCTTCTGGTATTCGCGGGTCTGTTTGTGTTCAACGAAGTTGCGCGCCGCTGGAAATGGGCGGGGTTCGTCAGCTTCGTTGTGCTGCCGATCACGCTCTCCGTCATCTGGTTTACCGTACTGCGGGAAAAGACGTATACCGACTGGTTCCACCTGATGAAGGTGTATTCCGCGACCATCGGCAGCCTCGGCTTCTGGTGCATCCGCCATATACAGAAGCGCGACAAGCTCACCGGCGAGGTGAAATGGCGCCTCGCGGACGTGAAATGGGCGCTGCTCTTCCCGCCGCTGATCCTCGCGGTCAATATCCTCGAAGCGTGCGCGCGCGATATCGAGGTCGGCATGACGTACTGGATGATGAATTCCGGCGCGATCGAAGGCGAGGTCACGGGCGTGCTCGGCGGGCCCTGGAATTTCATGAACGCCGCGGCCGGCATCCTCAACATCATCACGATCACGGGCTGGTTCGGCATCGTGATCCGCAAAAAGACGAAGCTCGACGGCAGCCGCGACATGCTCTGGCCGGATATGCTCTGGTTCTGGATCATCGCGTATGACCT
>CAYPEV010000219.1:2581-4328 GCA_964409605.1 uncultured Christensenella sp. | reverse complement strand
CTCGGCGCCGGACTGGATGCGCAGGACCGCGCGGCGAGAAATCGGGAACATCCGCCGAAAAGGCTGGATACTCCTACGGTTCAGAAAAAAAGAAAGTAGCGTGTTGCACACAAAAACGGCGGTTATTCCGCCGTTTTTTTATGTGTATCTATGTTGCTTATTCCATCGCGGGGAAGGAGACGGTGACCGTGGTGCCGATGCCGAGTTTGCTCTGGAGCTGCACCGTGGCGCCGAGCGTCTCCGCGGAATGCTTGACGATCGATAGCCCCAGGCCCGTTCCGACGATCTGCTTATTGCGGCTGCGGTCTACACGATAAAACCGCTCGAACACGCGCGCGAGGTGCTCCTCCGGGATACCGATGCCGGTATCGGACACGGAAAGCTCTACGCGGGCGCCGGATTTCTTGAGCGTTACCCCAACGCTGCCATTGGAGGTGTTGTACTTGATCGCGTTATCGACGAGATTCTGTACGATCTCTTCGAGAATCTTCGGTATTCCGCGGATGCTTGCACTTGCGCAATTGACGTTGAGGGTAACGCCCGCTTTCTCCGCCTGCGGCAGCAGGCGCTGGCAGACGTCTTCGCAGATCTCCTTCAGATTGACCGTGGTCATCTCGGGCAGGGACGTTTTCTCATCCAACTGGGAAAGGCGAATGATATCTTCGATCAGGGACATGAGTTGAGAAGCCTCCGAATGGATTTTTCCGGCGAAGCGGCGCGTATCCTCCGCCTTGGCGACGCCGTCGCGCATGATCTCCGCATAGCCGAGAATCGAAGTCAGCGGAGTTTTCAGCTCATGGGAAACATTTGCGGAAAACTCCTTCCGCATCTGTTCGGCGGCGACGCGGTCGCTGATATCCAGAATCAGAATGACTGTTCCCGCGGGGGATTGGCTATCCGTCACCTGGCTTGCGAGAACCTGATAGGTGCTCGCGCCGCGGATCAACGTTGCCTGACCCGAGCCGTTTGTCTTCGCCTGTTCCAGCGCCTGCTGGAGCGCCACACTGCGATTGAGCATCAGCACATGCGAGCCGATCACATGACTGGGCTCTGCGCCGAATATGCGCGCCGCGCTGCCGTTGATGGCGAGCATGCGGTCGGCGGAATCCAGCAGGATAAACCCTTCGCGCATATTCTCGGTGACCGCGGTAAACTCGCGCTGCTTTTCGGAAAGCGCGGCGATGCGGCTGATGATCTCGCGGCGCTGGCGTTCCATGCCCGTTAAGAGGGGCGCAAGCTCGTCATAGGTCGTGTTTCCGAGCGGATCATCCAGATTGAGCGCGTTGATCGGCTGGATGATGGTTTTCGCGGCAAAGCGCGCAAAGAGCGCCGAGATGACCAGAATTGCGACGAGGATCAGCAGCATGGTTGGCAGAAGCGTTCCCAACATGCCGAGCACACTTTTTTGAGTGTCCGCGATGCGCAGAACGCGGCCGTCCGGCAGGAGGCGTGCATAGTAAAAGTTCTTGATCAGCTGCGTCTCGGAAAAGCGGCTGCTGATGCCGACGCCGCTGGATTTCGCGGCGATGAACTCCGGCCGGTCGGCGTGGTTTTCAAGCTTTTTCGCATCCGAGGAGGTATCGAACAACACGGTTCCGTCCGCAGCGATCAGCGTCAGGCGATCGCTGGAGGGCAGGTTCGAAAGATACGCCGACTCATCGGAAGCGGCGAGAAGGCCGGTCTCAACATACTTGCACTCCGACGCGAGCTCCGAAAACACCAGATTTTCAAATGCGCGGTATTGCGC
>CAYPEV010000219.1:0-2571 GCA_964409605.1 uncultured Christensenella sp. | reverse complement strand
AGGCAAGGAAGATATTCCAAAAGATTCGTTTTCTCATGCGGTATGCTCCCAGATTGCTGCGGATTTTCCGCCATTGCGGAAAAAGGAAAGGTTGTATTCCGCGATTTACGATTCGCCGAACCGATAGCCGACGCCGCGCACGGTCTCGATATAGACGCCGCTGCTGCCGAGCTTCGTGCGAAGGGTTTGCACATGCACGTCTACCGTTCTCGTGCCGCCCTCATAATCATATCCCCAAACGGTTTCAAGCAGCTGTTCGCGCGTGTAGGCGCGCCCCGCGTTTTCCATGAGGCACGCGAGAAGGGAAAACTCCTTGTAGGTGAGGATCACGTTCTGCCCGCCGACGGTGACCGTGTGCTTTGCGATATCCACGACGAGTTCGCCGTGGACAAGACGCTCCGCGCTGGCCTTCATGCCGCTTCTGCGCAGGAGCGCCTTGACGCGGGCGACGAGTTCCGCCATGCCGAAGGGCTTTGTGATATAGTCGTCCGCGCCGAGATCGAGGCCGGATACCTTGTCAAATTCTGTGGTTTTGGCGGTGATCATCATCACGGGGATCGAGGTGGTTCCGGCGTTTGCGCGGATTTTCTTTAAGATTGATAACCCGTCCTCGCCGGGCAGCATGATATCGAGAAGAATCAGCGAGGGTTTCTCCTCGGCGGAGGCCGCAAAGAACGCGGCTGCATCCGGAAACCCCTTCGCGGCAAGCCCTGTTTGGTTCAGCGTATAGATCACCAGCTCGCGAATGTTCGCATCGTCTTCTACATAGTAAATCATAGTTCGGCACCCTTGTGTACGCCGGTGATGGAATATTCCGCCCACTCGGCGATATTCTGCGCGTGATCGCCGATCCGCTCAAAATATTTTGCGATCATCATCAAATCGATCGCCTGCTCGCCATTCTCCGGGTCGTGCTGAATCAACGCGATCAGCTCGCCTTTGATCGTGTCAAACAAATCGTCGATGACGTCGTCCATCTCGATGATATCCCTTGCCAGAGCCAGGTCCTTGTTGATGAACGCATCGATGCTGCCGGAGACCATACGGATTGAGGCCTCCGCCATCTGCGGCAGATGCTCGAGAGACTTGATATACGGTTTTCCGGCGAGATAGATCACGATGCCGGAGATATCCGCGGCCTGATCGCCGATGCGCTCCATGTCCGTAATCATCTTGAGTGCGGCGGAGATGAGGCGAAGGTCCTTTGCGACGGGCTGCTGCTGCAGGAGCAGCTTGAGGCAGAGAGACTCGATATCGCGCTCTTTTTGATCCACCTCGCGGTCAAACGTGATCGCGTGATTGGCGGCGTCCACGTCCTGCTTGATCAACGCTTCGCTGGCGGACTGAATCGCATGTTCGATCAACGCGCCCATCTCCAGCAGTTCCTGATTCAACAAACGCAGCTGTTCTTCAAATGTATTTCGCATCAACCGAACCTCCCCGTAATATAATCCTCTGTGCGCTTGTCGCGCGGGATGCTGAACAGTTTCTCGGTGATTCCGTACTCGATGACTTCGCCGAGCAGGAAGAAAGCGGTGTTGTCGGAGATACGCGCGGCCTGTTGCATGTTGTGCGTTACGATGATTATAGTATATTTTTCGCGCAACGTCACGCAAAGGTCTTCGATCCGGCTGGTCGAGATCGGATCCAGCGCGCTGGTCGGCTCGTCCATGAGCACCACCTCCGGCTCGACCGCAAGCGCGCGCGCGATACAAAGCCGCTGCTGCTGTCCGCCGGAGAGGCCGAGCGCGTCCTTTTTGAGGCGGTCTTTCAGCTCGTCCCAGATCGCGGCGTCGCGCAGGGACCGTTCGACGATGTCATCGAGCCTCGCTTTGCCGCGCACGCCGTGGGTACGCGGGCCGAAGGCGACGTTGTCATAGACGCTCATGGGAAAGGGGTTCGGCTTTTGAAACACCATGCCGACGCGCTTGCGAAGGGCGGTGGTGTCCAGATTGCCGTTGTAGATATCGACGCCGTCGAGCAGTACTTTACCGGTGATGCGGCAGCCTTCGACGAGATCGTTCATGCGGTTGAGCGAGCGGAGGAGCGTGCTTTTTCCGCAGCCGCTCGGCCCGATAAACGCGGTAATCTGCCGCTCGGGTATCTGCAGCTCGACGTTTTTCAGCGCGTGCAGCTGGCCGTAAAACAGATCCAGATTGGAAATATCAAACTTATTCATATCGTGTTTCCTTTGTTTCGACTATATCTTTCGCTTGGTGACGCGCTTGGCAACCGAAGCGGAGAGCGCGTTGATGCCGACGACGATCACGAGCAGCACGACTGCGGTCGCATAGGTTTGATTGATATACAACCCTTCCTGCGAGAGCGCGTACATATGCACCGAGAGCGTGCGCGCGGAGTCCATGATGCCGGAGACGGTGTCCGAAGAGGTGCCAGCCGTATACAAAAGCGCTGCGGTTTCGCCGACAGTTCGACCGACGCCGAGGATCACGCCCGCGAGGATGCCCGGGATTGCATCCGGCAGCACCACGCGGAACACGGTGCGAAGCCGCCCCGCGCCGAGGCCGAAGCTGCCCTCGCGGAAACTGTCCGGAACGCTCATGAGCGCCT
>CAYPEV010000218.1:0-4340 GCA_964409605.1 uncultured Christensenella sp. | reverse complement strand
GGGTGTCGGGGTCGGAGTTGGTGTCGGCGTGGATGTTGGAGCAGACGTCGGTGTAGGCGTCGGTATGGGCGTCGCTGCGCGGGGCGCGAGATCCTCGACGACGGGGGCCTCAACGGCGACAACCGGTACAATCTGCGGTTCATCCGCGCCGGCAAGCGGGACGGCTTCCTCCGCAATGGCTTCCACCTGACCCTGCTGCAGCTCGCTGATATTTGAAGGGGTGGAGGCAACAAGTTCGTTTGCAGCGCCACAATACGTTAAGCTAAGCGCGACAGCCGCGATCACCAGCAGAAGCCCGATCATGATCCAGATGCGTTTCGATGTTTTGCTCATGCGTTCTTTACTCATCCTTTTTTTGTTCGAGACTTAGCATACGCATCCGCTGTTACATTTACGTTACGAATGAAAAAGAAAATCGTTAAAATAAAAATAATCTTCAGATTTGCCTCTCGAACCGAATAAACTCAAACACGAATTACTGTAAAAACAAGTGAACAGGAGCGATCACAGGGGTAGCATACTGCTTTTGACTTTGAAAGAGTCATCGCATAGGAGCGCAAGGAAGCAACACTATTCTTCCATGTATCCGCCACAACCCGAAAACACTGAAAGAAAGCTTGTGCATCGCCGTTAAGAGGCAGCTTCTTTGCGCGATGTAACAGCGGTGCAATCAAAAAACCGCCTTTCGGCGGTTTTCGCGCGGACGATACACAAGATCAGACAAGATCCGGTTCCAGCGCGCGGCAGATGCGCGCAAGCCCTTCGCGCAGGATGCTCCGCGGACACGCGAGATTGACCCGCATGAAGCAATCCGCGTTGTCCACAAAATCTTCGCCGAACTGAACGAAAACACCCGCCGCCGAAATGTGCCGCTTCAGCTCCGATTCGGGCAGGCCATAGGCAGAAAGATCGACCCAGGCGAGATAGGTTCCCTCGGCAATCGAAAACACCGCCTTCGGCAGACGCTCGCAGAGCAGCCGCTTCATCGCGATGAAGTTATCGTCAAGGTAGTCCCGCAGTTGATCCAGCCAGCCTTCCGCACGGTCATAGGCGGCCGCCGTGGCTTCGTTGGAGAGTGCGCTCGGGTGTCCGTTATAATAATTCTTCGTCCAGTCGCGGCGGAGAGCCGGATCCGGAATGAACAGGTGCGCATGATTGTTGCCCGCAAGGTTGAAGCTCTTGCTGGGGCTCGAGCAGGTGATGATCCGCTTTTCCTGCGGGAAGAGCTTGGCAAGCGGGATATGCGTAAGGCCCTTTCGAGTCAGATCGGCATGGATTTCGTCGCTGACGACGAACACATCGTTGGAAAAGCACAGCTTGCCGAGACGGCTTAGCTCCATCTCGGTGAACACGCGTCCGGTGGGATTATGGGGATTACAGTGAAAGAACATTGCACAATTCGGGCGGCTGAGCTTCTGCGAAAGATCGGAAAAATCGATCTTCCACGCGCCGTCCTGACAAAGCATGCGCGAATAGACGGGGACGCGCCCCTGCTTTTTGACCGCGTCGTCAAACGGGCGATAGGCGGGCGTAAGGAAGCAGACCTCGTCGCCCGGGCGGGTCAGCCGCTCGATTGCGGCATAGAGCGCCGCAACGATGCCTGCGGAGTAGACGATCTCTTCCGGATCCGTCTGCCAGCCGAAGCGGCGCTGCATCCAGGCGCAGGTGCTGTTTTTGCATTCGTCGCTTAAGCTCGTGTATCCAAGAATGCGCCGATCCAGCCGCGCATGCATGGCGGAAAGGATCTCCGGCGCACAGGAAAAGTCCATGTCCGCAACCCAGAGCGGGATATGCTCCTTCGGCAGATAGGGGTTGAGTTTTTCGCCCGCCTCCAGCTTGATGCTGCCGGTTCCCGTGCGATCGATGATTTCGTCAAAATAATAGTTCATCAGTTTTACGGATCTCCTAAAGACATTGCGAATCCAGTATAGTCAAATCGTGAAAGAATTGCAAAATTGCGCACGGAGTTATTAATAACGGTTGCAAAGTATGGACGTGTTGCTATAATGTGGGTAAGACAGAGAGGTGAGAACAGATGAACAAGAGCGTATATTCCCTCGTCCTGTCCGACGAGATTGTGCAGGAGATCGACCGCATGGCATATGAGGCGGGCGCGAGCCGGTCGGCGATGATCAACCAGATCCTCGCGGAATCCGTGCGGTACACAACGCCCGAAAAGCGCATGCGGGAAGTGTTTTCCGCCATCGAACAGATGTTGGTCGGCGGGGTGTTTGAACCGCAGCTTCAGCCTTCGGACTCGATGTTTTCGCTGCGCAGCGCGCTGGATTATAAATACAACCCCAGCGTGCGCTACAGCGTGGAGCTCTATAAAAATGCGCGGCCGCTGCTCGGCGAACTCCGCGTCTCCATACGCAGCCAAAACAGCGCGCTTGTGCTCGCGATGCTCCAGTTTTTCAAGCTCTGGACGCGGATTGAACAAACGTATGTCGGCCGCGTGGAGTGCGCGATGGAGGACGGACGGTATCTGCGCAAGCTGCGGCTCATCGACGAAGGAACGCCGAGCAACGAGCAGATCGGCACAGGAATCGCGGGATACATCAACCTGCTGGACTCCGCGCTGAAGCGATATTTTGAATTGATCCGGGAACCCGCGCTGGCGATGACGGGCGTTGAGAAACTCTACGTCAACTATATCCACAGCGGCGGGATGATCTTGTAATACGGGAGGTGACGGAAGATGAACGTCAATCAATTAACACAAAAGAGCATTGAATCTGTGCAGAACGCACAGCAGATCGCCAGCGAGCGAAAGAATACCGAGGTCGCGCAGGCACACCTTTTGTTTGCGCTGCTCGCACAGCCGGACGGGCTGATCGGCAGTATCCTGACCGCCACGGGCGCGGACCTGAACCGCCTGCGCACGGAAGCCGAGCGGGAGGTCAATCTCCTGCCGACCTATAACACGGGCTCCGGCTCCGACCAGATCTATATCTCCCAGGATCTCAACACCGCGCTGAACGAGGCGGAGAGGCGCGCAAAGGAGATGGGCGACCAGTATGTTTCGGTCGAACATCTGTTCCTTGGCCTCATGAAAAAAGCGAACGAGCCGGTCAAAAAACTGCTTGCGCGCAACGACATCACGGAGAAAGCGTTTTTAGAGCAGCTCAAGACCATCCGAGGGAACAAGACGGTGACCACCGACAACCCGGAGGGCACCTATGACGTGCTCGCCAAATACGGGCAGGATCTGGTGGAGCTTGCGAAGAACCAGAAACTCGACCCCGTGATCGGCCGGGACGACGAGATCCGCAGCGTGGTCCGCATCCTCTCGCGCAAGACGAAGAACAACCCCGTGCTCATCGGCGAGCCGGGCGTGGGCAAAACCGCGATCGCGGAAGGGCTCGCGCTGCGCATCGTGCGCGGAGACGTGCCGGATAACCTGAAAGACCGCAAGGTGTTCGCGCTGGATATGGGCGCGCTGATCGCGGGCGCAAAGTTCCGCGGCGAGTTTGAGGAACGGCTCAAGAGCGTGCTCAACGAGATCAAGGAGAGCGACGGAAGGATCATCCTCTTCATCGACGAGCTGCACAACATCGTAGGTGCCGGTAAGACCGAGGGCGCGATGGACGCGGGCAACCTCTTAAAACCCATGCTCGCGCGCGGTGAACTGCACTGCATCGGCGCCACGACGCTGGACGAATACCGGCAGTATATTGAGAAAGACGCGGCGCTGGAGCGCAGATTTCAGCCCGTGCTGGTGGAAGAACCGACGGTCGAGGACACGATCTCAATCCTGCGCGGGCTCAAGGAGCGCTATGAGGTCTTCCACGGCGTGAAGATTCAGGATGCGGCGCTGATTGCCGCGGCGACTCTCTCGCACCGCTATATCTCAGACCGTTTTCTGCCGGACAAGGCGATCGACCTCGTGGACGAGGCGTGCGCGCTGATCAAAACCGAACTGGACAGCATGCCGACGGAGCTCGACGCCGCGAGCCGGAAGATCATGCAGCTCGAAATCGAGGAAGCCGCGCTGAAGAAAGAGACGGACAAGCTCAGCCGCGAGCATCTGGAGGAGATCCAGCGCGAGCTTGCGGAACTCCGCGCGAATTTCAGCGAGATGAAGGCAAAATGGGAAAATGAAAAATCCGCCATCGGGAAGGTGCAGCAGCTGCGCGAGGAGATTGAGCGCGCAAACGCCGAGATTGCAAAAGCGGAGAGCGCATATGACCTCAACAAGGCTGCCGAACTCAAATATGGCAAGCTGCCGCAACTGATTGCCGAGCTAGAGCAGGAGGAGAAGCGCGCGGAAAGCGGCGCGCAGGCCACGACCTATCTGCACGACCGCGTGAGCGAGGAGGAGATCGCCCGCATCGTCGCCC
>CAYPEV010000217.1:0-4376 GCA_964409605.1 uncultured Christensenella sp. | reverse complement strand
GCCGGAGATCGACGGCGGCCTCATCGGCGGCGCTTCGCTCAAGAGCGAAGATTTTTCAAAGGTGGTTCACTTCTGATGACGAAACCGATCACCGCTTTGATCATCCTGGACGGCTTCGGCTGTTCCACGGAGAAGGAATTCAACGCCATCAAGGCCGACGGCGCCGTGAATATCTCGCGCCTGTGGAACGAGTATCCGCATGTGCAGATTGCGGCAAGCGGCATGGACGTTGGCCTGCCGACTGGCCAGATGGGCAACAGCGAGGTAGGACACCTCAACATCGGCGCGGGCAGAATCGTCTATCAGGAGCTTACGCGCATCACCAAGGCGATCATGGACGGAGACTTCTTTGAAAACAAGGCGCTTCTGGGCGCGATCGAAAACTGCAAACAGCACGGCTCCGCGCTGCACCTGATGGGGCTTTTGTCCGACGGCGGCGTGCATTCGCACAACACGCATCTCTACGCGCTCGTGCAGATGGCAAAAAAAGCCGGGCTGGAAAAAGTTTACATGCATTGCTTCATGGACGGACGCGACGTGCCGCCGAGCAGCGGCAAGGGTTTTGTCGAAGAGCTTGACGCAAAGCTTGCGGAAATCGGCGTGGGCAAGATCGCTACCGTCATGGGGCGTTACTATGCCATGGACCGCGACAACCGCTTTGAGCGCGTGGAGAAGGCGTATGCGGCGCTTGTCTGCGGCGAAGGGGAAACGGCTGCAAGCGGCGAGATCGCCATGCAGAACAGCTATGACAAGGGCGAGACGGATGAATTCGTCCTGCCCACCGTCATCCTCGAAAACGGTGCGCCTGTCGGCAAAATCTCCGCCAACGACAGCGTGATCTTCTTCAACTTCCGTCCTGACCGCGCGCGTGAAATCACCCGTACGCTGGTGTTTGACGACTTTGACGCGTTCCCGCGCAAAAACGGTTTTTTCCCGCTCTACTACGTCTGCCTGACGCAGTATGACAAGACGTTTGGCGAGCGCGTACACGTGGCCTACCGTCCGGAATCGCTGGATCATACGTTCGGCGCATATCTGGCGGAGAAGGGACTCACGCAGCTTCGCATCGCGGAGACGGAGAAGTACGCGCATGTGACCTTCTTCTTCAACGGCGGCGTGGAAACGCCGAACGAAGGGGAAGACCGTGCGCTGATCGCCTCGCCGAAGGTGGCGACGTATGATCTCAAACCGGAGATGAGCGCATATGAAGTCGCGGACGAAGCGGTCAAGCGCATCGAAAGCGGCAAATATGACGTGATGATCCTCAATTTCGCAAACCCCGACATGGTCGGGCACACGGGCGTAATGGCGGCAGCGACCGCAGCCGTGCACGCCGTGGACGCCTGCGCCGCAAAGGTGGTGGACGCGATCCTCAAGACCGGCGGCCGCTGCATCATCACCGCCGACCACGGCAACTGCGAGAAGATGTGGGACGAGGTGGAACATGTGCCGTTCACGGCGCACACGACGAATCCCGTGCCCTGCATCCTTGTGGACGATACGCGCAAGAATGCGACCCTCCGCACGGGCGGCAGGCTGAGCGATCTCGCGCCCACGCTGCTGACGCTGCTGGGGCTGCCGATCCCGCAGGAAATGACCGGAAAATCGCTGATCGAAGGCTGATTTTCACGCGTCGGAACGCGCATTCAGTCTTGCAATCAAGGCGGGTGCATGTTATAATCACTAGGCTTGGGCGGTGGCAATCGCCGCAAGAGCGCAATATTGCTGATTGCTCCGGCGGCGGATCAAACGCCCGCGCATCGGAGATCAAAATTGGAGGAAAGTCACAATGAATACTGCGGCGCTTATCATTCGCATCGCGCTGATGTTGATCTCTGTTCTGCTCGTCGTCGTCGTTCTGCTGCAGAAGACGAAAAGCTCCGGCCTTGGCGCTTCCTTTGGCGGCGAGACCAATTCCTTTACCGCGAAGGGCAAAGCAGCCAGCCGTGAAGCGAAACTGCAGAAACTGACGGTCGTTCTCGCGATCACTGTCGGTGTGCTTGCGCTGGTATTGACCATCTTCTAAAGATCGGTTCAGGGAACCATATGCGGCGTGCCAATGGGTGCGCCGCTTTTTTCGGTAAGAGCCAAACAACAAGATCAAGACGGAATGGCAGTCTTTTTTTCGCGCCGCAACGCAATGCCCTTGACTTTTCCGGCGAAGAGCGATTAAAATGATTGTAAATAATATATTATTTTCCGTCGGAAAGTGAGAGGGCTGTTCCAATGCCCGTGAAACGCGGTGTTAAGCCGGTAGCGCAAAACCGAAAAGCGCGCCACGATTACTTTATCGAGGAAACGCTTGAGTGCGGAATCGAACTCTTCGGAACCGAGGTAAAGTCACTCCGAAAAGGCGCCTGTAACTTAAAGGACAGCTACGCGCAGGTGAAGAACGGCGAGCTGTTCGTCATCGGCATGCACATCAGTCCGTATGAGCAGGGGAACATCTTCAACAAAGATCCGTTCCGCACGCGAAAGCTTCTTGCGCACAAGAGCGAGATTCGAAGGCTTCAGGTCGCCTCCCAGAAAGAGGGCATGAGCCTTGTTCCGCTGGAGCTTTACCTCAAGGATGGACGCGTCAAGCTGCTGCTTGCGGTCGCGAAGGGCAAAAAGCTCTACGACAAGCGGCATACGATCGCAGACCGGGACGCGGACCGCGAAATGGAACGACGGATCAAGGAGGACAGAACATGAGAAATCTGCCGTTCACGAAGGATGCCCTGGAGGCCATCGTAGAACAATTTCCAACGCCGTTTCATATCTACGATGAAGCGGGTATCCGCGCAAACGTCAAACGACTGCAGGAAGCGTTCGCATGGAACGAAGGCTTCCGCGAATACTTCGCCGTCAAGGCGCTGCCAAACCCCGCGACCATGCGGCTTCTGTTTGAAAGCGGCTGCGGTATGGATTGTTCCTCTCTGACGGAGCTGCTGCTTTCCCGCGCGATCGGCGTGACGGGACACGACGTGATGTTCTCCTCCAACGATACGCCCGCGGGCGAGTTTCAGCTCGCGCGGGAGATGAGCGTCCTGATCAATCTCGACGATATCACGCACATCGACTTTCTTGCGGAAAACGGCGGCATCCCCAAGACCGTGTGCCTGCGGTTCAACCCCGGCGGCGAATTCCTGCTGGGCAACACCATCATGGGCAATCCCGGCGAGGCGAAATACGGCATGACGCGGGAGCAGCTCAGCGAAGGCGTGAAAAAGCTCCTGGCGCTCGGCGCAACGGAATTCGGCCTGCACGCGTTTCTTGTGAGCAACACGACGGACGACGACTATTATCCCGCGCTGGCGAAAAAACTCTTCAAGACCGCTGTGGAGCTTCATGAGGAGACGGGCGCGAACTTCACGTTCGTCAATCTCTCCGGCGGCATCGGCATCCCGTACCGCCCGTATGAGAAAGAGACGGATATCCGCTATATCGGCGAAGAGGTCAAACATCAGTACGACCGGATTGTCGCACCGAGCGGGCTGAAGCTGAAGATCTTTACGGAGCTCGGACGCTATATCACGGGACCGTTTGGCTATCTCGTCACGCGCGCGATCCACAAGAAAGAGACGCACAAGAAGTATATCGGTGTGGACGCCTGCGCCGTCAATCTCATGCGCCCCGCGATGTATGGCGCGTATCATCACATTACCGTGATGGGCAAGGAGACGGCGCCGCTGACGAATGTTTACGACGTGGTCGGCTCCCTCTGCGAGAACAACGATAAATTCGCGGTCGATCGCCCGCTGCCAAAGACCGAGCCGGGGGATCTGCTGGTCATTCACGACACCGGCGCGCACGGCTTTGCGATGGGCTATAACTACAACGGCAAGCTCAGAAGCGCGGAACTGCTCTTGAAGCCGGATGGCACCGCGAAACTGATCCGCCGCGCGGAGACGCCGAAGGATTATTTCAGCACGCTGGATGTGCTCGATCTGCCGCTGTAACCATGCGCAATTTCACACGGACGTGAACAAGCGGCAACATTCTTCCGTATCGCTTGACGCACATGAGCTGCACGATTACAATAAGATTGCGCGGTTGAAATCCGATCGCGCATTCGTGGGGGCGAACCTGGTTTCGACGGGGATCGCTGATGTTGGATAAGCGAGCCGAAGCCCCGAGCTTCGTAAAAAGCGGGAACAGATTAAAGTAACTGACAAAAATACTTTAGCTGTCGCTGCTTAAGCAGTGACCGTTCGCCTGAGAAAACCTACTGTCTCAGATACGGGCGTCATTTAGGGTAGGGAACGAACCCGCCTAAGCTTTGCGGCGGGCCGGACTTATGAAGCTACTGAAACCGCTATCCTGCCGGAGGGAGAGCGACAGAGGGAATGTTAATACACCGGATACGCTCGTAGAAAGTCTGGTTGAGGGGTTTT
>CAYPEV010000216.1:0-4407 GCA_964409605.1 uncultured Christensenella sp. | reverse complement strand
TCACCAGCCTGAACGCCGCTGTCGCGCAGATTGCGGCGCAGATCGATGTGCCCGCGCAGGACGCGAAGGTAACAGGGATCGACGAGAAAACCCACGCGTTGCAGATTCAAAACGAGGTTGTCGGGGCCGTGGTCGATCAAAGTGCGCTGATCAACACGATCTCGCAGGCCATCGTCAACAACGTGACTACGCCGATCAATATTCCGATCGTCACCACCCAGCCGACGCTGACCGCGGCCACGCTGCAGGGACAGTTTGTTCTGCGCGCGAGCGCGACCACGGACTTCTCCTCCAGCACGAGCGCGCGTAAATACAACGTGCGCAAGGGCGCGGGGTTGATCAACGGCACCGTACTAAAACCCGGCGAGACATTCTCCACCAACGATACGCTCGGCGTGCGCAGCACGGGCAACGGCTGGAAGATGGCCAACGCCTACGAAAGCGGCGCGATCGTGCCGCAGGCGGGCGGCGGTGTCTGCCAGCTTTCCTCGACGCTCTATAACGCGGTCGTCAAGGGGGATCTGGAGATCGTGTTCCGCCGCAATCACTCGATGCCGGTCGCCTATATCAAAGAGGGCCTGGATGCGACGATCAACTCGGTCGGCAATATCATCGATTTTCAGTTTAAGAACAATACCACTTCGGATATTGTGATCATCGGCTATACGACAAGCAGCAACAAGCTCACGTTTGAGGTTTGGGGCATTCCCTTTGCAACCACCGAGTATGACGAAATCAAACTGACCAGTTCGCTTGTCTCCACCACCAGCGCAAACGGCGAGCCGATCGAGATGGAAGTCCCCGTCGGCACCGAGAAAGCGGACGGATCGCTGATGGTTGCCGGCGAAACGTATGTGGCCGTCACTCCCAGAAAAGGGTATGTCTACCAGAGCTATAAGAATTACTATCTGGCGGGCACGCTTGTGAGAAAAGAAAAGCTCGCGGTCTCGACCTACAAGGCGTTCCAGGGCGAAATCTGGATCTGCCCCGGCGCGGAAACGCCGACGCCCTCCTACTTCGATATCACGCCTGAGCCGCTGCCGGCCGATACACCGGTGCCGACCGCACCGCCCGCATAATACGCACAAAGGAGAAGGTGTTCGGCCTTCTCCTTTTTTTACTCCGTTGTGTGTCGGTTAGTCGTCCGTTTCGTGCTCCGCGTCATACCGCTCCCGCTGGAGCAGCATGAATTTGAGCGATTCCGGGTCCATCGGCGTTTGCCGGGTTCCCATACAGGCGCTGCAGGTGGCAAAGCATTCCGGGCAGATGCAGCGGCTGACGAGTCCCTTTTCGTCCTGCACCATGTAGGCGCCGCAATTTTGGCAGGAACACCGCATATCGTTTGCCTCCTTTCGCTGTTCTTCTCGATATGATTGTACCACGTTTTTCCCGGCATACCGCGACTGGTTCGCAAATTTTCCGGTCTTGCGTCATAATCCATTTTCTTCCCGCTTTCAGACGGTAAAAGCCGCAAGCGTTTTTCACATTCCGTTCATGGAAATCCACAGGAAATTGTGCTATACTCTCAGCGTTATGAAATCATGCTCAATTCGCAAAACAGCATTCTTTTTGCGCCGCGCCCTGCTTCTGGCGCTTGTTTTTGCGCTTTTCTTTTCTTTCTCCGGCCGTGCCCGCGCGCTGAGCATCCGTTTTCAAATCGGCGAATGTTCGGATGATGTGCTTCGCGTGGAGACACGGCTGGGCGATCTTGGCTATCTGCCCGGCGTTGTCAACGGCCGCTGGGAACAGGCGGATGCGGACGCGCTCGCGGCTTTTGCAAAGGCAAACAGTGTCACAATCTATGCGGCGGGCGATTTGCTTTTCGCCAACGATGCACTTGCGGCCTCTCCCGTATCCTCCGTCTTCGCCAGCGGATCGCAAATGGGTTTTCTTGTTACCTACGGCACGCTGATGCCATGGGAAGAAGTGCGCGCAAAGCTCGTTCCAGGGCAATCCTATGACGTGACAAGTTGCTATTCCGGAATCACCCTGCACATGGTCTGTGTCTCCACGGAGAGCCACGCGAAGATGCGCCCGGAGCTGGACTGGGATAACGCGACGCTGCGCGGCTTTTTCAGCGCGGCGAGCAGCTCGGAAAAGCAGCCGGTCGTCATCGCGGTAGACGGAATTCTCATCGCGGCATCGATTCAGCAGGCAGCGCCAAGCCTGGAGAACCAGCCCCTGCCGGAATATTCGCTCTATTTCTCCGGTTCGCTTACCGGCGTCAACGAGATACCGGATGCCGAGCATGAGGCCATCGTTCGGATTGCCGCCAATCAAACCCCATGACAGGTTGAGAGACAACCCGGATTCAGACGTTCCGAAAGCACCCGTGCAGATTCCTGCGAACAAACACAAACCGCCGCTGAACATCCGGTTCAGCGGCGGTTTTTTCGCAGGTCGTGTTTGTCAGTTGCCGACCGTCCTCTGGGAGATTCCCTTGATGACAGATAGCGCCCAGTCGTGGTCCTTGAGCGTGACGATGGTGCCGCAATACGGGCACTTCCCGCTGTGGTTGATGTCCAGCGGCGCGCCGCAGTTCGGGCAGCTGATCTGGGTGACGCTCGGCTGGTTGAGCGTCTTCTTGTCCTTCTGGCGAATCAGCTTCCAGTCGTATACCATGAACAGTTCGCGCGTCGTGCTGCCGCTGACGATGTTGCCCGTGCGGTCGTCCGTCGTATAGTCCGTGATGCGTGTGGAGAGCCGTACGACGAGAACGTCGTTATCCCCTTCCACCGCATAGCGGTTAATCCGCGTTTCTAGTACGGCGATGCGCTCCACATGGTTGGTCTGTTTTGCGTCGATAAGCGCCTGCAGCTGCCGCGCCATCTGGTTGTACAGCGCGTCGGTCATAATCGCACGCATGGACTCCCAGTCTTTGCTCTCCCATGCGTTCTGCATCTGGATGTACTGGTTGCCAACTTTCTCCAGCAGCGCCTGTTCGTTGAAGTTCGGGTCTTTCTGCTTGAGCGTATCCAGCGGCAGTCCGGGTTCTTCCTGCGCGGCGGTGTAGACGTTCTGTCCCCCGCCATGCTGACCGGACTTCATATAACGCAGGATTGTGATGACGACGATCACGATGATTATGACCGTAAACAGATTCCCGCCAAGACAGCCGAGCGAATCGCCGGAACCGCTTCCGGAATATGATCCGCCGTCATAGGTCGATCCGCTGCTCCAGCTGGAGCCGGAATCCCAACTGGAGCCGGAGTCCCAGCTGGAACTGCCGCCCCAATCGGACCCGCCGCCACCCCAATCGGAGCCGCCGGAGAAGTTGCCGGCATCCGCGAGCGAATAGGCGCCCAGCGTCAGGCAGCACAGAAGCACGGCGATCAGGATCAATCCATGCCGAATTCGTCTTTTCATGATTTCAGACCCCCCTGAACGTTTCTCGATGAATGGATTCAAAATCTACTTCATTATCATACCTTATTTCCCGCGCTTGAACAACTGCATTTGCGGATTGACCCGCGGCCGCGATTGCAACGAAATCGTGAAAAAAGCGGGGCACGGCAGTTCGCCGCGCCCCGCACATGTGCTATGTTTCGATTATGCGTGATTCAATAGCTCGCGAAATTCGTTCGCCTGTCCCAGCCTCTCTACGACGCGCTCCACATCCGCGTCCATGCAGGTTAGAAACGCCTGCTCCGCGCGGTAGATCACACAGGTGCCGCAGCTTGCGCTGAGATAGCGCGGCACGGGCGAAAGCCGCGCGGCAACACCCTGCGCCGCCAGCGTCCTGTGGGTGCGCATTGCGGAAAGGTGGGTGTGAAACGTCGCGATATATTCCGTCATGCCCGGCTCAGGGAAAGCGTATAGTCCGTGCCTTCCTGCTGGACGGCAACGGTATATCCGCGCGAAACGGCAAACCGCGTGACGTTTTCCTTCGCCGCCTCCGCATCAACCAGCACAGTCAACTCTGCGAGGCCGTCCTTCACCGCGCGCTGCGTACGCACGACGGGTTCGGGGCACAACAGTCCTCTTGCGTCTACGATCATCATAGTTTTCGTTCCTTTCTTCTTTTCAGCAGCGTGCGCTTACGCCTTCTCGCGGTTGAACAGTCCAATCAGCGTCAGGATCACAAATCCCGCAATGACCGCGACCATGCCGTTCGCCGTCGGGCCCTTGGCAGAGGAGGCAAGGCCGAAGTTATGGCAGATCGCCGCGCCGACCACAAAGCCGGTCACCGTAATGCCCGCGTCGGAATTGCCCTCTCCCGCGAGAATCACCTGACGCAGCGGGCAGCCGCCGAGCAGGACGCTGCCCCAGCCGACCAGCGCCATACCGAGGAAGTTCCAGAGTCCATCCGTATGCGCGACCGGCTGATCCGCAAAGGAAAGATGGAACTTGCCGAGGATCAGGTTGCCAACGATCGTGGTCACGATGACCGCGGCAAATCCCCAGAGC
>CAYPEV010000215.1:0-4428 GCA_964409605.1 uncultured Christensenella sp. | reverse complement strand
ATATTGCCCCTCGCTGTCCCTGGCAAAGCCCGGCAGCGTGAGGCAGATGTGCACCTGCTCTACGTCTTTTTCGATCATCTTCTCGCGCTTGCCGCCGGGAAAACGCTGGCGCATCGGCGCGGCCGTCCGTTCGGACGCCGGCGGATCAAACCAGCGCGTGACGGAATCGATCAGCGCCTGCTCTTCGAAATTGCCCGCGCAGGAGACCACGATATTGTTTGGGACGTAGAACTCGTTTTTGTAGGCAAGCAGCGACTCGCGCGTGAACGCGCGCACGCTCTCCTTGGTGCCGAGGATGGGGCTCGCCAGCGTCTCTTCGCCAAAGAAGAGCATATTGCTCTCCTCCCCTGCGAGATCCTCCGGGCTGTCCTCGTTCATCAGGATTTCTTCCAGAACGACACCCTGCTCTTTTTTGAGTTCTTCCGGGTCGAATACACTGTGGAACGTGATATCCGAGAGCACGTCGGAGACGAGGTCGAGGTGTTCGTCCAGCACCTTTGCGTAAAAGCAGGTGTTCTCCTTGCTCGTATACGCGTTGATGTTTCCGCCGATTGCATCCATCTCGATTGCGATCTGCTCTGCGTCTCTGCGTTCTGTCCCCTTAAACACCATGTGCTCGATGAGGTGGGACGCGCCCGCAGTCTCCTGCGTTTCGCGCACGGAACCGGCATCTACCCAGACGCCCATAGAGACGGAGCGCACGTGTTCCATCTTTTCATAGATCAGGCGGATGCCGTTTGGCAGCTTGGTTTGGCGTATCATGCGTTTCGTCTTCCCTTTCATGCACGGGTGTTAACAATGTTGTATTTTACCATAAATCGTTTGTCTGCGCGAGTCCATGCGGCGCGTAGCAAAGGCGCGGCGTTGCCGCCGCGCCTTGATCGTTGGATCGCTTCGGAACTCAGTCCTTTTCCGGCGGGAGCATGTCCTTGCGGGTCAGGCTGATCTTGCCGGTCTTGGGGTCGATGTCGATAACGCGCACGAGCACCTGCTCGCCCATGGAGAGAACGTCTTCCACCTTCTCCACGCGCTTATTGGCGATGCGGGAGATATGCAGGAGGCCGTCTGTGCCGGGCTTGAGGTTGATGAACGCGCCAAACTCCTTGATGCCGACCACGGAGCCGAGGTAGACGTCGCCGACTTCGATCTCTTTGACGATGCCGTCGATGATCCGCTTGGCTTCCGCCGCGGCCGCCGAGTCGGGGG
The DNA here is from genome assembly GCA_964409605.1 of uncultured Christensenella sp. Taxonomy (GTDB): domain Bacteria; phylum Bacillota; class Clostridia; order Christensenellales; family CAG-138; genus UBA7703. The sequence goes on along the minus strand of CAYPEV010000215.1, from coordinate 3,222 downwards.
ACGCGATATAGACCGTGCCGTCGTCCTCGATGTCGATCTTCACGCCGGTATCGGCAATGATCTTGTTGATGACCTTGCCGCCGCTGCCGATGACTTCGCGGATCTTGTCGGGATTGATCGTGAACGTAATGATGCGCGGCGCATAGGGTGAGAGCTCTGCGCGCGGCTCACGGAGGGTCTCGTCCATCTTGTCAAGGATGAACATGCGGCCCTTGCGCGCCTGCTCCAGCGCACGGGTGAGGATCTCGCGGTTGATGCCCTTGATCTTGATATCCATCTGGATAGCGGTGATGCCGTCCCGCGTACCGGCAACTTTGAAGTCCATATCACCGAGGAAGTCCTCCAGACCCTGAATGTCGGTCAGGATCGCGATATTGCCGGTGGAATCGTCCTTGATCAGGCCCATCGCGACGCCCGCGACGGACTTCTTGATCGGAACACCCGCATCCAGCAGCGCCAGCGTGCTCGCGCAGATGGAAGCCTGCGAGGTGGAGCCGTTGGAGCTGATGACCTCGCTCACGAGGCGCATGCAATACGGGAACTCCGCTTCGCTCGGCAGAACCGGCTCCAGCGCGCGCTCTGCGAGTGCGCCGTGGCCGATTTCGCGGCGGCCGACGCCGCGCATGGGCTTCGCTTCGCCTGTGCTGTACGGCGGCATATTATACTGATGCATATAGCGCTTGCTCTCTTCGAGGGAAAGCCCGTCGAGCGACTGCGCTTCGGAGATCGTGCCGAGAGTGGCGATGGTCATCACCTGCGTCTGTCCGCGGGTAAAGACCGCGCTGCCGTGCGTGCGGCCGAAGATGCCGACCTCGCTCCAGATGGGGCGGATCTCATCCTGTGCGCGGCCGTCGGGGCGGATCTTCTTGTTGATGATCTTGTCGCGGACGACTTCCTTGGTGATGTTGTACAGGATCGCACCGATGTCCTTGGCGGACTCGGGGTATTCTTCCTTGAAGGCTTCCACCGTCTCCGCCTTGACCTGATCCCCGCGCACTTCGCGCTCGGAGCGGTCAAACGTATCCAGCGACCAGACGACCTTATCAAAGGCATATGCGCGCACTTTTTCTTCCAGCGCTTCGTCGGGGTGATAGATCTCCGGTTCAATCTTCTGCTTGCCGACCTGGGCTTCGATGTCCGCGATGAAGCTGACGATCTTCTTGATTTCATCGTGCGCAAACAGAATCGCGTTAAGCATCTCGTCTTCGGAGATCTCGGTGGAGCCCGCTTCAACCATCATGACCGCGTCCTTGGTGCCGGCGACCACGAGGCTGAGTCTGCTCTTCTCGCGCTGCGCAACGTCGGGATTGATGATAAATTCGCCGTCAACCATGCCGACCGCGACAGAACCCGTCGGGCCGGAGAACGGCGCTTCGCTGATGGAGAGCACCACGGAGGAGCCGATCATCGCAAGGATTTCGGGCTGCACGTCCTGCTCCACGGACATGACGGTGGCAACCACCTGCACGTCATTGTAAAACCCTTTCGGGAACAGCGGACGCAGCGGACGATCGATGAGGCGCGAGCTTAAGATCGCGCGGTCGGTAGGTCTCCCTTCCCGCTTGATGAACCCGCCGGGAATCTTGCCCACCGAGTAGAGTTTTTCCTGATATTCCACCGAAAGCGGCAGAAAATCGACGCCGTCGCGCGCGGTCTTCGCGATAGTCGCGCAGACCAGAACCGCCGTGTCGCCCAAGCGGACGAGGCAGCTTCCGCCCGCCTGTTCGGCGTACTTGCCGGTTTCGACGATGAGCGTCTTGCCGCCAAGCTGCATCTGGAAGTTTCTTTCCATAGTATTTGTTTGCTCCTTCTTCTTCTTTATCTTCTTTTCTATTATAACCTGTATTGGGGCAAATCCATCCGCAGATGAGCAAAAAACACATGGAACCATGCCGCGCGGACGAAATGCATACTGTACAAATCCAGTATATTTGCTATTCCATTCAATACATAGAAAGAAAGGCGGGAACAACCCCGCCTTTTTCTCTTACTTGATACGGATGTTCAGGCTTGCTGCAATCGCTCTGTAACGCTCGATGTCTTTCTCTTTGAGGTAGTTCAGAAGCCCTCTGCGCTGACCGACCATCTTCAAGAGGCCGCGGCGCGAGTGATGATCCTTCATGTGCAGCTTCAGGTGCTCGTTGAGGTGGTTGATCCGCTCGGTCAGGAGCGCGATCTGCACTTCGGGAGAGCCGGTGTCGCCTTCGTGAAGCGCGTACTTTTCAATGGTTTCTGTCTTGGTCATGGTTTTTTTCTCCTTTTTTCTCTTTCCCGTAAACTGAGAAATGCGTCGGAGTGTCGCATATCCCGGTAAACGGCATTTGAATGCTTTTATAGGATAGCATATTCGCGAAATCTTGTAAACCACCGCAAATATGTTTTTTATGTGTCCTTGTGCCTTCCCGCGCGTCACATGCGCTTACGCATCGTGCAGGGAAGCCGCCTCCTCAACATCCCGCCGGATCTGCTCTTTGAGCGCATCCAGCGTATCAAACTTCGCCTCGCCGCGCAGTCGCTTTCGGAACGCGACGGTCAGTTGTTGTCCGTAGAGATCGGCGTTGAAGTCGATCAGGTGCGTCTCGATCGTCAGGTGGCTGCCGTGCACCGTAGGATTGTTTCCGATGTTGGTCACCGCGCGGTAGGCTGCCCCGCCGGCGAACGCGAACGTCGCGTACACGCCGTCCGCAGGGATCGCGCGCTTCGGGTCCTGCTCGATGTTCGCGGTCGGAAATCCGATCCGCCTGCCGATGCGCTTGTTTTCGACAACCACGCCGCTGAGTGTGTATCGCCGCTTGAGCAGCTGTTCCGCAAGGCAGACGTCACCGCGCTCTACCGCCTCGCGGATGCGCGTGCTGGAGACCGGCTCGCCTTCAAACAACACGGGTTCGACGACGGAAACGGAAAAGCCGCGCGCTTCACCAATCCGGCGCAGCGTCTCCGGCGTGCCCGCCCCGCGGTCCCCGCAGGTGTAGTTGTAGCCGACGACGAGTCCGCGCACGTCCCAATTCTCCGACAGCAAGTCGACGAATTGTTCCGTGCTCAGATGCGCCATCTCGCGCGTAAAGGGCACGCTCTCCACCTCGTCTACGCCGAGTGAACGCAGGAGCATATTCCGCTCGCGAATGCCGGAGAGCAGGCGTACGCTGCCGCCGAGCACCTCCAGCGGATGGTTGGAGAACGTATAGACCACCGGCATGGCGCGCAGCCGTTTCGCTTCTTCCA
>CAYPEV010000214.1:0-4459 GCA_964409605.1 uncultured Christensenella sp. | reverse complement strand
TAAATGGGGCAACATGCACATCCAAAAAACGAATCGCACACGTCTATAAGAAGGGAAGATCCGATGTTCAAGGTCTTTCTTGTCGAAGATGAAATCGTCGTACGCGAAGGGATTCGCAAAAACATCCAATGGGAGCAGTATGGCTTTTCCTATGCCGGAGACGCGCCGGATGGGGAGCTTGCGTTGCCTTTGATCCGCCAGATTCAGCCGGATCTTTTGATCACCGATATCAAGATGCCGTTTATGGACGGACTCGCGCTGAGCGAGCTGGTCCGAAAAGAACTGCCGCGCACCAAGATCGTCATCATCAGCGGATATGACGACTTTTCGTATGCGCAGCAGGCAATTCGCATGGGCGTAGAGCAATATCTGCTCAAGCCGGTCATCAAGGAGAAGATGGTGGACCTGCTCGTCTCGCTCCAGAAAAAGATGGAGGCGGAGCAGCAGCAGCGCGAATATCTGACCATGTTCCAGCGCGAAGCGCAGGAATACGAGGCGTTCTCGCGCAGGCGCTTCTTCGAGCAGATCGTCACCGGCGGCCTGAGCGTTTCGGAGATTTCGGAAACCGCCAAATCGATGGAGATCGACCTCAACGCCCCGGGCTATAATATCCTGCTGTTTTCACTCAGCAGCGCGCAATATGACGGCAGCGCACCGGAAGGGTATACGGACGCGCTCGCGAAGCTCCAGGATCGCGTGACGCAATACTTCCTCTCCCGCGCGGAGCTGATCCTGTTTCGCTGGAACATCACAACCCACGCGGTGCTCGTCAAGGGCGGCGCGGAGGAGATCATCTCGCGTACGGCGGAGTGCGTCTGGGACCTTCAGGCGCTCTGCGAAGCGGCGGGGCGCGAGATAAACTGGCACATCGCGTGCGGTTCGCCCGTCGCGCGGCTGAGCGCGCTACCCGCGTGTTTTTCGGAAGCGAGCCGGATTCTGTCCTACCGCTATCTCTGCCCGGAGGAGCACATCCTCACCGAGGAGAGCATACAATCCATCCGAACCTCCCGCGCGGCGGCGGCGGAGCCGGGCAAGCCGGAGATCGACCAGGAACGGGTGCGCTGCTTTTTCAGCAGCGGCTCCGCGGAGGAGATCGAGCCGTTCATCGCGCAGCTGCTGCGCGGCGCGGGCGAGGAAAGCGTGCCGCTTTCGATGTTCTGCCGCTATCTGACCATGACGGTCTATTTCGCCGCGGCAGCGTATCTTGACTCCATCGGCTGCCATGCGGACAGTTTCTGGCCGCCGGAACTCCGGCCGAAGGACAATATCTCCACGCCCGACGAAGCGCGCGGCTATATGCGGCAAATCATGCTGCACGCGATTCGCCTGCGCGACCGCGAGAGCAAAAAGCAGCAGCGCGATCTTTTGAACAAAGCCATCGGCTTTATCGACGAGCACTATCCGGAGGAGACGATCTCTCTGGATAAGGTTGCACAGAAGGTGAACATCAGCCCCAACTATTTCTCCGCGATGTTCAGCCAGGAGATCGGGCAGACATTCGTCGAATACCTTACAGGAAAGCGGATCAGCGAGGCCAAGCGCATGCTGCGGCAGACGGATATGCGCTCGAGCGAGATCGCCTATGCGGTGGGGTTCCGGGACTCGCACTATTTCAGTTTCGTGTTCAAAAAAGTATCGGGTTGCACGCCCAGCGAGTACCGCAGAGGGGACAAACGGTGATCGAGAACATCAGCTGGACGGCGAAGACCGCGAAGACGACCATGCAAAAGAAACTCTGGAAGATGATCCTCATCGTCACGATTCCGTTGATGCTGATCATCATTCTTGTCGTGGGCATCGGCATCGGCTACGGCTTGCAATACAACTCGATCCTCAACAACGTGACCACCGCCTCGGACTTCAACCGCGAATTTACCGACAACATCAAGACAAAGATGTACTACTACGTGATCGACAGCCAGTACTCCGAAGGTATGCCGACCGAAGAGGTGAAGTCCGCGGAGCGGATCGCGCGAAAGCTCATCGAAACCACCGGGGAAAAGGACAGCCTCCGCGCCATCAACAGCGTGCTGAACCTTTGCCACAACCTGGAAGACAAGATGCAGGAGATTGCGGTTACCGAAGGGTATGACTCCCGCATGAGCCGGCTGAATGACAACATCTATGTCATGGCGGATCTGATCCAGGAATATATGTACACCTACCTGTACTATGAAGCGGTGCATTTGGACGCCCTGCAGTCGACCATGATCACGAACATGGTGGCGCTGATGGGCGTCGTTGTTGTACTCGCGCTCGCGCTGCTATTCTTCCTTTTGAGCTATTCGCGCAAACTCAGCCGCAGGATTGTGGACCCCATCGATATGCTCTGCGAGCGTCTTGTCGCCATCGGGCGCGGGGGGCTGCTGGTCTGCGAACCCATTCAGGCGGATGTCGAGGAGGTGCAGCTGCTCTCCGACGGCATCGAGAGCATGGTCGGCCACCTCAAACGCCTGATCGAGCGCAACACGGAGCAGGAAAAGCAAAGAAGGCGCACGGAGCTTGCGCTCCTACAGGCGCAGATCAACCCGCACTTTCTCTATAATACGCTCGATACGATCATCTGGCTGATCGAATCCGGCGAGATCAGCGAGGCGGTCGCGATGGTCAGCAGCCTCTCCAATTTCTTCCGCTTCTCCCTGAGCCGCGGGCAGAATGTCATCACGCTCAAAGAGGAGCAGCAGCATATCCGCAGTTACCTTGAAATCCAGCACATGCGCTATCGCGACCTGATGGAATATGAAATCGATTTTCCGGAAGAATTGAACGCCTATATCCTTCCGAAACTGACGCTGCAGCCGCTCGTGGAAAACGCGCTGTATCACGGCATCAAGATCCGCCGCAGAAAAGGGCTGATCCGCGTCAGCGGACGGGCGGAGGGCGACCACCTGATTTTAGAGGTCGCGGACGATGGCAGCGGCATGAGCGAGGAGCGGCTCGACGAGGTCCGCTCGTCTCTGTTTGACGGCAGGAAGGAAGGCTTCGGCCTTCGCACGGTGCACCAGCGCATCCAGATTCTCTTCGGACAGGAATACGGGCTGACCCTTACGAGTACGCCCGAGGACGGCACCAAGATCTATGTCAAGATACCGATGCGCACGAGCGAGAAGGAGATGGGAGAATGAAGAAGATGAGCGCGGCAATTCTTGTTCTGGCGCTTTGCGCGGGCTTTTTGGGGGGCTGCGCGGGAGGCGCGGACAGCACGGAACTGCCGGAGAAGACCGTCGGCAGTCCGATCGTGGTCGGGTTTTCGCAGGTCGGCGCGGAGTCGGAATGGCGAGTCGCCAACTCCGAGAGCATGAAGAGCGCGCTGAGCGAGGAGAATGGATATGAGCTGATCTTCGACGACGCGAGAAACGAGCAGGAGAACCAGATCCGTGCGATACGCACCTTCATTCAGCAGGACGTGGACTATATCGTCTTCTCCCCGCGCGTGGAGACGGGCTGGACTTCGATTTTGCAGGAGGCGCGGGACGCGGGCATCCCCGTGATCGTGATCGACCGCGACATCGAGGTGGAGGATCGAAGCCTCTATACGGCGTATATCGGCTCGGACTTCCGGAAAGAGGGAGAGACCGCGGCCGCCTGGCTGGAAAATCTCCTGACGAGCAAGGGCAGGACCGACGAGACGATCAACATTGTGCACATCCAGGGGACCATCGGATCCTCCGCGCAGATCGGGCGCACCGCCGCGCTGGAAGCCGCGCTGCTGCGAAACCCGAACTGGCAGATCGTCAAACAGGAACTTGGTGACTTCACGCGCGCAAAGGCGTATGAGGTCATGGGCGCGATCCTGAAGGAAACGTCGGATATCGACGTGGTCTACTGCGAAAATGACGGCGAAGCGCTCGGCGCAATCGACGCGATGGAGGAAGCGGGGCTCTCCTGCAACACAAACGGCGGCGTGATCGTGATCTCATTTGACGCGACAAAGCTCGGCCTTTCCTATTGCCTCGCGGGAAAGATCGCGCTGAATGTCGAGTGCAACCCCCTGCAGGGGCCGTATGTGGCCAGCCTGATCCAGCGTCTGGAGCGCGGGGAGAGCGTGGAGCGCGTCATGCATGTGGAAGAGACCGCGTTTGACTGCTTTACGATCACAAGGGAGATGATCGAGGGCAGAGGGTATTGATCGAGACGATTTTTCAACAAAAGAGGGCTTTCCATGAGAGCTCTCTTCTCATTTTTCAGGGGGGTGTACAGGCGATTTTTTACGCCGCATGTTTGAAAATTTACAGTTGTTTTTAGACGATTTTTTCCCGCTTTGGTCGCGTGGTTTGTAAAATCATCGGGTTGGTTCACATTCTTATGCGCTTGCCCTGGAGCCATTGGATTCCGGTTGTCTATATGTTATAAGAAAATTGTTGGTCACATCTCTGCATTTACACCGACCTACAATTCACATCTTAAAAAAGGAAAGGAAATCGGAAACATCATGAAGAAAATTTTTGCTATGCTCCTC
>CAYPEV010000213.1:2863-4477 GCA_964409605.1 uncultured Christensenella sp. | reverse complement strand
GTAGAGGTGATAGGTGTTTCCGAGGATGATGTTGGCGTTCACGTCGAGAAGATCCCGCGGTGTCATCGCCTTCACCGTCGCCTGCGTGCCGACCGGCATGAAGATCGGCGTTTCGATGTCTCCGTGCGGCGTGTGCAGCACGCCATATCGCGCGCCGCTCTGCTTGCAAACGTGTTTGAGATCAAATATAAACGGGTATGCCATGCGGCTGCTCCCCCAAATCTTTCTAATAGAATAATATCGGATTCGCCGATATTGTAAAATCAACTTCTGTGATATTATAAAATTAGCATTGCGTCTCCGAAGCTGAAGAACCGGTAGCGTTTTTCGATTGCGTGTTCATAGCATCGCAGCGCTTCCTCCCGCCCCGTCAGCGCGGAGACGAGCATCAGAAGCGTCGATTCCGGCAGGTGGAAGTTTGTGATTAAGGCGTCCACCGCGCGGAAACGGTAGCCCGGCGTAATGTAGATCCCCGTCCAGTCGCACCCCGGCTGCACAACGCCGCTTTCGCTCGTCACGCTCTCCAGCGTGCGGCAGCTCGTCGTGCCGACGGTGATGATCCTGCCGCCGTTTTGCCGCGCGCGGTTGATCCGCTCCGCAGCCTCCGGCGAAACCTCGTAATACTCCTTGTGCATCACGTGGTCTTCAATCTTCTCTTCCGCGACGGGGCGGAATGTGCCCAGGCCTACATGCAGCAGGACATCGACGATATCCGTGCCCTGCGCGCGGATCTTATCCAGCAGTTCGTTTGTAAAGTGCAGCCCTGCGGTCGGCGCCGCGGCGGAGCCGTTCGTCAGCGCGTAGACGGTCTGATAGCGGGTTTTGTCCGTGAGCCGCTCTGTGATGTAGGGCGGCAGCGGCATCTGCCCCGCGCGATCCAGCACCTCTTCGAAGATGCCGTCGTAGACCAGCTCAATCTGCTTGCCGCCGTCCGCATCCGTTTCGCCCAGAACGCGAATCGAAAGCTCATCGTTGACCGCATATTCCCGCCCGACGACCGCACGCCGCGCGGGCCGCGCGAGGCACTCCCATGTCTTCTCGCCAGTTCTTTTTAATAGTAGAAACTCCATGTTCCCGCCCGTATCCGAACGATGGGCAAACAGCCTTGCGGGCAGCACGCGCGTGTTGTTTCGAACCAGCACATCCTTTGGCGAAAGGTACGCGCAAATATCGGAAAACACGCGATCTTCGATCGTTCGCGTGTCGCGATGATAGACCAGCAATCGGGAGGCGGAGCGATCCGCGATCGGTGTCTGCGCGATGAGCTCCTTGGGTAGATCGTAAGCAAAGTCGCTTGTCTGCATGTTACTCTCTCTTTTGATCTGACGCAAATGTATGGGCAGCCAAGCCGGTTGCGCCGACCGAAGTATTATAACGAAAAGCGTCTCCGATTGCAAGTTTAGGCGGAAAACCTTGCGTTACACCACCGATTTTCGATCAAAACAGATTCTTGATGATTGCGCGGAACAATTTTACATATATTTGATCTTCCCGGTATTTTCATCAAACAATGCTCGTTTATTCTTAAACCATGAGAAAGAAAATAAAAGGAGAAACGTTCATGATGAAGAAACTGCTTGCGACGCTGATCGCACTGACCATGGTTGCCGGCCT
>CAYPEV010000213.1:0-2763 GCA_964409605.1 uncultured Christensenella sp. | reverse complement strand
GACATCGTCGTCGTCTCCCGTGAAGACGGAAGCGGTACCCGGGGCGCGTTTATCGAACTCTTCGGCGTAGAACAGAAGGACGCGGACGGCAACAAGGTGGATAACACCACGCTGGACGCCGAAATCGTCAACAGCACCTCCGTCGTTCTCCAGACCGTTGCGGGCAACGACGCCGCCATCGGCTACATCTCCCTCGGCTCCTTGAACGACACCGTGAAAGCCCTCCAGATCGACGGCGCGGATGCAACCGCTGCCAACGTCAAAGACGGCTCCTACAAGATCTCCCGCCCGTTCAACATCGTGACCAAAGCCGAAGTCTCCGAGGCCGCCAAAGCGTTCATCGACTTCATCCTCAGCGCAGAAGGTCAGGCCGTGGTTGCGGACAACCACTACATCCCGATGGAAAACGCCCCCGCGTTTGCCGGCAGTTCCGTCGCCGGCAAGGTCGTGGTCGCCGGCAGCTCCTCCGTCAACCCGGTCATGGAGAAGCTCAAGGAAGCTTACCTGGCAGTCAATCCCAACGCTGAGATCGAAATCCAGATGAGCGATTCCAGCACCGGCGTCAAGATGGCCATCGAAGGCACCTGCGATATCGGCATGGCATCCCGCGCCCTGAAGGACAGCGAAACCGCAGAAGGCGTCGCCTCCACCGTCATCGCAACGGACGGCATCGCGGTCGTCGTCAACCTGAACAACCCCGTCTCCGGCCTCACCGCGGAGCAGGTCCGCCAGATCTATGTCGGCGAACTGCTGAACTGGTCAGAAATCCAATAATCAAATTCATGACTTGGAGCGACTTGGATGAATAAGAAAAACTCCCTTACGCGTGAAACCGCCGCGGGACGAAATAACCAAGTACGCGAGGGCGCGGCGAGAATTCTGTTTCTCGCCGCTGCCTGCGTCAGTATACTTGCCGTCCTGCTGATCACGGTCTTTCTTCTGGTCAGCGGCGTGCCTGCCATCGGAAAAATCGGCGTGTTCAAATTCCTCTTCGGCACGGTCTGGAAGCCCGGCAACGATATCTACGGCATATTGCCGATGATTCTCGGCAGCCTTTACGTGACGGCTGGCGCGCTTGTACTCGGGGTTCCGATCGGCGTGCTGACGGCGATCTTCCTTTCGCGCTTTGCGTCGAAGCGGATGGTCAGCCTGCTCAAACCCGCCGTGCAGCTGCTTGCGGGCATCCCTTCGGTCGTCTACGGCTTCTTCGGGCTTGTGGTCATCGTGCCGCTGCTCGGCGGCCGCGGCAGCATGCTCGCGGCAAGCGTCGTGCTCGCCATCATGATATTGCCTACGGTCATCACGGTTTCTGAAAGCTCGCTCAACGCCGTCGAGTCATCCTATTATGAAGGCGCGCTCGCCCTGGGAGCCACGCATGAGCGTTCGGTCTTTTCCATCGTGCTGCCTGCGGCAAAGAGCGGCGTGACCGCAGCCGTGATCCTCGGCGTCGGCCGCGCAATCGGCGAAGCGATGGCGGTCATCATGGTCGCGGGCAATCAGCCGCGTATGCCGCAGGGCATTCTCAAGGGGCTGCGTACGCTCACGACCAACATCGTCATGGAGATGGGCTATTCGGCCGATCTGCACAGAGAGGCGCTGATCGCAACCGCCGTCGTACTCTTTGTCTTCATCCTCATCATCAACTTTCTCTTTTCTCTTACGAAACGGGGGAATAAAGCATGAAACAGCAAAAGATTTCTGCGGTGTTCCTGCGTTTATCGGTCTATCTTGCCTCCCTCATCACCGTCGGTGCTCTGCTGTTTGTGGTTGGCTACATTCTCTTCAAGGGTGTACCCAATCTCTCGTGGAAGATGTTTGAGTGGAAATATACCACCGATAATCTCTCCCTGCTGCCCGCGCTGCTCAATACGATTCTGATGACGGGCCTTTCGCTGCTCATCGCGGTGCCGCTCGGCGTCTTTGCCGCGATCTACCTCGTAGAATATGCAAAGCGCGGCAGCCGGCTGGTTCGAGTCGTCCGCATGAACGCCGAGACGCTTGCGGGCATCCCGTCGATCGTATACGGACTCTTCGGCATGCTGTTTTTCGTCACCGCGCTCAAGCTTGGATTCTCGATGCTCTCCGGCGCGCTGACGATCTCGATCATGATCCTGCCGGTCATCCTGCGCACCTCGGAAGAGGCGCTCATGAGCGTTCCGGACAGTTTCCGCGAGGGCAGCTTCGGCCTCGGCGCAGGCAGACTGCGCACGGTGTTCCGCGTGGTGCTGCCGGACGCGATTCCCGGCATTCTCGCGGGCGTGATTCTCGGCGTAGGCCGCATCGTCGGCGAGACGGCGGCGCTCATCTACACGGCGGGCACCGCCTCAGACACCGTCTCCGGCATCATGGACTCGGCGCGCACGCTCAGCGTGCATATGTACGCGCTCTCGCAGGAGGGCCTCTACATCGACCAGACCTACGCGACCGCGGTTGTGCTGCTCGTCATCGTCGTTGGCATCAACGCGCTCTCCGCGTCGATTGCAAAACGGGTTGGCCGAAGATGACGCGCCGACTCCGCCTCCCAGCACATGAACTAGAATTCGGTTCGAAGGATACATGTATATGAACAAATTTGACATTTCGAATCTGGATCTGTACTATGGGCAGCTCCACGCGCTCAAGGACGTGGAACTCCAGATTCCCGCGCGCCAGATCACGGCGTTCATCGGGCCCAGCGGCTGCGGAAAGAGCACGCTGCTGCGCACGCTCAACCGCATGAACGACCTCGTGGAAGGCTGCGTCATCACCGGAAATGTCCTGCTC
>CAYPEV010000212.1:0-4490 GCA_964409605.1 uncultured Christensenella sp. | reverse complement strand
GTTTCCAGCAATGTTGTGCTTTACAACGCGTATGACATTCTCGAGGACGCGATCCTGAACGGAGAGTATATCTATTTCCGCACCGACCACCACTGGACCGCGCGCGGGGCATATCTTGCGGCGAACGAGATGCTCACGAGTATCGGATATCAGACGATACCGCTTTCCGATTATCAGACGAAAACGATAGATGGTTTTCTGGGATCGATCTATCTGCACGAGCGGAATGCAAAGCTGAAAGATCTGGCGGATCAGATCGAAGTATTCTATCCCTTGCTGCCCGCAAGATCGTTCATCGTCTCCAACGCGATCAATCGAAACGAATTGCCGGTGATCGACGAGACCAAGAACAGCTATCTTGTCTTCCTTGGCGGAACATGGGGTCCGTATCGCGTCGTGACGGGTGGATATCATACCGGACGCAACATGCTGATGGTTTGCGATTCATACGGAAACAGCATAGCGCCCTTTTTCCTGCCGTACTATGACAATGTCTATATGGTCGATTTTCGAGAAAACTATTACTCGCGGGAACGCGCTCGTCTCGGTGTACGGGAATCGATTCGAAAACTCGGCATTTCCGATATCTTTATCGTCCTTTCCGAGTCCGACGGGATTGCATCGGCATTTTTGAATATGCTGATGCCAGCCAACATCAATTGACCCCTACCTGACATCACGTCGGAATCAAAGGAAACGAATGCGATTAAAAGAACCCAAATAGAACAGAAAGAATTTGCATGAGCGAAGAAAACGACAGCAAAAAACAATACGAGCATTCCGCAAAGATGCAGGATAACATCACGCGTATCTGGAGCGCGGACGGCAAGCCGCTCGGCTCTGCCGCTCTCGCGGGAGACCGAAGGTTTGTTCGCCGCGCGCTGCTTTTCTCGGGCGTTGCGGTCATCATGCTTGCCTTGCTTGGATTTGTTGCTTATCGAAATCTAGGGGCGCTCAAAGAAGCGTATGCGTCCGTTTTAATTTCGCAGTCGAAGTTTACCGAAGCGGATCAACTGATTCGTACCTTCGAAGACAGCGAGACAAAGAGCGCGCTCCAAAAAAAGCTCTATTACAATATCGCCGAATCCTATATGCGCAGCGGAAAGCTCTCCGAGGCGATCCCTTTCTATGAAGCGGCTGGCGATTATATCGGCGCCAATCTCGGGCTGCAGGAAAACGGTTATATGCTTGCGCAGGGCTATGAGGCGGACGGCGATTATCTGGAAGCGAGCGAAACCTACCGCACGCTGGGCGATTATCTTGACGCCGCGCAAAGGAGCGATGCTTGCCTCTATATTTATGCGATCGAGTGCATGGACAATAAAAAATATGAGGAAGCCATGCGTCTGTTCTATTCGCTCGGAAGCTATGAAGACGCGGCGAAATATGCGAAGCAGGCGGCAGCCGAGCTTTCGCAGAATGCGGGAGCAGGGGAGCTGGTTTCGCTGTTGGTCGGGTTGAGTGAGGAGCAGATAGCCGAACGTGCCAGGCTGAAAACAGCGCGGGAAGCGCTGCCCGCCGCCATGATTGCGACGGGGTATCAGCACACCATCGCGTGCACGGAAAGCGGGACGGTACTCGCAGCCGGCTCCAATCTCGAAGGGCAATGCAATACAAGCGAATGGACGGATATTGTGGCTGTTGCTGCGGGCGCCTATCATTCCGTGGGCCTGCGCGCGGATGGTACGGTCGTCGCAGCCGGCATGAATGCGTATCATCAGTGCGACGTCGGCCAATGGACGAATGTCGTTTCGATCTATGCCGGCGCCTATAATACCGTAGCCATCACGCAGGACGGGAAAATCCTCTCGACCGGGTATCAAAACTGGAGCGCGCTCCGCTGGCGTGACATCTCTGCGCTGTCGATCGGCGATTACGCGCTTTGCGGTGTGATGGAAAACGGACAGCCGCTCACCACAGCCAACGAACTCGTAACAAACGAATTTTATGATCTCGTCGCGCTCGATGCGGCAACCGCCAATAGCGCGGGGTTAAAGGCGGACGGAACCGTCGTCGCAAACGGGCTGGATGTTTCCGGTTTCCAGAATATTCTCGCGATCGATTGCACCCCAAACGGAGTCTTTGCGCTGGACGACACGGGATTGGTGCATTCGCGCGCGTTCTCGTTTGCGCATCTTCCGGATGTTTCGGACTGGCGGAATATCGTCTCGATTTCCGCGAGCGCGACGCATATTGCTGCCGTAACGGCGGATGGACGCGTGCTCTCGCGCGGAGCAAGCGAGATGGGTCAATGCGACACGCAGGAATGGAGACTCTTCACACCCGCGCAAACGCCCGCGCCGAGCGCTGAACCGGAACCGACACCCGAACCATAAGAAAAAAGCGACCCGGCTACGGATCGCTTGTAAAACACCGCTGTTTCGATCAACCGCCGCCGCACACGGGGAGAAAGCCTAGGACGTCCCCGTCGTTCAGCGGCGTTTTTATGCCCTGATGCAGGCCGATGCTGATATCGTTGATGACGATGAGCGCGCTTTTTGCGGACAGAAACGCATCCTTTCCATACGTCTTTTCAATATAGGCAAGCGCTTCTTTGACGGAGCCAAGCTCCGTTTCTTCCATTTCTTTTTTTACGATGCCGCGCAGCGGCGCATAGTATCGAATCGTGATCATATGCGAATCCCCAGTTTTCGCAGCGTGCGTTTGGTAGGCTGTCCATCCGGATTCCAGCCGCGCACACGGTAGTAAACGGGCAGCATTTTATCAAGGTTGACGATGGTCTTCGGGTTGTTCGGATCCTGCGGCGTTTTCGTCAGACGATCCGGCAGGGAGTCATCCTTCTTCGTCAATCCTTCGCGCAGGTTATAGAGCCGCTCCATGTTATAGCCGCGCTCGCCGAGGCGCACGAACGAGCCGGTATAGAACGGCAAGCCCGTGATGAGTCGAAGTGTCTCCGCGTGCGGGAAGAGGTATACGCTGTTGAAGCGAAGGATCGGGAGCATCCAAAGAAGCGCGCGCACGCCAAAGCCGAGGTGCGTGGCGATCTTCCCGACAGCGCGCGTCACGGCGTGATGCGGGCCAAGTTTGAAGAGTATTGCGGGAACGAACGACTGCGCGGAGAAAAGACAAAAACCGGATGCGGAGATCGCCTCCAGTGCGTTTTGAAAGAAAACGGTAAAGGCGGGTTTTGCCGCCGTAGAGAGCGCATCCATCGACAGCACGCCGACCGACTCCAAAAGCGCAAGATAACCGCCGTTGAGGTGGCATCCGCCGCGGTTGCTGGTCGCATATCCAAGCCCCATACCGACGGATCTGCGCGGCTCATAACTCGCCATCTCAAGGCCCTTGCTGTGCATAGCGTAATCTTTGCCGCCATAACGCTCACTGAGCCACTTAGTGCCGTTGGCGAGGTCGCCGTATATTCCGTCGCGACTGGCAATTTGTTTGACGATCTTTTCCAGATTGTCGGAGTTACCAAAGGAAACATCAAAATCCGCGATTCCGTTTTCTTTGAGCTCCATTGCAAACGCGAGCGTGGAGGCCAGCGAAATGGTATCCATGCCCAACAGATCGCATAGATAGTTGAGGCGAAGCAGATTCTCCATGCTCACCGCCTCAATATTCGGCCCGAAGAAACCGCATGTTTCATACTCCGGCCCCTTGACCTCCTTGCCGTCCAGCTGTACGCGCCGCTCGCAGCGGATCGGGCAGGAGATGCAGGAGCTGTTGCGCACGAGGTATTTGTCCGCGAGCGTTTCGCCGCTGACCGTATGCGCCTCTTTGAAATGGCCGTATTTGAAGTTATGCGTGGGCAGCGCGCTGGTAGCGTTCGCCTTGCTGACGAGGCCCGCGCTGCCATAGTTTGGTAGCGACTCACCCGTCATCGGATGGCTGCGCAGGAACGAGACCCATTTTTTGATGTATCTTGCAAATTTCTCGGGATTATGAATAGCGGGCCTTTGCGTGCCGTAGGCAACGATGGCCTTGATCTTTTTTGCGCCGAGCACGGCGCCCGCGCCGCATCTGCCCGCAACGCGCTCGCCGGAAACTGCCGCGGCGTATCGAACAAGATGTTCACCCGCAGGACCGATGACAAGCTTGCCGTAGATCTTGGGGAATGCCTGCTGCGTTTCTTCCGTGTCCTTTCCCCAAAGCTCACCGGCATCTGAGATCTTGATTGTCTTGTCGAGAATCGAGATCACGCAGGGCGTTTCGCTCTGCCCGCGCAGGATGATGCCGTCGTAGCCCGCGCGTTTCATCATCACGCCGAATTGTCCGCCGCAGTTGCTGCTGGCAATTCCGCCCGTGAGCACGTTTTTGAACGTCATGTTAAAGCGGCTGGAGCACGGCGCGCCTGTTCCGTTCGCGGGGGATGTGTTGATGATGACGACCGCGTCCGCACCCAGCGGATCGATGCCCGCGGAGGTCATGTCATAGAGCAGCCTTGCGCCGAGGGTTTTTCCGCCGATGTAGCGTTTGTACATCGCTTCATCGATCTCATAGCGTGCGCTGGTGCGGCTTTTGAGGTC
>CAYPEV010000211.1:0-4494 GCA_964409605.1 uncultured Christensenella sp. | reverse complement strand
ACCGTCTCCTGCACCTTGATCTTCGTGATGTTCTCGACGATGTCGTTGAGGCTTTCGATGTGCTGCACGTTGACGGTGGTGAACACGTCGATGCCGGCGTGAAGGAGCTCTTCCACGTCCTGATAGCGTTTGCGGTTTCGAACGCCCTCTGCGTTGGTATGCGCCAGCTCGTCCACAAGAATCAACTGCGGCTTGCGGGAAAGCGCCGCGTCCAGATCAAACTCGCGCAGCATCATATTCCGGTAGTAAATGGTTTTGGGCGGAATGCGCGGCAGGCCTTCCGCGAGCTGCGTAGTCTCCGGGCGCGTATGCGGCTCAATGTAGCCGATGATCACATCCACGCCCGCCTTGTACAGCTCGCGCGCTTCATCCAGCATGGCATAGGTCTTGCCCACGCCCGCTGCGTACCCAAAGAAGATCTTCAACCGCCCGGTTTTTTCAATCGGCTCGGGCTCCAGTTGCGCGAGAAGCGCATCCGGGTCGGGTCGCAGATCATATTGCTTCGGCTCCATTTGACGTCACCATCCTTTGCCGTTCGTCTGATTTTATCACGTTCCAGCCGTGTGTGATACGCTCTTTATCCGCCGAGCAGGCCATCCAGCGCGAGATTGACCTTCAGCACGTTGACCGCGGGCGCACCAAGGAAGCCAAGGAAACGACCGGTGGTATTCGCTGCAATGACGGCGCGGACTTCGTCCTGCGAAATCCCGCGCGCGCTCGCGATTCGCGCCACCTGATACTCCGCAGCCTCCGGCGAAACATTCGGGTCGACGCCGCTGCCGGAACCTGTGATGAGATCGGCGGGAATCTCCGCCTTGTTATCGGGATCAAAGCTGTGCCACCAGTTGATCCGCTCTTGCAGAAGCGCAGATTGCTCCTTGCTCGTCGGCGAAAGGTTACTTACGCCAGCAGGCCGACCGATCAGGTATTCCGACTTGGTAAACGTCTGCGCAATCAGTGCGGAGCCGTATTCTCGGACAGTGCCGTCCAAAAGCGTGACCCGAACGATGCTGCCATTGGCCTGCTCGGGAAACGCAAGCTGCGCGATTCCCGTCACAAAGCCGGGATAGAGCACGCCGCAAAGCAGCGTCATCACGGCAAAACACACCAGCGCGGGCCGGAGAATGACAAATAGTTTTCTCATATCAAACATCTCCTCAAACAAGACCGCATGCGGTCAAAAGCAGGTCTATGAGTTTAATGGCGAAGAACGGAGCCGCGATACCGCCGAGCCCGTAGACCAGCATGTTGCGGCTGAGCAGCTTTCCCGCGGGCAGCTCGCGATAGCGAACGCCCTTGAGTGAAAGCGGAATCAGCGCGACGATGATCAGCGCGTTATAGAGAATCGCGGAGAGCATCGCGCTCGTTGCGCTTGTCAGGTGCATAAAGTTCAGCACCGAAAGCTGCGGATAGATGCTGAAAAACAGTACAGGGATGATCGCGAAGTACTTCGATACGTCGTTGGCGACGCTGAATGTCGTCAGCGCACCACGCGTCATAAGCAACTGTTTTCCGATGCGCACGATGTCGATGAGCTTCGTCGGGCTGGAGTCGAGGTCGACCATGTTGCCCGCTTCCTTTGCCGCCTGTGTGCCGGAGTTCATCGCAACTGCGACATCCGCCTGCGCGAGCGCAGGGGCATCGTTTGTTCCGTCGCCCGTCATAGCCACAAGGTGCCCGCTTGTCTGGTAGTCCCGAATGAGCTTTAGCTTCGCTTCCGGCGTCGCTTCCGCGAGAAAATCGTCCACGCCCGCTTCGGCGGCAATCGCGGCTGCGGTCATGGGGTTGTCGCCGGTGATCATGATGGTCTTGATGCCCATCTTGCGCAGATCCCCAAACTTCTCTTTAACACCCTTCTTTACGATGTCCTTCAGGAAGATGACGCCGAGCACACGCCCGTTTTTCGAAACAACGAGAGGTGTACCGCCTTGCCCCGCGACATACTTGACGATACGGTCGCATTCGTCGGGATAAACCCCGCCGCGTGCGAGCACGTAGGCGTGTACCGCGTCAGCCGCGCCTTTGCGGATTTCTTCACCTGCATAATCCACGCCACTCATGCGCGTCTTCGCAGTGAAGGGTAAAAAAATCGCATTGGAGTTGCTTAGTTCCCGCGCGCGGATGTCGAACCTGCGCTTGGCTAATACCACAATACTGCGCCCTTCCGCGGTCTCATCCGCAATCGAAGAGAGCTGCGCCGCGTCCGCAAGCTCCTGCTCGCTCACACCTGCGACGGGTAAAAACTCGCTCGCCTGCCGGTTACCGAGCGTGATCGTGCCGGTTTTATCCAGCAGGAGCACATCCACGTCGCCCGCGGCTTCGATGGCGCGCCCGCTCATTGCAAGTACGTTTGCCTGATTGAGGCGGCTCATGCCCGCAATGCCGATGGAGGAGAGCAGAGCCCCGATGGTGGTTGGAGCGAGGCAGACGAGCAGTGCCACGACGTTTGTAATCGAGACCGCCGCACCCGCGCCTGCTTGCTTGCTGGCAAACGCGGAAAACGGGAGCAAGGTTCCAGAGACGACGAGGAAGATGATCGTCAAGGTGACGAGCAGAATCTGTAGCGCGATCTCATTCGGCGTCTTTTTGCGAGAAGCGCCTTCCACCATGGCGATCATCTTATCAAGGAAGCTCTCTCCGCGCTCCGCCGTGACGCGGATGACGAGCCAATCGGAAAGTACGATTGTACCGCCCGTAACGGCACTGCGATCTCCGCCGGATTCCCGGATGACGGGCGCGGATTCGCCAGTGATGGCGCTCTCGTCTACGGAGGCCGCGCCGTCGATCACCTCACCGTCCATCGGAATCTGTTCTCCCGCCTGCACATAGACGACATCGCCCTTTTTCAAATCGGCAGAGATTACATTGATGTAGTCCTCGCGGTTGGCGGCGAACTTGAGCTTTTTTGCACGGACATCCTTTCTGGCTTTGCGAAGGGTGCTGGCCTGTGCTCTGCCACGTCCTTCGGCGATTGCTTCTGCGAAGTTTGCGAACAACACGGTAAACCAGAGGATCAGCGCGATGGCAAGCATATAGCCGCACGCGCTATCCGAAATCCCGAAAAACGAGAGAATGCAGAGCACGGTGATCAGTATCGCACCAAGATAGACCACGAACATGACGGGGTTCTTTACCTGTATGCGCGGCGAAAGTTTGGCAAACGATTGAATCAGGGCGTCCTGCAAGATGCCGCTATTTTGTTTATGTTCCATGTTTTTTTCCATATAGATCACGCTCCTTTCAGCGCGTGGTGAAGTAATCCGCAATTGGCCCGAGCGAGAGCGTCGGCAAAAATGCCAGTGCGCCGATGATCAGTATGATGCCGATCAAGAGCCCGGTGAACATCGCGTTGTCGGTGGCGAGCGTTCCGTCGCTGGCGGCAACCAGCCGCTTTTTCGCGAGATTGCCTCCGAGGAGGATGACAGCGACCATCGGGATAAACCGACTCAGCAGCATGATGATACCGCCGACCACGTTGGAGAACACGGTGTTTGCGCTGTAGCCGCCAAACGCGCTGCCGTTGTTATTTCCCATCGAGGTAAAGGCATACAGCACCTCGGAGAACCCGTGCGCACCGCTGTTGGTCAGCCAGCCTTGCACAGCGGGCAGCGTGACCGCCACCGCGGTGCCCAATAGCGACAGCAGAGGCGGAACCAAAATGATAAGGCAAACCATCTTCATATCGTATGGTTCTACTTTTTTACCGAGATATTCCGGCGTTCTGCCGACCATGAGGCCAGCGATAAACACTGTCAGCAGCACGAACGCGAGCATACCGTATAGGCCGCTGCCGACGCCGCCGAAGACGATCTCACCCAGCTGCATTAAAAAGATGAGCAGCATTCCGCCGAGCGGGGTAAAGCTGTCGTGCATCGCGTTGACGGAGCCGTTGGAAGCGGCTGTCGTGGCAGCGGCCCAGAAGGAGGAGGCGCCTACGCCATGGAGAACCTCTTTTCCCTCCAGATTGCCGTCCGCAGCAACACCTGCCAGCGTGATTCCGCCGTTGACTTCGCTGAGCGTGATGCCGGCCAATGCGCCGACGAAGAGCAGCATCATAACCACATAGACGGCCGCGCCCTGGCGACGGTTGTTCACCGCGCGCCCAAACGAAACGCAGAGTGCGGCGGGAATGAGCAGGATCGAAAGCATTTCGATTATGTTGCTCAGCGCCGTCGGGTTTTCAAAGGGATATGCAGAGTTCGCGCCAAAGAAGCCGCCTCCGTTGGTGCCGAGCTGCTTGATCGCGATTTGACACGCGGCGGGACCAATCGGCAACGTCTGCTGCGCGCCTGATTCCAGCGTTGAGACTGTTTGATATGCGCCGAGACTTTGTACCACGCCTTGCGATACAAGGACGATCGCGACGATCAACGACAGCGGAATAAGCACATAAAGCGTAATTCTCGTCAGATCCACCCAGAAACTGCCGATGGTGTTGCGTTCGCGGCGGACAAACCCGCGAATCAGCGCATAGAGCACCGCGATGCCCGAAGC
>CAYPEV010000210.1:3269-4506 GCA_964409605.1 uncultured Christensenella sp. | reverse complement strand
GCTCGGGACGTGCGCACAGGTGGCAGGGAACCCCGACAAGCCGGTCTCTCGCGTCGCCGTCATGGGCGGCAGCGGCGGGAGCGCGGTCGCAGCGGCCGCGGCGCAGGAGGCGGACGTTCTTCTGACAGGGGAAGTGAAGCACAGCGACGCGCTGAACGCGCAGACGCTGGGGCTGGGGCTCATCGTCGCCGGCCACTATGAAACCGAAGCGGTTGTTTTGGAGCCGTTTATCAAACGTTTACAGAACGATTGTTTTGGTGTACAATATCAGTTATCGCGCGCGGACGGGAGTCCGTTTGTGCGCCTTTGAGGAGGGAAATGCCGTGAGAAAGATGGAAGCATTATGGGCCTATCAGGAGGCCGAGGTTGCGAAGAACGCCGTCGAGAACGAAATTCGCACCACGCCCGCAAGACTCCAGCTGAACAAGCTGCACAAGCAGCTCAAAAATCAGCAGGCAGTGATTGCGAAGCTCTCCGAGGACATCGAAACATACGAACAGCAGCTTGCGAAGCTGACCGAACAGGTGAGTAAACTCGAAGACCGGCTGCAGGTGGAGAGCGCGGAGCTCGTCACCATCAAGCAGGACGACGAAAGCACCGCGGAGGAGATGACCGAGCTCAAGGGCGATATCGAGCGTCTCAACCGCGAAGTATCGCAGGGCGTCCGCGAAGCAAAAGCGCTTCTGACGGAGATCGAGAAGGCCTCCGAGGAATATCAGACCACCGCGCGCGCCGCGGGCAAGGCAAAGAAGGAGTATGACGTGCTGCGTGTGCAGTGCGAGGAGGAGCGGGTTGCGCGCCAGGGCGAGCTGGATCGTCACGATCAAAATCTGGCGCAGCTGGGCAAGACCGTCGACCCCGCGCTGCTGGAGCGATACAATCAGGTCAAGCAGCACCACGCGGTGCCGATTGCGAAGATTGTCAACAGCAAGTGCGGCGGATGCAATATGTCGCTCCCGATGGTGATGCTCAAAAAGATTGCAACCACCGATGGGATCGTTGAATGCGAAAACTGCGGCAGGATTCTTTACAGCAACGAGTGATGTTCGCGAGAGGATAGCCGATAGCGGCAGAAGACAAACCAAACAGGCTTTGACAACAGAATACTGTATTGAGTAAGAAAGGCGACTGCGCCCGCTATTGCGGGTGAGGAAAGTCCGAGCACCACAGGGCAGAGTGCCGGGTAACACCCGGCGGAGGCGACTCCAGGGAAAGTGCAACAGAAAGAAACCGCCCG
>CAYPEV010000210.1:2791-3169 GCA_964409605.1 uncultured Christensenella sp. | reverse complement strand
GGTAACACCCGGCGGAGGCGACTCCAGGGAAAGTGCAACAGAAAGAAACCGCCCGCTTTTGCGGGTAAGGATGGAAAGGCGAGGTAAGAGCTCACCCGCGCTCCGGCGACGGAAGCGCGCTGTAAACCCCACTCGGTGCAAGATTGGTATGGGAGCATTCAATAGCAGCCCGCTACGCTCCCGGGAATCGCATGAGCCTCTCGGCGACGATTGGCCTTAGATAGATGGTCGCACACGACAGAACTCGGCTTATTTCTTGCTCAATACTTTTTCTTTGGTCTGTATGCGAAGGAAACGGCCGCACATTTTTGGAATGGTTCAGAAGATGGTCGCACACGACAGAACTCGGCTTATTTCTTGCTCAATACTTTTTCTTTG
>CAYPEV010000210.1:0-2691 GCA_964409605.1 uncultured Christensenella sp. | reverse complement strand
TCAGAAGATGGTCGCACACGACAGAACTCGGCTTATTTCTTGCTCAATACTTTTTTGATTTTGTTCCCGTCATACGGGAAGGATGTTATTTGGGAGAAAAACATGGAAACCAAGGCAACGACAACCAAACCCGGAATACTCAGCGGCATTCAGCCGACGAGCGTACTTACCATAGGCAATTATTTCGGCGCGCTGAAGAATTGGGCCGTTATGCAGGACGAATTCGAAGCGTACTATATGGTTGCCAACTTGCACGCGCAAACAGTCAAGATGGATCCGGCGGAGCTTCGCAGGCGCAGCGTGGAAACCTTCGCGCTGTTTCTTGCCGCGGGCATTGATCCCGCTCGCTCCACCGTATTCGTGCAGAGCCATGTGCCGGAGCACACCCAGCTGACCTGGGCTTTGATGTGCAACGCCTACATGGGCGAACTTTCGCGCATGACGCAATTTAAGGAGAAGAGTGCGAAAACCGCGGACAACATCAACGCAGGGCTCTTCACCTATCCTGTACTGATGGCGGCGGATATCCTGATCTATCAGGCAAAATATATCCCCGTCGGCGCGGACCAGAAACAGCATGTCGAGCTCACGCGCGATATCGCGATTCGCTTCAACAACATGTACGGCGAGACATTTGTCGTGCCGGAACCGTATATCCCCAAGATCGGCGCGCGGGTCATGAGCCTGCAGGAGCCGGAGAAGAAGATGAGCAAGTCCGACCCCAACCCGAACGGCTATATTCGCATTCTAGACGAGCCGGACGTGATCGTGAAAAAGCTCAAGCGCGCGGTCACGGACAGCGAAGGCGAGATTACGGGAAACCCGGATCGCGCGGGCGTCTATAACCTGCTTTCGATCTACTCTGCCTGCACAAACGGAAGCATCGAAGACTCTGTCGCGCATTTTGCGGGCAAAGGCTACGGCGACCTCAAGAGCGGCGTCGCGGACGCGATCATCGAAACGCTTAAGCCGATTCAAACCGAGTATGCCCGACTGCTGACGGACAAGAATTACCTGAACGAAACGATGAAGCTTGGCGCGGAGCGCGCGCAGGCAACGGCGCGCAAAACCGTCCGCAAGGTCTACCACAAGATGGGGTTTGATACCTGAAAACAACCAGCGCGAAACAAACAACAAACGCCGCCTCCGATTGAACGGAAGCGGCGTTTTTGAGTGCAGCTCTGGATCTCTTACTCTTATGCCAGCAGTTTTTCGAGGGCCGCGAGCTTCGCGCAGGTGCAGAAGACTTCCATGGCGGCCTTGACTTCGGAGAGCGGCGGATAGGATGGCGCGATGCGAAGGTTGGTGTCCTCGGGATCGACGCCGCCGGGATAGGTTGCGCCCGCGCCCGTAAGCGCGACGCCGACGTCTTTGCAGAGCGAAACAACGCGCTTTGCCGTACCCGGCATGAGGTTGACGCTCACGAAATAGCCGCCTTTGGGGCGATGCCAGCTCGCGATCCCAAGCGGGTCGATCTCGCGTTCCAGCGCTTCGCAGACAAGGTCAAACTTCGGCTTCATGATGACCGCGTGCTTTTTCATGTGGGCGTGTGTGTGCGCCGCATCCTTAAGGAAGCGTACGTGCATGAGTTCGTTGACCTTGTTCGGTCCGATCGTCTGGAAGGTCATCAGCCCCAGGATGTATTTGATGTTTTCCACGCTCGCCGCCATGCAGGAGACGCCGGCGCCGGCGAAGGTCACCTTGCTCGTGGAGGCAAACTCATATACGAGGTCGGGATTTCCCGCCTCGCGGCACAGGCCGATCATATCCGGGAAGGGGAGATCCTCGCCTTCAAACGTATGGATGCAATAGGCGTTGTCCCACATGAGCGCAAAATCCGGCGCGGCAGGATGCAGGGCGGCAATCCGCCTGCAGGTCTCGAGCGGATAGACATATCCGTCGGGATTGCTGTACTTTGGCACGCACCACATGCCCTTGACGGACGGATCTTTGACCAGTTCTTCGACCAAATCCATGTTTGGACCTTTTTCGTCCATCGGCACGGGGACAAGCTCCATTCCAAAGCTCTTGCTGACGTTGAAATGGCGGTCATAGCCGGGGAAGGGGCAGAGGAACTTGATTTTCTCTTCCTTCGACCAGGGGCGGACGCTGTTCTTGAGCCCGTGTGTGTACGCCTTTGCGATAAGATCGTACATCAGCTGAAGGCTTGCGTTGTTGCCGAGGATGACCTCTTCCGGCTTACAGAAGAGAAGGTCCGCAAAGAGCTTACGGCAGGAGGGAAGGCCGGCCAGCTCGCCGTAGTTGCGGGTGTCCATGCCGTCGATGTCAAAATCGCCGTCGTCCAGGGTGCGGAACAGATCGTTTGACAGCGCAAGCTGAGCGGTTTCGGGTTTGCCGCGGGTGAGGTTGAGGTTGAGTTTGTAGCCGCGCAGAGCTTCATAGTCCTGCTTTACGCGGGAAAGCTCCGCACTGAGCGACGCCTTGTCCAAATCCGAATAACGCATGGGCAGTCTTCCTTTCGCAAATAAAGAATAAAAACCGCCCGGAACCGTTGTATCGCGGCTTCGGGCGGCGAAGATGGTTTGGTTTTTATGCTACTTCAACCATCCGGCAAATGCAAATATTTTTTTTGCATAGCCATTAGATGATTCTGAAATCGAATGAAGCTTCCGGGATTGCTATTTTCCCAACCGCTTCTTCATTGTCTTTTCAACCGCGTTGAGGATGTTC
>CAYPEV010000209.1:0-4519 GCA_964409605.1 uncultured Christensenella sp. | reverse complement strand
ACCACGCCGCAGCAGATGCGGTCTTTGCTTGCGCAATCGTAGCACTTGATCTCTTTCCCAACCGCGCAGGGCGTCTTCAGCCCCAGCCGGCGGGTGTTCAGCGGAGCCGCGATATTTCGCGCGCGGTGCAGCGCCCGCTCGTAATCCTCCGCGATCTTGTTGATCCCCGCGACAAACACGACCCGTTCGTGGTTGTACAGCGTCGCCGCGACGCGGTTGCCCGCGCCGTCGATATTGATGATCTCGCCCGTCTCGGCGATCGCGTTCGCGGAGCAAAGATACACCTCGGCGCCTGCCGCCGCCGTGCGCGTCGCAAGATCGTTCGTCTTCCAGTGCCAGAAGACCGTGTTGTTCTGCGCGAGCCTGTCATACAATCCCATCTGCTCGATGGTCACGCTGCCGCCGATGCCGACGCTCTTGCCCGAAATACTCCCCGCAAGATAGTCCGCAGCCTCTTTCGCCGTCTCAAAATAGCGCACCGCAAACCCCTCCCGTGTGAGGGAGTCCATCGTCTTCTGAACGTTCATGGTTTCGTCTCCTTTGCCCGATGAAATTACCGGCATTATATCATGCGCGCGCTTTGGGAATGTGGATTTTTTGGATCGAATCCGCGTAAACGTTGACGCAACCCGCGCGTGACTTATAATAGAGGGGTACAGACTATGAGAAGAGGAGAAGAGAACATGAAAACGATCGATACCAAAAACGCTCCGGCGGCGATTGGCCCGTATTCGCAGGCAAAGGTGAGCGGGGGCTTTGTGTTTACCTCCGGCCAGATTCCGGCCGACCCCATGAGCGGCGAAATCGTCGGCGCGGACATTACCGCGCAGGCGGAGCAGGTGATGGCAAACCTCGGGGCGGTGCTCGCGGCCGCGGGGAGCGATTTTTCCCGCGTGGTGAAGGCGATGTGCTTCCTCGCTAGCATGGATGATTTTGCGGCCTTCAACGCGGTCTACGGCAAGTATATGACCGGCAAGCCCGCGCGCTCCTGCGTCGCGGTCAAAACGCTGCCGAAAAACGTCCTCTGCGAAGTGGAAGCAATCGCGGAAGTATAAGTTCCTTTTTGTTCCGGCTTGCGCCGGTGCGCGAAAAAAGCGGGGGCGTACCACCCCGCTTTTTTGCTGCCGAAACTGGAAAGGGAGATCAGGTTCCGCTCTCCGAAATAAAAGAAGGAACACTTCTACGCGGTCGTTACACGTTTTGCTCAAGCGAAAACAAGAAAATCCCATCCGGATTTGCGGCAGGAGGGCAAGCCCTCTAACTTTGTATTATCATATATTTTCCCGCGGGAAGCAAGAAAAAACGCAGATATCTGGGCTTTTTTGCACGTTTTTGCAGCGGAAACGAAGGAAGCGCCAAACAAAGGAAAAAAGTTCTGTACTTTAGCGCAGGGAAGTGATAAAATGCGAAAGACGCATAGATACCGTGAAAGAAGCGCGCGCATGCGAGGCGCGAGAAAAACCGACATAAGGAAGTGCACAAATGGGTTTACCGAAAAACAAACAGACGGACGCGCTGTTTTCCTCCGTCCTGCTGCTGAAGGACGTAGAGGAATGCTATCGTTTTTTTGAGGATCTCTGCACGATTCAGGAGATACGCGACCTCGGGCAGCGCCTGGAGATCGCCAAAGCGCTGGACGCGGGGGATACCTACCAGAGCGCGATTGAGAAGACCGGGGTGAGCACCGCGACCATCGGGCGCGTGAAGCGCTGCCTCAATTACGGCGCGGGCGGCTACCGGCTGATACTGGATCGCATCAAGCAGGGCGAGCGCACATGAAAGACATACTGACCACGCAGGAGCGCATCATATTCGAGCTGCGGGAGCTGTATCTCGGCTACGGCTATCGCCCGTATCAATTCGGCAAGTTTGAGGAATACGACCTCTACATGCGCAACAAGAAATTCCTCGCGAGCGAGCAGGTGCTTACCTTCAGCGATACAAACGGCAAACTCAAGGCGCTGAAGCCGGACGTGACGCTCTCCATCGTCAAAAATGCAAAGGACGACGGAAGGACGCAGAAGCTCTGCTATACGGAGACCGTCTACCGCGTGCCGCGAAACGCGCAGGGCTTCCGCGAGATCATGCAGACCGGGCTGGAGTGCATCGGCCGCGTGGACGACTATGCCGCGGGCGAGGTGCTGATGCTTGCGGCGCGCAGCCTGCAGACCATCAGCGAGCGATATGTTCTGGATGTTTCGGATGTCGGCGTGCTCTCGGGCGTGCTGGCGGAGGAGCCGATCGGGGACGCCGAGTGCGCGCGGCTGCTCTCGCTTGTGAGCGAAAAAAACCAGCATGGCATTGCCGGTGCCTGCGCGCAGATGGGATTGTCCGCGCAGACGGCGCAGCGGCTGAACGCGCTGGTGCTGGCCTGCGGCCCGCTCGGCGAGACGCTCGCCCGTGTGGAGATGCTCGACCTGCCGGATACGAGCCGCGAAGCGCTTGCGGGTCTAAGGCGCATGAGCGCCATGCTCGCGGCTTACGGAATCGCGAACGTGAACCTCGATTTTTCGGTGGTCAACGATATGGACTATTACAACGGCCTCGTGTTCCGCGGCTTTGTGGAGGGGGTTCCCGCGGGCGTGCTCTCGGGCGGGCGCTACGACAACCTGCTTTCCCGCATGGGAAAGCACGGGGAAGCGATCGGCTTTGCGGTCTACCTCGACCAGCTGGAGCGCATTCATGCGGCAAAGCCCGCGTATGACGCGGACGCGCTCGTGCTCTACGACGACAAAACGGATCCGCTCGTGATCGTCCGTACGACGGAGCAGCTCCGCGCGCGCGGCCTGCGCTGCCGTGTGCAGCGGGAGGAGGAGCCGTGCCCGGCCTGCCGCGAGATCGTACGGCTCGCAAAGGAGGCAGACGCATGAAGCGCATGATAAACGTCGCCCTACCGAAAGGACGGCTCGGCGAGAAGGCATATTCCCTCTTTGCGCGTGCGGGCTACGAATGCCCGGAGCTCATGGAGGAAAACCGCAGGCTCACGTTTGAAAACGAGAAGGCCGGCGTGCGCTATTTCTGGGTGAAGCCTTCGGACGTGGCGATCTACGTCGAGCGCGGAGCCGCCGATATCGGCGTCGCGGGAAGGGATATCCTGCTGGAATACGCGCCGGACGTCTACGAACTGCTGGATGTAAAGATCGGCAAATGCCGGATGTGCGTCGCGGGTCCGCGCGATTTTTCGGACGCGCACGCGGGGATTCTTCGCGTTGCGACGAAGTTTCCCGCTATCGCGCGGAGATTTTACGCCGCGCAGAGCCGCGAGATCGACGTCATCCGCCTCAACGGATCGATCGAGCTCGCGCCGATCCTGGGGCTTTCGGATGTGATCGTGGACATCGTGGAGACGGGCAAGACACTCGCGGAAAACGGGCTGTGCGTGCTGGAGGAGATTGACTCCATCAGCGCGCGGCTGATCGCGAACAAGGCGCACTATCAGTTTAAGGGCGAGGAGATCGAGACCCTCCGGCAACGGCTGGAAGAGGTGGTGAGAGCATGAAGATACTGGATGATCGCGAGATCGATAAAAGCACGCTCTTTTTACGCAGGCTGGAGGACAGCGGCGTGGAAGACGTCGTGCGTGGAATCATCGCGGACGTGGCGCAAAGAGGCGATTGCGCGCTGCTGGAATACGCAAAGCGCTTTGACCGCGCGGAGCTCGATTCGCTCGAAGTCTCGCAAGAGGAGCTGGACGACGCGCTCCTCAGCGTTCCGCAGGAGCTGCTTTCCGCGATGCAGACCGCGATGGAAAACATCCGCGCGTTCCACAGCATGCAGCTGCGTGAAGGGTTCCGCCTGGAACGCCCGAACGGCGTCTATATGGGGCAGAAGATCACGCCCATCGAGAAGATCGGGCTCTATATCCCCGGCGGCACGGCGAGCTATCCATCCACTGTGTTCATGAACGCGATTCCCGCGAAGCTCGCGGGCTGTCCGCTCGTCGTGATGGTCTCCCCGCCGAACGCAGAGGGGAAGATCGCGCCCGCCATTCTCGCCGCGGCGAAGCTTTCGGGTGTGGATCGCGTCTTCAAGGCGGGCGGCGCGCAAGCCATCGCCGCACTCAGCTACGGCACCGAGACCGTGCCGAAGGTGGACAAGATCGTAGGCCCAGGCAACGCCTATGTGGCGGAGGCAAAGCGGCAGGTATTCGGCCGCGTCGCGATCGACATGATCGCGGGGCCGAGCGAGATCCTTGTCGTTGCGGACGAAACGGCGACGCCCGCGTTTGTCGCGGCGGATCTGCTGAGTCAGGCAGAGCACGACGCGCTTGCCTCCGCGGTGCTGATCACAAACAGCCGGCAGCTCGCGCAAGCGGTCGATCGGGAGGTCGAGCGGCAGCTCGGGACGCTCCCGCGCGAGGCGATTGCCCGCGCGTCCATCGAGGACAACGGAAAGATCATCATAACAGACGATCTCATGTGCGCGATCGAACTTGCCAACGATCTGGCGCCCGAGCATCTGGAGCTGTGCGTGAAAGAGCCGGAACGGTATCTGGCGTATGTGAAAAACGCGGGATCCG
>CAYPEV010000208.1:0-4529 GCA_964409605.1 uncultured Christensenella sp. | reverse complement strand
GCAGCGCAAGCAGCCATGCGTCGTCTTCCCCCACGCCGCAGGTTGTTGCCCGATCCGATTCCGCCAGCGCGAGCAGTGCGTGCGGAAAGCCCGTCTCCGCCTCGCCTCGCGCGCCTTTTGCGCCATACTTGGCATACGCCCTGCCCGCGCTTGCGCCTAGCTCGCGGGTCACCCCCTCGCAGAGGCGTCCTGCGGTGCGGCAGACCGTCTCCGGCAGGAGGCGCAGGCCGTTCCCCGCGCAGTGCCCCGCCGCATAGCAAAGCGTGCCGAGCAAAAAGAGCGCGCCGCGGTGCGTGTTGACGCCGCGCGTCGCCGCGAGCATCGCACGCTCCGCCTCGATTCCCTCCGCGCGGATGGCGGAAAGCCTTCCCTCCGGAGGGTGCGCCGCGTCCGCGCAGCCCTGCGCGGCGAAGCGCGTAAAATACGGCAAAAGCGTCTCCGCGCTCAAAAGCAGCAGCGAAAGGTCCATGTCGCTGTGCGCGCCGCTGTTCTCGGCGTCCACAAGGCCCGGCTTTGGAGAAAGCCGCGCTTCCCGCGCGAGCGCGTCCCGCGCAAGCGTGCCAATCTGGTCCGCATCGATCTTCACAGCGCGTGCTCCCGAATGTAGTCGAGCGTGGTTTCCGGTACGAGCGGGGCGATTTCGCCGTATCTGCCTTCGCACCAAAGCATGCGCACGCGAGAGGCGGAGATCGGCGCGCCGTCTTCCGTCTTTCGCGGGATGATCCGCACTGCGACGCCGTGTTCCGGAAGAATCGCGGCAAGCGTTTCGTTATATGCCGCAGTCATGGGGTCGAGCGGCTCTTCCCCGACAAATCGCATGCGGATGCCGCAGGCGGGCGCGATGCGGGCGGCGAAGATCGTCGCATCCAGCCGCGCAAAGGCGAGCGCGGCCTCGGTCTTGTCCTTGTAAAAATAGTCGGGAAACGTCGCGGAGGAGATGATATAGTCGCCGCCCGCGACGACCTGCACATTTTTAAAATCGCGGCAGCCTTCGCGCACAAGCCGCAACCGCGCCTCCGCGGGCACATGCGCCGCATCCGCCGAAAGCACGAACACGTTGAGCGTTTCGCACCGCGCGGCGGCGGTTTCAATTAAGAAGCGATGCCCCAGCGTAAACGGGTCCGCGTTCATCACGACCGCGCCTTCCGCCGCAGGCAGCGCCGCGAGGTAGCGCGAAAACGCGCCGGAACTGCTCTCCAGCAGGGCCGCATCCTGCGTTTGTACAAGCTCGTAAAAGCAGAGCGACGAAAACAGCGGCGCGTAGACGGGTTTTGTGACCACGAACACGTTTTTCACGCCGTCTTCCTTCAGGGTTTGATAGAGATACGTCACGAGCGCGGGCAGAATCCCTTCGCCCTGATGGGATTCGTCCACCGCAACGGAGCGGATCGCGTTGCCCGCAAGCCCGCCGAGCGCGAGCAGCGTCTCGCCTTCATATGCGCCATAGAGCGCGGTGATTGTCCGGTCGAGCCGGATGCCCGCGCGCGCATAGAACGCGTGGATGATCCCGATATCCTGCTTGAGAGAAAGCGCGCGAATCTCCATATGGATTTCAGCCTTTCGTTTCCGGTAGTGTGACGATCAGCGCCCGATAGGCCGCCTGTACCTCCCGCTCGGTGTGCAGCCGGCGGGAATAGCAGGCTCTGCCGGGTTTTCCGCAGACGAAACAGCGGCGCTGCGCAAAGCCGACGTCCTCGCGGTCCATGCGCGCGCCGTCGGGCCGGGTCACGTCCATATCCCAAAGCCTGCCGTATGGCGCGGACTCCTCCAACTTGCACAGCTCCATCTTCAAAAATCCCGGCTCGGTCTTGACGACGAGATACGCTTCATCACCCGTCTCCTTTCCGTGCGCCTCAAACAGCAGCGGCACAAGCTCGTTTCGGGCGATCACCCGCGCAACGGCGGAAACAGCCGCGTCAAACAGGCGGATCGTCTCCGGCGAACGCTTGACAGCCCCCGGCGAAACGACGGTGAGCACGGCGACGCAGGCGCCCGGAAAGCGCCGGCGCAGGGTTTTGAGATAGTCTGCCCGGGCTTCCTTCGCCGCGAGCAGTTGTTCGAGCATAATCTCCATATCCGCATTATAGCACACTTGTTTTCGCTTTCGCCTCCTGCGGCGGCATGGTATATGCGCGAGAATAATTATACATCTATGCAGGTTTTGATCCAGTGCGCGCTCGCCTCTCCGTTTTCGTCGGAAAAGCCTCTTTTTATGTGTTTTGTCAGAAAATGTGCGCTTGTATACCGCCATGCAGGCATGCTTGCGTGTGATATATGATCCGGGGAATCACTGTATAACGCTTGTAATATTGCATGATTCAGAATATGATTATGCATAGAAGAAGCCCCGATGGAGGTGCCATATCACATGAAGATCCAATCTCCCGCTTCCGCGGGAACCATGGAATCCGGAGACATTCTGATCGAGATCGAATCCTCGGATCGGCAGTCGGTCGAAGTCGTCCTGAAAAGCTCGGTCGCAAACGAGTTCGGCAAGCAAATCATTCAGACCATCCGCACGGCGGTCGAGGAATTCGGACTGGAATACGCCGTCATCAACGCCGTGGACAAGGGTGCGCTGGACTGCACGATCCGCGCGCGCGTGTTCGCAGCCTGCCAGCGGGCGACCGATGCGGACGCCTTTGATTGGGGGAAACGCCCATGACGAAGCTTCGAAGGAGCATGCTGTTTGTACCCGGCAACAACCCGGGCATGATGAGCGACGCGCATATCTACGGAAGCGACGCGCTGATGTTCGACCTGGAGGATTCCGTCACGCTGCGCGAAAAAGACGCGGCGCGCCTCTTGGTCTACCACGCGCTCAGGACGATCCACTACGGCGAATGCGAGCGCGTCGTGCGCGTCAACCCCTTGAATACCCCGTTTGGCAAAGCGGATATCGAGGCGATGGTCGCCGCGGGCGCGGAGGTGATCCGCCTGCCGAAGACCGAAACCGCGCAGGATGTCTGCGACACCGAGCAGGAGATCGAGTATGCCGAAAGAAAGCACGGCGTTCCCGTCGGGCAAACGCGCATGATGGCGGCCATCGAAGGCGCGCTGGGCGTGGTCAACGCCTATGCCATCGCGACCGCGAGCAGCCGCCTCATTGCAATCGCCCTCGGCGCGGAGGACTACTGCGCAAATCTCAAGACAACACGCTCGCTTGAGGGCAGCGAGTTGTTTTTTGCACGAGGGGCGATCGTCGTCGCGGCGCGCGCGGCGGGCATCGACTGCATCGACACCGTGTTTTCGGACGTCAACAACGAAGAGCAGCTCATCCGTGAGACCGAGGCCGTCAAGCAGCTGGGGTTCGACGGAAAATCCGTGATTAATCCACGCCAGATCAAACCCGTGCATCGCGTGTTTACCCCTACGCGGGCGGAGGTCATAAAAGCGCAGAAGATCCTCGCGGCAAGCCGGGAGGCAGAATCCCGCGGCAGCGGCGTCGTCGCGCTCGACGGCAAGATGATCGATCGTCCCGTCGTGCTCCGCGCGGAACGAACGCTGCAGCTTGCCTACGCATCCCGCACGATGTTTGAGGAGGACGAAGTATGATGCGCGATCCGAATTTTTACGCCGCGCTCGACGCGCTGGGCAAGCGCGCCTATGTGGCGGGCGAAAACCCGAGGCTTTACGACAAGGACACCGCATCCCTGAAAAACCGCATGGCGCGGGAGAACAAGATCGTCGAAAGCCTCGAAAAAGCAGTAGAGCTGTCCGGTCTTGCAGACGGCATGACCATCTCGTTTCACCATCATTTCCGCGACGGAGACCATATCGTCAACATGGTGCTGGATACCCTCGCGCGGATGGGCTTTCGCGATCTCAGGCTCGCGCCGTCGAGCCTTTCGGACGTGCACGCGCCGCTGATCCGGCACATCCAAAACGGTGTGATTGCGCATATCGAGACCTCCGGCTGCCGCGGTGCGCTGGCAAAGGCCGTCTCGCAGGGGCTGATGGACGATCCGATGGTGTTCCGCTCCCATGGCGGCAGAGCGGCCGCCATCGAGGAGGACGAAATCCACATCGACGTGGCATTTCTGGGCGCGAGCAGCTGCGATCCCTTCGGCAACGCAAACGGCTATTCGCGCGAGGGTGAGGAGAAGTCGATGTGCGGTTCTCTCGGCTATGCGCGCGTAGACGCGCAGTATGCCGACAAGGTCATCGTACTCACCGACAATATCGTCGGCTATCCGAACGTGCCCTTCGGCATCTCCCAGCGGCTCGTGGACTACATCGTCGTTGTGGACGATGTGGGCGACGCCTCCAAGATCATGACGGGCGCGACACGCTTTTCCACCAATCCGCACGACCTGATGATTGCGGAAACAACCGCGAACGTCATCGTGCACAGCGGATACTTCTACGACGGCTTTTCGCTCCAGACCGGCTCCGGCGGCGCGTCGCTCTCGGTGACACGATTTCTGCGCGAGGCGATGATCGAGAAAAACATCCGCGCGAGCTTCGCCCTCGGCGGCATCACGGGCGCTATGGTCAAACTGCTGGAGGAAGGGCTGGTTCGCCGTCTG
>CAYPEV010000207.1:0-4582 GCA_964409605.1 uncultured Christensenella sp. | reverse complement strand
AGGGCGACTCCAGCGCAATCGTCACGGGATGATCCGCGGGAAAGACCGCCGGATCAAACGTGATCGTCGTGTTGGGTTGGAGGCGCTCCAGCGCCTCGCGCAGCGTGCCCGCCCCGCTGTCCGCCGCGCTGGTGACGAGGGATTGGAACGCTTCCGTTGGCGTCGGCTGATTGGATGAGATCAGGTTTAGGGAGTATTGCTCGTCTCCGGTCTTGAGCGAAAGATCGAACGATACGCTCTGTGCGGCCGCATCCTCCTGCCTGGACCCGCTCTTTTGGTAGACGGTCATCCCCGCATAACTATCGGCAACATAGACGAGCCCGTCCTTTACAAAGCAGTCGTAGGCCAGTCCGATCGTCGTAAACGAATCCGTCATCACCGGCTTGCTCAGATCGGAAAGATCGACCACCTGTATGCCGTCGCCAAGATCGGTCAGATATGCGGTCGTGCCGTCAAGAAAGATGTCCATTACGCTGCCCGTGATCTTGAGTTCGGATATCTTCCTTGGGTTTTGCGGGTCGCTGACGTCCACAATCCAGATCCCGGGATCGGCGGATGTGATCACCGTCGTCGGGTTGATGAACCGGATCGCTTCGCCGCCGGAATTCTTGGGCAGCTGTGAGATCAGCTTGAGGTTCGCGGGATCGGATACATCGACAAGCTGAAGCGCGTTGCTGTTTGTCGAGACCATCAGCGATCCGGAGCTGTCGGCGTTGATCGGGTTTTCCAGATTGATCCGCCCGAGCGCATACGGCTTGGTCAGATCGTCGATATTGACGGTGATGTCACATTGCTCCCCCGCAATCAGGAGCGTTCCTTCCCCCATGCACATCGCGCGAAACGCGGAGTTGAAGATCTTCTCGTCGTTCGGCAGCGCACCCAGTTTTTTCGGCAGCAGGGGATTTGAGACGTCGAATGTGGCCAGCGGTTCCCGTGTTGCGAGGTGTGTGGTGAGGTAGGCAATCCCCTGATCGAGCAGCACCTGATTGGCGTATCCGCCGCCCGTATCGTACCAATATGTCTCGGCGGGGTTTATGGCGTTCGCCATATCGAAGACATGCATGCCGCAAAGTCCGCCCGCGACATAGCACGCCCCGTCCTGCATCGTCAGCCTGCGCCCTTCCAGAAGCGGCATCCATCGCCCGGTGATGACAGGCGCGCGCCTATCCTTGCAATCGAGCAGCAGCAGCCCCTTCTCCCGGTCGAGCACATACGCCGTCGTTCCGCTGACCGCCCCTGCGAGCGCAAACCCGCCCAGCGTGTAGGTGGAAAGATGGACGAGTGCGCCAGGAGCCACGCCGTAGATCATCGCGCCGTCCGCGCCGTCGAGTACCAGCAGATCCTTCCCAAATGCGCAGAGCGCCATCGCCCATCCGCTCGTCTGGGCGTTTATGGCGCGCTTCGGCGCGAGCGGGGAATCGAGATTCAGCGCGGTCACGCCGCCCCACGCGCAGGCGGCATAGAGCTTGCCGCCAAGCAGCTCCAAATCATACGTGAACCCATCCAGCGGCGTCAGCCCCGCTTCGGCAGGATGCAGCGGATCGGAAAGATCGACGGTGAACACACCGCTGCCGCCGCCGGCAAGATAAGCGATGCTGCCCGCGCATACGACGTCATATGCGTACGCAAGCGGATACGCTTCGGAGACCGTCCGCATCCGCACGGGATCGGCGATATCGACGATCTGCAGCCCCTGCGGTCCGTCGGCAACCAGCGCGTAATCCCCGTACAGCGCGGCGCCTTCCGTATAACCCCGCGTATCCAGCACGCCGAGCAGCGCGGGCTTTGCGGGGTTCTTGACATCCAGCGCGACGAGGCCGCCAAGCCCGCAAGAGACGTAGAGCGTTCCAGCGCCGTCGCTCGCGATGCTCTCGACAAAGTCCGGCAACAGCGGGCTCGTGCCGAGCACGCGCAGCGACCCCGGCGTGGAATCATCCACAATCATCACATGCAGGCCGGAGCCGACATAGAGCGTCGTCCCCTCCGCCAGCAGCGCCTTCGTGACTCCGCCCGTCTGGCCGACGAGCTGCCAACCGCCGTTCTCCTCCTCCGCTTGCGCCCGCGCCGGCAGGCAGGACAATACGAGCGCGAGACAAACAAGCCATGCAACTACCCTGTGTTTCATATCGTCCTCCGTCTTCTTTTCGCGCAATCATTTGATCGTTTTGAATGGTATCCGCTTTGTCGGCTTTTCATGCTGAGCATTGTTGCAAGATTCGTCGTTTTATCGGATTTTCTAGTGTTTCACTTTTGTTATATCACTCCCTTTTGTGCAAAGCAAGCATGCAGTCTGCACAATCAGCCGTAACCAAACCATATGCTCTTTTGGTACCCGCGCGCATCAAAAAAGCGGCTGTCGCCAGCCGCTGTCTGCAGTCCTTCCGATGATAAGGTTCTATTTCTCCGCGATGATATCCTTGACGACCTCCCCCGCGAGGATGTATCCCGCAACGGGCGGCACGAACGACACGCTGCCCGGCACCTGACGGCGAACGGTACATTTTCGCTTTGTCCCCGGCGGGCAGACGCAGCCGGTCTTGCAGCTGATCGAAAGATCGTCCGCGGGCTTGATCGCCTCCTCGCGCGAATAGACGACCTTGAGCTTCGGGATTCCCCGCGCTTTGAGCTCCTTTCGCATCACGCGCGCAAGCGGACAGACGGAGGTCTTGTAGAGATCCGCAACCTCCAGACGCGTCGGATCAAGCTTGTTGCCCGCGCCCATGCAGCTGATGATCCGCACGCCCGCGGCATTCGCCCGCTCGATGAGCAACAGCTTGCAGGAGACGGTGTCGATCGCGTCGATGATGTAATCATAGCACGTCAGATCGACGGAGCCCGCCGTCTCCGCACTGTAAAAGCATGCGTACGCGGTGACGGCACAGCGCGGGTTGATATCCAGAATGCGCTCACGCATCACCTCGACCTTTTGCTTGCCGATGGTCGAATGCAGCGCGATGAGCTGCCGGTTGATATTCGTCAGGCAGACCTTATCGTCGTCAAACACGTCGATACTGCCGATCCCTGCGCGCGCAAGCGCCTCCGCGGCGAAGCTTCCGACGCCGCCGATGCCGAAGACCGCGACGCGCGCGCCCGCAAGCGTCTGCATCGCCTCCTTGCCCAGCAGAAGCTCTGCGCGGGAAAATTCATTGAGCATGGTGTTTTCGCCTTTCTTTGCGTGCCGATGAAAAAAGCACCTCAAAATCATACCGCCAAACGGCTGCGCCGTCAACCAATGCGTTTTTGCGCTTTGAATTTACAATGCAAGTGCAACAAAAAGGCCGCGCGAGGCGGCCTTTTGAATGGATCACGCGCGTAATTCCATGTTCAGCAGAAGACGCTTGTGATGCTCCGTTACGATTGCTTACTGCAAGTCCGCAAACAGGGCGGTGGAAAGATACCGTTCGCCCGTGTCCGGAAGGATGACGACGATGGTCTTGCCCGCGTTTTCCGGACGCTTGGCGAGCTCGCTTGCTGCCCACGCGGCGGCGCCGCTGGAGATGCCGACGAGAAGTCCTTCGTCTCTGCCGATTTCCCGGGCGATCGCAAACGCATCCTCGTTCTTCACCGTGATGATCTCGTCATAGACCGATGTGTTCAGCACGGCAGGCACAAAACCCGCGCCGATACCCTGAATCTTGTGCGGACCCGACCGCCCCTCGGAAAGAACGGGAGAATCCGCCGGCTCGACCACGACGACCTTCACATTCGGGTTTTTACCCTTGAGATACTCGCCTACGCCGGTGACCGTTCCGCCTGTGCCCGCGCCAGAGACGAAGATATCCACCTTACCGTCGGTATCGTCCCAAATCTCGGGGCCGGTGGTCGCCTTGTGG
The DNA here is from genome assembly GCA_964409605.1 of uncultured Christensenella sp. Taxonomy (GTDB): domain Bacteria; phylum Bacillota; class Clostridia; order Christensenellales; family CAG-138; genus UBA7703. Next base: position 749 of record CAYPEV010000207.1, on the reverse strand, counting down.
ATCGCGGGGTTCGCGGGGTTGACAAACTGCCCGGGGATGAACGAATTCGGAATCTCCGCCGCAAGCTCGTCCGCCTTTGCGATTGCGCCCTTCATGCCCTTTGCGCCCTCGGTGAGCACGATTTCCGCACCGTAGGCCTTCATCAGCACGCGGCGCTCCACGCTCATCGTTTCCGGCATGGTCAGGATGATGCGATATCCGCGCGCCGCCGCAACGGACGCAAGCCCGATGCCAGTGTTGCCGCTGGTGGGTTCGATGATCACGCTGCCCTCTTTGAGCTTTCCGCTCTTTTCCGCGTCGTCAATCATCGCAAGCGCGATACGATCCTTCACGCTGCCCGCGGGGTTAAAGTATTCCAGCTTGGCGACGATCTTCGCCTTCAGGCTGTTCTTCTTTTCATAATTGGAGAGCTCCAAAAGCGGGGTCTTTCCAATCAATTCCGTCAGGCTCTTTGAGATCTTAGCCATTTGCTTCTCTCCTTATATTTTGCATATATGTTTTATATGTTTACTTTACACAGATCCTCTGCCCTTGTCAAGCACAAATTATCAAAAGGCAGCCGAATTGCTCCGGCTGCTTCGCTTTTTTGTTTTATTCCTCCGCAAAGGGTTCCACCCAAACCTTCATGCGCTCGCCGCAGACCGCGGCCGCCGAGCGGTTCTGGCAGAACGCCTGTGCCGTCTGGCAGGCGCCGCGCAGTTCGGGGTTGGTGATCGTGTCGCACTGGTTGTCGCGGCTGGCCTGGCCGC
>CAYPEV010000206.1:0-4582 GCA_964409605.1 uncultured Christensenella sp. | reverse complement strand
AATCGTGCCTACGTTGACGTGCGGCTTATTCCGTTCGAATTTTGCCTTTGCCATTCAATTTCTCCTCTTTTCTAAATCAATTATTGGTGAAACACCCGGGATGCATCCGCTGTAAACAGCCGATGCATCGTATTACAGTCTGTATTCCTTCCGGCCGACCACGGTTTCCGCAATCGACTTGGGAACCTCTTCGTAATGCGCAAACTGCATCGTGAACGTTCCGCGTCCCTGCGTGCGGCTGCGAAGATCGGTCGCGTAGCCGAACATCTCGGAAAGCGGCACGAGCGCATCGATCACCTGCACGTTCTGGCGGGTTTCCATGCCGCTGAGCTTGCCCCGGCGGGAGGTGATGTTGCCCATCACGTCGCCGAGGTAATCTTCCGGCACGAGCACTTCGACCTTCATCATCGGCTCAAGCAGCGCGCACTGCGCCTTATCCAGCGCCTCTTTGATGGCCAGCGAGCCGGCGATGGTAAATGCCATTTCGGACGAGTCGACCTCGTGATAGGAACCGTCCAGCAGCGTCGCCTGCACGTCGACCACTTCGTAGCCGCCGAGCTTGCCGCTCTTGAGCGCTTCGCGCATGCCTTTGTCGACCGCGGGGATATATTCCCTCGGGATTGCGCCGCCGACGATCTTGTCGACGAACTCATATCCCGCGCCCGGTTCACGCGGCGCAAGCTCGATCACGCAATGACCGTACTGGCCTCTGCCGCCGGACTGACGAACATAGCGGCTCTCCGCCTTGACGGGGGCTTTGATGGTCTCTTTGTAGGAAACCTGCGGATTACCGACGCGCGCTTCCACATGGAATTCGCGGATCATGCGATCCACGATGATCTCCAGATGCAGCTCGCCCATGCCCGCGATGATGGTTTGCCCCGTATCGCCATCCGTATAGGTACGGAACGTCGGATCCTCTTCCGCAAGCTTGATGAGCGCGAGGCTCATCTTTTCCTGACCGGCCTTGGTCTTGGGCTCGATGGCAACCTGAATGACGGGTTCCGGGAAATCCATGCTCTCTAAGAGCAGTTGATGATTTTCAACGCAGAGCGTATCGCCCGTTCCGGTGTCCTTCATGCCGACGAGGGCCACGATATCGCCCGCGTGCGCTTCTTCAATCTCTGTGCGGGTGTCCGCGTGCATCATCATGATGCGGCCGACGCGTTCACGCTTGTTTTTGCTCGCGTTATAGACATACGAACCGCTCTTGAGCGTTCCGCCGTAGACGCGAATGAACGACAGCTTGCCGACATAGGGATCGGAGAGGATCTTGAACGCAAGCGCCGCAAACGGCGCGTCGTCCTTCGGCTCTACCAGATATTCGCCTTCGCCGTTTTTATCGGTTCCCTTTGCGGGCTCGATGTCCAGCGGGCTCGGCAGGTAGTCCACGATCGCGTTGAGCAGCGGCTGTACGCCCTTGTTGCGATAGCTCGTTCCGCAGGTAACGGGCACGATTCTGCCGGAAAGTGTCGCCTTACGGATACAGGGAATCAACTCTTCTGCCTTGAACCATTCGCCGCCGAAATAACGCTCCATCAGGTTTTCGTCTTCTTCGATGATGGTATCCAGGAGCTTTGCGCGCTGTTCCTTGACCAGCGGCATCATGTCCGCGGGGATCTCTTCCTCACGGACATCCGTGCCGTCGTCGTTGTAGTAGACTTCCGCCTTCATCGATACGAGATCGATGATCCCGCGGAAATCCGCCTCCGCGCCGATGGGCAGCTGGATGGGCAGCGCGTTTGCGCCGAGGCGCTCACGCATCATCTTGCAGACGTTTTCAAAGTTCGCACCGGTGATGTCCATCTTGTTGACATAGGCGATGCACGGCACGCCGTACTTTCTCGCCTGACGCCAAACCGTCTCGGACTGCGGCTCAACGCCGCCCTTTGCGCAGAAGACGGCGACCGCGCCGTCCAGTACGCGAAGCGAACGCTCGACTTCCATCGTGAAGTCCACGTGGCCGGGCGTGTCGATGATGTTGATGCGGTGCGAACGCCAATAAGCAGTCGTCGCGGCGGACGTAATCGTGATGCCGCGCTCCTGCTCCTGAATCATATAATCCATGGCGGCAGCACCTTCATGAACCTCGCCGATCTTATGAATCTTGCCCGTGTAGTACAGGATTCGTTCGGTCGTCGTGGTTTTGCCGGCGTCGATGTGCGCCATGATCCCGATGTTGCGGGTCATTTCCAGTGATGTATCTCTAGGCAAAATCGTTTCCCTTTACTCGTTCCAAAATTTGTTCCTTACAGTATTGCGCGGGTCTGCGGTTCGGAAATTTGCTCCGAACCGCAGGCCCGTGGCTGTTGATTCCTTAATTGCTTCCCGCGATCATGCCGCTTTCGCGTAGATGAACCGGGACAATCCCTTCGTGCCCAAGCCGTCTTCCGCCAGATGACGGAATCTTGGCTTACCAGCGATAGTGCGCGAACGCCTTGTTGGCTTCCGCCATCTTGTGGGTGTCTTCCTTCTTTTTGAAGGCGTTGCCCTGGCTGTTGGCGCCGTCCATGATCTCGCCGGCCAAGCGCGCGCTGATGGTGCGCTCGCCGCGCTTACGCGCAAACGACACGAGCCAGCGAAGGCCCAGTGTCTGGCGGCGTTCTGCGCGGATCTCGATCGGGACCTGATAGGTCGCGCCGCCGACTCTGCGGGCTTTGACTTCGAGCACGGGCATGATGTTGTTCATCGCCTGCTCAAAGACTTCGCCCGGCTCACGGCCGGTCTTTTCACGGATGGAATCAAACGCATCGTAAACCGCCTTCTGGGCGACGCCGCGCTTGCCATCGAGCATCAGCTGGTTGATGAGCTTGGTGACGACCACGCTGTTGTAGATCGGGTCGGCCAGCACTTCACGCTTGGGAATAAATCCTCTTCTCGGCATTCTTCGACCCTCCCTTATTTCTTCTTCGCTTGCTTCTGCGTCTTCTTCGCGCCGTAGAGCGAGCGGCTCTGCTTGCGGTTGGCGACGCCCGCGGTGTCAAGTGCGCCGCGGATGATGTGGTAACGTACGCCCGGGAGGTCCTTGACGCGGCCGCCGCGGATCAGCACAACGGAGTGCTCCTGCAGGTTGTGGCCGATGCCGGGGATGTATGCTGTGCCCTCGAGTCCGTCGGTCAGACGGATACGGGCAATTTTACGCAGCGCGGAGTTCGGCTTTTTCGGGGTCATCGTACGGACCGCCGTGCAGACGCCGCGGCGCTGCGGGCACTGCTTCAGAATAGGAGCCGTGGACTTGTACTCCACCTGCTCTCTGCCTTTACGAACCAACTGGTTAATGGTCGGCATGAATCAATCTCCTTCAAATCTTTGTCGAATCGTTCAAATCTATCTCTATTACCGCTCCCTGCAACCCCTGTAGGGAGCATTGTATCCGTGTGGCTCTTCCGGCCCCGCCGGAATCCGTATGGCCTGATTTTGTTCAAAACCGGGTCTATCTTGCGTTTGTTTTCCATCCGCTTTTGCAAAACCAGCATGTTTCGTAAAATCGAACTGAGAACAAGAACCGCCAACGCAGTATTTTATCAGCAATGTTGCTTCTTGTCAAACGCTTTCTCGCCGAATGGAAACACTTCCTATATATAGTGTTTTCTCCTGCGGGAAAAGCACAATTTTCTTATTCGGCCGGTTGCTCGCCGTCTCCTGTGCCGAGGCCTCTTGCAAGGCGGCTCTTGGAGAACAGCAGCTTCGTGCGGCTCTTTGCGGTGATCGGCGTCCAGCCTTTCTTGGTCATTTCATCAATGACGGGGTGACGCATCACGTCCGTGATCATCTCTTTGTCCCAGGCACGCTCCAATCCGTCGGTGAGCAGTTTCCCCGCGATCACGCCGATCAGCGTTACGATGATCCACGCGCCAAACGGGGCGAACATCGACAGATCCACCAAAGAATTGCGCACAGCGTCCAGCGAAAGAACGATCAGCGCCAGAATGCCGACCACGACGGGAATCAGCACCGGCAGATACTCCAGCAGCAGGAAGCGGCTGCGGCATTTGGGGCAAACGCCCATCTGCACGGGAATCATGGTGCCGATGCGCGCGGTTCTCTTGCCGAAGAGCCACTTCTGCACACGGCGCGGCTCGGGATGCGCCATGTCCAGAATCGCGTAACCCCGGCGCTTTCCCTTCTCCGGCGTTTTGCAGAACTGGCACTCGCGCGATTCAAACAGCCGTGAAATTCCGCCCTCGGGCAGCAATGTTTCGTAGAGGTCGAGATCGCTGATGATCTCCGCCTTGTTTTCCGAATCGCGAACCGTGCAGGCCGCACAGGTATGCATATTCAGCATCGCACAGTATTTCGTGCCGGAAAGTTCACAGTTCGGATTGACTGGTAATTTTTCCATAGCTGCTCCTTTCGGGAGTCGGATGTTGCGAAGCCGTCGCGCCGGAATTACTCCGGCGCGGCGGCGTCCGCGGATATGGTTGCCGAAATTGAAAATTCCGGCCGGATTACTTGTTGTCCGTCACGACGACGTTGCGATAGCGCCGAAGGCCGATGCCCGCGGGGATCAGCTTGCCAATGATGACGTTTTCCTTGAGGCCGACGAGCGGATCGATCTTGCCCTTGATGGCGGCTTCGGTCA
>CAYPEV010000205.1:0-4583 GCA_964409605.1 uncultured Christensenella sp. | reverse complement strand
CGCGCAGAATCACGCGGTTTGCGATCACCTCCGGCGCGAGCCCCGCGGCGGTGAGCTTTTCAGCGAGCTTCTCCGGATCCTTCGCGGTCAATGTGAGCTTGTCGCTCGTGAACCGTTCCTTGAGATCGGCCGGCGTGCCTTTAGCGACGATCGTGCCGTTGTCGATGACGATGACGTAGTCCGCCTCCGCCGCCTCCTCCATATAGTGCGTCGTGAGGAAGATGGTCATGCCCGTGTCCTGCTGGAGCTTCGTGATCGTCTCCCATACGCTCTTGCGGGTCTGTGGGTCGAGGCCGGTGGTCGGTTCGTCAAGAAAGAGAATCTTCGGCCGGTTGACGAGCGCACGCGCGATGTCGCAGCGCCTGCGCTGCCCGCCGGAGAGTTTGCCGTAAGGCCGCTTCATGATCTCCGTGATGCCAACGCGCTCGGCCACCTCGCGGATGGTCTTGTCGAGCTGTTTCCCCCTCAGCCCGTAAAAACCCGCGCGGATGCGGAGATTTTCCGAAACGGTGAGCAGCGGGTCTAGCAGCCCGTCCTGAAACACCGCCCCGATGCTCTGGCGAATGGCGTTGTCGTCGCGGCCCAGCTGGTGCCCGTCCACTTCGATTGTGCCCGCGTCCGCCTGAAGAAACGTGCAGATGATGTCGATGGTGGTCGATTTACCTGCGCCGTTCGGTCCCAGAAAGGCAAAGATCTTTCCGCTTTCCACGTAGAAGTCGATGCCCTTGACCGCCTGCACCGCGCCGTAGCTCTTCTTTAGCCCTGCGACTTCAATGATGTGTTCCAATCAACAATTCCCCCCTTTTTTCCTTTGATGATGCCGCTCAGAAGCATAAAATGCCGTACCAAAGATGCTGCTCAAAGGCGCTGTATACTTCATATGCGACGTCGTTAAAAAGTATAAACTACTTCATCTGGTGAGACAATAGGGGTTGTATCAAATTCTATTGTCTTTCATTGTCGTTTTTTGCCCGCAGTATGCCATCCTGCACCGCATTGACGAACCATACCCTTTCAAACTAAAATAAAGAGCGGCACTTTGTTTTCTGCCTGGATTCCAATGTGTGCCCCCGAAAAGGACGGATCATGAACGCTTACGATTTTGACAACTGTATCTATAACGGAGACTGCACCATCGATTTCTTTCGCTTCTGCCTGAGAAGAAAACGCGCGCTGCTGCGTTTCTTCCCGCGGCAACTGTGGGGATTCGTGCTGTATGCATTCGGGTTTATCGACAAGACCGCGTTCAAGCAGCGCTTTTTCTGCTTCCTGCAGGGGGTGGATCATTTGGACGAAGTGCTCACAGCCTTCTGGGACGCGCACGAAACGAAAATCTGCGCCTGGTACCTCGAGCGCAAGCAGGAGAGCGACGTGATCATCTCCGCTTCGCCAGCCTTCCTGCTCGGACCCTGCTGCAAGCGTCTGAGCATTTCCCGCCTGGTCGCCTCCCGCGTCGACCCCGCGACGGGCGCGTTTTCGGGCGAAAACTGCTATGGCGCGGAGAAGCCCAAGCGCCTCATGGAAGATCTGGGAATCCAAACGCTTGACGCGTTTTATTCCGACTCCCTTTCGGACCTTCCCATGGCGCAGCTCGCGAAGGAGAGCTTTCTCGTGTGCAAGGGGAAGATTCTGCGCTGGCAGGACTATCGCATGAGCGCGCTGGACAAAGCGAAGCGGTACTTTTTTTCCTTTGAGTTTCTGCGCTTTCTGGTCATCGGCGGGATCAATACGATCAACGGCGTCGTATTCTCCTATCTGTTTTCGAAGATTTTGCCTGCGCAGGCCGCCTTCTGGTGCGGCTATCTTTTGAGCCTTGGAATCTCGTATCTGCTCAACAGCGCGCTGACGTTTCACGCGCCGCTCAAGCTGACGAAGATGCTGCGCTTCTTTGTCTCATATATTCCGAATTTTCTGATTCAAAACGTCGTGGTCTATCTGGTGCACGGCGTGTTCGGGCAGACGGAACTGACGGCCTATATTCTCGCCGCGATAATCGGTATTCCGGTGACGTTTCTGCTGCTCAAGCTCTTCGCGTTCCGGAAGAAGAAAGACTAGAGAAATTCCGGCGTCGGTCTGCCGGGGTTGATTGTGCGCGTGCGCATGTTATAATGTTCCAAAGCGTATTTACGCGCGTATTTTTTTGTGAAATGAAGCGCTGCGCCCAGACGCGCGGCAAAGAGCGGGCGAGAGCGAACGGAGGACGGCAATGGCAGAACAGATGCGGCAGAAACAATCGTTTCGGGTGTTTCGCTGGCTGTTTTTGTGTTCGGGTACGGCGCTCGCGGGACTGCTTTCGATCAAGGGCGCTCTTGTTTGGGTCGCCGCGGGAATCCCGCTGGCGGCAGCGGCGCTGGCGGTCTTGATTTTCAAATTTCACTTTCTGGAACAGACGTTTGCTTCGCGTGTTCGCTGGATTGCCATACTCAGCGCGATACTTGCGCTCTATGCCGCCTACTGCTACGCGGATCTCTTTTATTATCATTTGCAGAGCCTTGCGGGAGAGCTTTCGAACGCGGCCGCGTCGGGTTTGATTGCGCGCTACGGTTTGATCTTTACCGCCGTCGCTGGCGCTGCATCCATTCCCGCGCTGTTTGTGTATCTTTACTGGTTCTTCGGCTGGTTTTTTGCGCGGATGCGGGAGGTGTTTCGCGCGTCCGATCGGATGGAACGCTGGTACCTCGTCGCCGCGTGCGTGCTCTTCGCGTTGGCAATTTCGCTGGTCTACAGCAGGACCGATGCGTTTTATGCGGCGAACGCATCCTCCGACAACATCTGGGATAAGATTGACATCATATATTCCAGCGACTCCTCCATGCTGACGGAACAAAACGTGTTTTACAACATCGCGGCGTCGGAGAACGACATACGCCAACCGCTGTTCGGCGCTTTTGCCGCGCCGTTTGCGCTCGGCGCGTCGCTCGTTTCACGCATGGTGATGCTGCCCGCCCTCTATCCTGTGATTTTGCAGATGGTGCAGGCCGCGTTCCTCGCGCTCAGCCTCTTGCTGGTCGTGCGGATGATCGGCGCGACCGGCGCCATCAAGGCGCTGACGCTCGCGTGCCTTTCGCTGCTGTATCCTACGTTACTGTTCCTATTGAACGTGGAGCAGTATATTTTTTCCGTATTCTGGCTGGTTTTGCTGGTCTGGATGATTGTGCAAGGCGAGGAGCGGGGCAGAGACGCCGCCTGGGCGGCGGCCAGCGGATCGATGGTCACCAGTGGGGTATTCCTTCTGCTGCTGCCCGGGAAGGGCACGATCAAAGAGAAAGTGAAGCAGGGCGCGGCTGCCGTCGTGTTGTTTGCGCTGATCATGATCGTGCTTGGCCGCATGGCGATGGTGCTCTCTTCCGCGGAAAGCGTTCGCTTTTTAATGCAGTTCGCGGGTGAAAAGCTGCCGTTTCTTGCACGTGCCAAACAATACAGCGAGTTTATCGTGTCGTGCTTCGTCGCACCCGCGGCGGAGATCACGCGCTATGCAAATGGCGTTGTGGTGTTTCAGCAGGCGCAGAGCAACGGCTGGAGCATCGCGGGCTTCGTGTGCCTTGCCGCGGCGATTGCGGGCTTTGCCGCGAACCGGAAACGCCTTTACGCGCAGATCTGCGCGGGCTGGGTTGCGCTCTCGTTCCTGCTTTTGTGCCTGCTGGGCTGGGGAACCGCGGAGCACGCGCTCGTGCTCTACACGCATTATTTTGCCTGGGCGTTCGTCTCGCTGATCGCGATGTTGATTCTGCGCGTTTTTGAGCGCCGCCGCGCGCTGCAGATTGCGGCGCTCTCCGCAGGCGCGCTCGCGCTTGCAATCATCAACGCGCGGGGCATCGCGGAACTCATCCGCTTCGGGCTCACGAACTACCCGCTGGGTTGACGAGATCCAATTGCGCTGCAAAAAGGGCAGGATCCGGTGGATGCAAAGCGAATTGCGATTCAACCCCCGAATAGAACCAAAACCAGAGGGAGGCAATAAAAGACATGAGAAAGCAGAATCAGGCGCGCACGGCGCGATCCCAGACGCGTTTGCAACGCGCGGGTGTTCTTCTTGCGGTCTGCCTGCTCGCAGTCGGGCTGATCGGGTGCGGATCCGCGAAGTTGGACTCCGAGGCGGAGAGTATCGTCGTGACGGATCTCTCCCAGCTGGAAGGCGAAACCTTCGCGGGGTTCGACCGGCTCAAGACGCTCGATCTGCGCGCGGTCGCCGTCGACGCTGCGCGCGTGGACAGCATCCGTGCCGCGTTGCCGGAATGCGCGGTTCTCTGGAACGTGCCGTTCGGCTCCGCGGCATTTGACAGCACATCGGACACGATCGCGCTGCCGCAGGATTGCACGGCGGCAGAGCTCAACAATCTTCGCTATTTCCCCGCGTTGACGCGCGTGGACGCGACCGCCTGCGCGGTGGACGCGGCGTTTGCAAATGCTGCCGCCGCATTTCCCGGCGTCGCGTTTGCCTGGAACACGACCATCGGGGGCGTTTCAGCCAAGAGCACGGATACCACGCTCGATCTGACCGATCAGCAGTCGATTACGCCGGATCAGGTTGCGCCGCTCCTGCGCGGGCTGCCCGCGCTGGAGCGGCGCAACCTGATCCGGCG
>CAYPEV010000204.1:0-4613 GCA_964409605.1 uncultured Christensenella sp. | reverse complement strand
CTCGGTTACTGTATTCCGGTTTCGAGAGAAACCGAGGTGCAGGAAGCGCTGGCACAGATCCGCAAGAAACATTATGACGCGCGGCACTGCTGCTATGCCTTTCGCCTTCATGAAGGCGCCATCGCGCGCTCTTCGGACGACGGGGAGCCCTCCGGTACGGCTGGCGCACCGATTTTGAGCGTGCTTTCCGGCGCGGGCGTCGAGGACACGCTGTGCGCGGTGGTGCGATACTTTGGCGGCGTGCTGCTGGGCACGGGCGGGCTTGTCCGCGCGTATGGCAGGGCGGCAGGTGAAGCGTTGGAACACGCGAAAGTGGTTTCGATGCGCGTTTGCGAGCGGATCACGGTTAGGGTTTCATATTCTTCCTACCATCTATTGGAGCCGATGATCCGCCAAAGCGGATATCCCTGCGAGGCGTCTTTTTCCGAGGTTGTGAAGCTTACGCTTCTGCTGCCCGCGGAGGATAGGGACGCCCTGGCCGCGGTGATCACGGAAAAGACGGACGGAAGCGCAAGGATCGAAACACTAGGCCGCTCGCTGGAAGCATATGTTCCCGCGAAATAGTAAAAGCCAGCGCGAACGCGATCGATGGAGTTGGATGAAGAGTACGACAGGCAGGAGACGAGGAATGAAGAGAAGCAAATACGCAAAAGCGTTTTTGACCGTACTACTCGGCGCGATTTTCGCGTTTGTCAGCCTATTCTCCTTTCTCCCGACCGCGCACGCGGAAGAAGCACGCATCAACATCACCGCAAACCCAACGGAACTGACAGACACCGGAAACGTCACGTTCACGTTTGAAATCGCGAACTACAACGCGGACTATCCCATGTCGGATGTCGGAATCACCTATAACGGCACGCTGTACGACGTCCTGCACGGCGCACAGATTCCGCCGAGCGGCAGCGCGCGGGACATCACGCTCAATCTGACGGTTACGCAGAGCCAGCTCGGCAAGCCCATCACGTTTCTTGTGACGTGGACGCGAAACGGCGAACCCATGAGCCAGCAGGCGCAGGTTACGATCGCACAGGCGGAGAACCCCATCATCACCGTCACGCGCACGGCGGACAAGACGAACGCGAAACCGGGCGAAAAGGTCACCGTCACCTATACGATCAAAAACACGACCAAATTTGACATGACGGACATCATGCTGATCGATGAAAACATCAGCGATTTGCCGATTTTCCAAAACGAAACGCTCCGCGCGAGCCGCACGATGTCCTACGATTATCCGTATACGATGGGTGACGAGAGCGTAACGAGTACGCCGATCGTGACATATACGGTCAACGGAAAATCGAAGACGTTTTCCTCTCTCGAACCTCTGGAACTGACGATGGTGCTCATCCAGCTCGACCTTCGCGTCAAAGCCGGAACGCCGACGTCTACGGGCGTGACGTTTACGCTCGATGTTGCGAACACCGGAACGCAGGCGATCAGCAACATCGCGATTGCGGACGAGCGGTCGAATCCCGTCAACGAAACGCCATTCAACCTTGCGCCCGGCGAGAGCAGGAGCCTTTCCTACACCGTCGTGCCTCTGATGACGGAGCCGCTGCGAAACGTTCAGTTCAAGCTCACAGGCACCGACCCGTTTGCGCAGCCGTACGAACTCAGCCCGGCGGATATCTTCGAAGTGTATCCCTATGTGGACGCGTCGCAGATCAATGTTTCCGTCCGCGCGGAGACGATTACGCCCTGGACACAGGAGAGCGGGAAGGTCAGCGCGCGCATCATCATCACGAACCACAGCACGGTGGAACTGACCAATATTACGATATCCGAAACCACCATCGGCGTGATGAAAAACTACGATATCCTGCCTGCCGGAGAAACGGCGTTTGATCAGGAAGTTCAGCTCGGCTCCCCGCGGAACCTGAACATCACGGTCAAGGGATATGACCCGACGGGAACCAACCGCTCGCTGGCAAGCTGCGTCATGCCTGTCGCCTATGGAACGGAGACGGCAGCCCCTGCCACACCGACGCCGACCCAGGAAAGCGGGAGAACGTTCAGCATCTTCAGCGGCATCAACAACGGGGTCATGACTGTACTGATCGTTCTTGGCGTACTGATGGTGCTCTCTGTCATCGTGCTTGTCGCACTGACCGCGATGGAACGCTCACGCGCACCGCACGGATGGATGGAGGACGAAGAAGAGGATCTCTTTGAGCCGCAAAAAACGCATCGTACGGCAAAGCCTGTTTATCACGATGCGCCGGATCCCGAGGAGATTCGCTATACGCAGCGTATGTTTGCGATCAAGGAAGAGGATGCGGCAGCGCCAAAGCAGGAGCCGATCCGTCTGCCCGCACCGGTCAGACCGTCCGACCAGCCGCAGGTCATCTTTGCGCCGCCAGCGCGTACGGAGGTTGAGCCGGCTTCCACGGCGGAGCTTGCGCAGCGGCTGGTGGAGACCGCGCGAACGAAGTATACCCAGGCGCAGAGCGAGGCGGCCTATCGCCCCGCCAGCGAACCGGCAAGGCAGCAAACGCCGCAGCCGCAGCCGCAGCAGAACCAGAAACAGCCGCATGCGCCCGCGCCGCGCGTATTTGACTACAAGAAGCAGCCGAAACCGCAGGCTGCAAGTAAGCCAACCGTCATGCGCATCCAAAAGAGCGACAACAACAGCGAAGAGTACGAGGAGTAACACTGTGTTTCAGGGGTTGAATGAAGACACATACCAGTTTTTCTGGGATATTGCGTTTCGCAACGAACTTTCCTTCTATGAGGCGAATAAGGAACGCTACAAGAAGAATGTCTATGAGCCGCTCAAGGAGTTGGCGGTCATGATCACGCCTGCCGCGCAGGAGATCGACCCCGCGTTTAACATCCGCCCGTCGACCGTCATCTCCCGCATCCGCAGGGACACGCGCTATTCGCGTGATAAGACGATGTATCGCGATCATGCCTGGCTCGGTTTTCGCAGGCCGGGCGGTATGCTCAGCGAGAGCCTCGTCGTCTACGCGGAGTTCGAACGTGAAGGATACGGCTATGGCATGGGGATGTATGGCGCAAACCCCGCATTGATGCGCGAGATCCGCCCGCATATCCTCGCAAAGCCACAGAAATTTCTTTCGTTGGTCACAGATCCTGCGTTCACAGAGCGATTCGAGGTCGTCGGAGATCTGTTTAAGCGACCGAAGTTTGCGGACGCCCCGGAAGGATTGCTTCCGTATCTCAACCGAAAAGGATTGTCCTTCTGCTTCTCATCGCCCAATCTCAAGAAGACGCTTTCGCCGGAGATTGCGGACGAGATCATAGAAGGATTTCACCTGCTCAAGCCGGTCTACCGCCTGATGATGGGATTGGACGATTGACACAGGAACGATATTCACAAGAGACGGATCCGGTGGTACGATTGGATGATAGCCGCGGTTATGTTATGAAACGGAGTTTCTTAGAAAGAAAATGGAGGGATATTCGTATGGAGATGTTCATTGATCAAAAAGCCGACAAAAAGCAAACCTATGCGGGCATGATGGTGGTGCTTGTGCTGCTGTTTGTGCTCGGCCTTGTGCTGGTGCTGACGTCCGCGACCATCGGGCTATCGACCGCGAGCGCGGAACTGGCGAAAAACGGCGGCTCCATGGACACCGCGATGTACCAATACATCATGTCCAACACGGCGGAGAGCTATCGCATCGTCGGCGCGATCCTTGCGATCATCACCGGAATCGGCGCGCTGATGGCGGGTTGGGCCGGATTCATGCAAAGAAAAGCCTGAGCTTCCGATGAAAAAAAGCGGCTGTCATGCAAATGACAGCCGCTTTTTTGTTACAGGTTCTCTATTTACAACTTTGATTTACAGCTTCTGTTTACAGCTTCTATGACTGTACACGGTAGATTGTCACCGTGCCGTTCTGGTAAAACACATCGAAATTCGCCGCAAAATAGGCGAGATCTACCTGATAGTTCGCGAGCTCGCTGGAGCCGATGAACACATAGTCGATATCATAGCGCTTGGAATAGGTGCTGAAATATACCGCCGGGTTTTCATAGAGCAGCGGCAGCGCCTCTTCTCGCGCGGCATAATCCACGCCGTGGAAGAAGAGATAGGAGCCGGAACCGCAGACGATATTTCTGCCCGTCAGCGCCGCAATGCAATTGTTGTGGTTGTTGTACGTTAAAAATGTAGCGTCGGGCTCCGTGTTTTCCTTCACATACTCCGCTGCGGCTACCTGATCCGGATCGATCAGCTGATATTCCGAGACATACTCACGCCCGAGTGTGAGCGCACCGGAGAGGAAGAGCATTACGCAGACCATGGCGGAGAGCAGGGCGACGCTCGCACGGTTTCGGGTTGCGCCGCGCATGAGCCGGTCCTTCGCGTCAAAGAGCCAGCCGCCGACCAAACCGCACGCATATGCAAACGCGATAAAGAGCAGCTTGTTGTTGTCATAGGGGTTTGGTTGAAACTGGATGCACTCGGCGATCAGCCAGATTGCGACCGCGCCGCCGACTACGCCTTTTTCCTCCTTGCTCGCCGCAAGAAACGCGACGGGGGCAAGCAGTGCGATCAGCCCGAAATTCTTGATATAGAACCAGAAATAGTTGTCCGATTCGTTCGCCCAGCAAAGTCAAGGCAACGCCAACGGCAATCGCCA
>CAYPEV010000203.1:0-4645 GCA_964409605.1 uncultured Christensenella sp. | reverse complement strand
TCGTTTTCCGTACAGGATGGTGAAATCGTCACGCTCATCGGCGCAAACGGCGCGGGAAAATCGACGATCCTCAAGTCCGTCTCGGGGCTGCTGCGCAGCAAGACCGGCGACATCCTCTTTGACGGCAAGAGCATCAAAAACACCGCGCCGCATAAGATCGTCGCGCAGGGACTCGCGCATGTGCCGGAAGGCCGCCGCGTCTTTTTGCAGATGACTGTCGAGGAAAACCTGGATATGGGCGCGTTCACCGCGCCGCGCGCAACGTTTGAAGATTCCATTGCGAATGTCTACGAGCGCTTCCCCCGGCTCAAGGAGCGCAGGCGGCAGATCGCAGGCACACTCTCCGGCGGCGAGCAGCAGATGCTCGCGATGGGGCGCGGACTTATGTCGCATCCCAAGCTGATGATGCTGGACGAGCCTTCGATGGGGCTCGCGCCGATTCTTGTGGAGCAGATCTTCGAGATCATTCAGGAGCTCAACCGCGCGGGCACGACGATTCTTCTCGTCGAGCAAAACGCGCAGATGGCGCTCTCGATCGCAAGCCGCGGCTACGTGCTGGAAACGGGGCAAATCGTTCTCCATGCGCCCGCAGGCGAACTCCTAACCAACGATGCCGTACAGAAAGCGTATCTGGGCGGCTAAAGCGCAAACGTCAAAGGCTGAAAGGGCTCTCCGGAAGCGGTTCTCAAAATCGCAATTCGGGAAGCCCTTTTTCTTTTTTGACTTGCCGCGTCAGAACCCGCCGGATAGCGGCCGGCTCAGTCAACACCGCACGACTTCAATTTTTCCACACAGAAGAGCGCTCTGCCCGCAGCTGAATTCCCGAATTACAAAGCGGGATAGAATCAATGCAGGATCAAATCAAATGAAAATACGAACCAGTCCTTGACGCAGAAAATAGACACGTGTCAAAGAATAGACTGTTGTAAAGATACATTGCGTTGACTATAATACAGATATAGCACATCGGAGAAACAGATCATGAAAGAAAACCCTATGTCTGTCCGCTCAAAGGACAGCATTGAAGACGCTCTGTTATCGCTCATGCAGGAACAACCATACAAGGACGTTACCATTCGTTCGCTGACGGAGCGCGCAGGGCTCTCAAGACAAACGTTTTATTTGAATTTTGATGACAAAGATGCAATTCTGACCCGTCATCTATCAAGAATGCTTGACGGAATCTTGCTTCGGGTGCGATTGGAGCATGTGGATACGATTGAAAGACTGACCGATATCTACACCACCATCGTAGAAGAAAACGCGGGGTTCTTCCGGCTGTTGATAGACAACGGGCTGACCGATTTGGCAAAGGGTGTGTTCCGGGAAAAACTGGTGCAGCTGCCGCCCGTGCTGTCCTGTCAGCGGGAAAACCGAACAGAAACGGAGAGGCGGTATTTTAACGCATTCTGGGTAGCGGCGTTCATCGAGGTTTACACCATCTGGCTACTGGAGGATCGGGCGGCGGATCGCGGCGAAATCGTGACCATCCTGAGCGATATCATGCGCGGGAATTATTTCTATGTGCCGGATGATACTAAAACGGGAGGATGACCAAATGGCGAATATCAGTGACAGACAAAGAGACCACTTCATGCTGCGCGGAGCGCTCGGCAAGCGCGGATATGACTGGTGGTGGCACAATTTCACTGCCGAAGACGCGCTGACAGGAGAACAGCAGCCGTTCTTCATCGAGTTCTTTGCATGCAATCCGGCGCTGGCGGAAGAGGAACCGGTGTTTGGTCAGATGCCGGAAAGAAAACAGGATGGCAAGAAACCGTCCTATCTGATGGTGAAAGTCGGATGGTGGGGCGAGCATGCGGGGCAGCTGCATCGGTTTTTTGCGTGGAAAAACGTCTCTTTGGAATACGATAAGGATCTCGACATCAAGGCCGGCGACTGCTCCTGTTCGGAAACGCATACCAAAGGACGCATCTCGCTCTCCGATGCGGAAGCTGCGGCGCATCCGGAATACATGTGCAACGGCGGCACACTGGAATGGGACATCGCAATCGACAAGAAAATCGCGTTTCACGTCGGCTACGGGGCTTCCAAATTCTTCCAGCGGCTGAACGCATTCGAGATGTTCTGGCACGCGGAGGGCATGAAGACCGCATACACCGGAACGCTCCGCCTCAACGGCAGGGACTATATCGTGAAGCCGGAGACATGCTATGGATATGCCGACAAGAATTGGGGCGGGGATTTCACAAGCCCGTGGGTGTGGCTTTCCAGCAACAATCTCGTCAGCAAGACCACCGGCAAGCAACTCGGAAACAGCGTGTTCAATATCGGCGGCGGCCGCCCGAAGGTGCTCGGCCTGGCGTTGAATCGCAAGTTGCTGTCCGACTTCTATTATGAAGGGAAGAGCTACGAATTCAATTTCTCCAAGTTCTGGACCCTCTGCCGCACGGAGTTTACGGGGAACGAGACCGAAACCGAGATTCTCTGGCATGTCCGCCAGGAAACGACAACCGCCGTCATGGAGACCGATATCCGCTGCAACAAGAAGGATATGCTTTTGATCAACTATGAAGCGCCAAACGGCCTGAAGCTGCACAACCGGCTCTGGAACGGCGGGAACGGCACAGGCGTGATCAGGCTTTATCAGAAGAAGGGCGGCAGAACGGTTCTGCTGGACGAGATTGAGGCGAAGAACATCGGCTGCGAATATGGCGAGTATGGAGCGTGATGGACGTGAGCAAGAGTACGGTCGTCATTGAACAGGCGGCGCCGCTCGATTATCTGACAGATTTTGTCGTATTGCCGAAGGCGTTTGGAACAGCCGCCTACGACCAGATACCGGAAGTGATCGGCATCCGTCAGGCGGTGGATCGCGCGCTGGATCGGCTCGATGCCTCGGTGCAGTTCACCGATTTGCTGAAAAACAACCGCCCGGTGATCATCAAGCCGAACCTTGTTTCGGTCTATCACGACAGCGGATTTGACGAGCGGGACTATCCGGAGACGACCGATCCGCGCGTCTTCGAAGCAGTCGTGCGATACATCAAGCGGTTTACGAACGATATCACCATTGCGGAATCCTCCGGCAAACCGATGCCGACCCCGGTGAGCTTTCGCGTGGCGGGATACGACCGTATCGCAAAGCAGTATGGCGCGAAGCTGGTTGCGCTGGAACTGCACCCTGTGGTTCGCTATATGCTGCCCAAGGCGGAGGTCATGAAGGAGGTCTATCTTCCGGATACGCTGGATGCAGCCGTGCGGAAAGAAGCGTTCTATATCTCCGTGCCGAAGATGAAGACAAACCTCTACACCGGCGTAACGCTGGGCTTTAAGAATGCGATGGGAACCATACCGTACTTTCTGCGGGAGCGCAACCACAGCTACCTGATCGATAAAAAGCTCGCGGACCTGCTGTATCTCTTCAAACCGGATCTGACGGTGATCGACGGGATTATCGGCGGCGAGGGCAACACGCCCGCACCGGTCGATCCCGTGCGCGTCGGCAAGATTATCGCGAGCAACAACAGCGTGGAAGCGGACCGCGTCACCACGCGCATGATGGGGTTTGATCCGGATCAGAACAAGCTGATGATTGAGGCGACGCGCAGAGGCTTCGGCGATTCCGCCGTAGAGATCATCGGAGATGTGAGCGTTACGAAGTTCCGCCCGGCGATCAGTTCCTTTATGGACGAGAAGACCGCTCGTGAGTTTCCAAATCTTCTTGCACTTGCCGGCCATGTGAGAAACGGCGCGCCGCTCATAAGCGACAAGGACACGGTAACGCCGGAAATGGCGCTTGCTCTGGAGCAGGCGTGCACCGGCGGCTGCCTTGCCGCAGCGAAGACGGGGCTGGACTATTATAATTATAAGAAGAATGCGAGGCGGGATTTCGCGCTGTGCATCATCGAAGGCGAGGGCGTGCTGATCCAGGGGGAACGCTATTGGTTTGACAAGACCGGTAAACCGTATACGCTTGCTGACATCGCAGCCCTGCCCATGCGGAAGATGGCGCTCGGCAATTGTGCTATGACGGCAAAGGGCGTAAGCCAGTTTGTTGCGACCGGCTGCTGCGATCCCGCAAAGTGCATGTCGGTCGTTTGCCGCGCGGCGGGCGTGCCCATGCCGATACTGAGCGTGAAGAACAAAGCGCTTCTTAAGACGCTGCTTGGGATGATCAAGACCGTTCTTGTGCGCAAGCGGCATATTGCAGCCGGCAGACATGTAGACTGCCCGAGTACACATGAAGATCGTGTATTCGGCCTGCCGATTCTTACACCACAAGACGAGAAGAAGGACTTTATTCCCTGGCCGCTTCCGCCGATGACCGCAAAGGAAAAGGCGCTTCAACTCAAGAGCCAATGGGAAATCGTGAAGTCCGCCTGTGACTCCGGCCTTGGGGAGGCGACGCAGGGATTGCAGATTGCGGGTTACTTGCTCACGGGACTTCTTTGGATCGGCGCCGTTGTACTTTCGCTGTATGCGGGATGGTACTGGCTGCTGATCGGCCTGATCCTTCTGCATCTGGGTGAACTCTTCCTGATCGGCATCCAAACAGGCCGAAAGACAGGCATGCCCGGCTGGAAAGCCGTTTTGTTCTGCATGCTGTTTGGTTTTATCTGGTGGCTGCCGCTGCAGCGGCAGCTCAAGTATGATGCGGGAGATGCATGTGAATGAAAAGTTG
>CAYPEV010000202.1:0-4675 GCA_964409605.1 uncultured Christensenella sp. | reverse complement strand
CGGCAAGGGGAGTACGCGATGATGCATGACGTTCAAATGGGCAGACAGACGCGAAAGAGCTTTTCCAGAATTCGGGAAGTGCTCGACATGCCGGATTTGATTGAGATCCAAAAGAATTCGTACTATCGTTTTTTAAAGGAGGACCTGAAAGAGGTTTTTGACGATATTTCCCCGATTACCGACTATTCCGGCAAACTGGTGTTAGAGTTTGTCGATTACCGTATTGATCTGGACAGCCCCAAATATTCCATGGAAGAGAGCAAGGAGCGCGACGTCAACTTCGCGGCTCCGCTTCGCGTTACCGTCCGGCTGATCAACAAGGAGACCGGTGAAGTCAAGCAGCAGGAAGTGTTCATGGGCGATTTCCCGCTCATGACGCCGCAGGGCACGTTTATCATCAACGGCGCGGAGCGCGTCATCGTCTCCCAGCTCGTTCGTTCGCCGGGCGTGTATTTTTCCGAGAGCTTCGACAAGGTTGGCAAACAGCTCTTCTCCGCGCAGGTGATCCCCAACCGCGGCGCCTGGCTGGAGTATGAGACCGACAGCAACGGCGTACTCTACGTCAAGATCGATCGCCAGCGCAAGGTGCATATCACCGCCCTTGTGCGCGCGCTGGGCTACGGCGCAAACCCGCAGATCCTCGACCTCTTCGGCGACGACGAGCGTCTTTCCGCAACCCTGCAGAAGGACCCCACGCATTCGGAAGCCGAGGGCCTCATCGAAATCTACAAGCGGCAGCGCCCCGGCGAGCCGCCGACGGAGGAGAGCGCCCGCTCGCTCCTGAATTCGCTGTTCTTCGACAAGCGCTATGACCTCGCGCGCGTCGGACGCTATAAATTCAACAAAAAGCTCGCCATCCGCGCGCGCATTCGCAATCACGTCGCCGCGGAGACGGTCGTCCACCCTGTCACGGGCGAAATCCTCGTCGAGGCGGGGCAGACCATCGACCGCTTTGTCGCGGGCGACATCCAGAATGCCGGCGTCAACGAAGTCTGGCTCCAGGTGGGCGATAACCGCGTGAAGGTCATCGGCAACAACTTTGTGCGCGCCAACGAATGGCTGGAGTTTGATCCGGCGGAAGCGGGCATCAACGAAGACGTCCATCTGCCAACGCTCAAGGCCGCGCTCAAAGACGGCGAAGGCATGACCAAGGAAGAGCTCAAGGCGCTGCTCAAGGCGCGCTATTATGACCTCATCCCGCGGCATATCATCCCGGACGATATGATCGCGTCGATCTCGTACCTCATCGGCATGCCCTACGGCATCGGCCGCACGGACGACATCGACCACCTCGGCAACCGCCGCATCCGCAGCGTCGGCGAACTCTTACAAAACCAGATCCGCGTGGGCCTGACCCGTCTCGAGCGCGTCGTGCGCGAGCGCATGGGTTTGCAGGATATGGATGTTGCGATGCCCAGTAACCTCATCAACATTCGTCCTGTCACGGCGGCGATCAAGGAGTTCTTCGGCTCCTCGCAGCTGAGCCAGTTCATGGACCAGACAAACCCCCTGGCGGAGCTCACGCATAAGCGCAGGCTCTCCGCCCTCGGCCCCGGCGGCCTCAACCGCGAACGCGCGACGTTCGACGTACGCGACGTTCACTTCTCGCACTACGGGCGCATGTGCCCCATCGAGACGCCGGAAGGTCCGAACATCGGCCTTATCAACTCGCTCTCGACCTACGCGCGCATCAACGAATACGGTTTCATCGAGGCGCCGTACCGCCGTGTGGACGGAAAGAAACACATCATTACGGACGAGATCGAATACCTCACCGCGGACGAAGAGGACAACTTCATCGTCGCGCAGGCGAACGAGCCGATCAACGAAGAGGCGCATTGGTTTAAGAAAGAGCGCGTGATCGCGCGTTTGCTGGACCAATTCATCGAAGTGAAACCCACGGAAGTGGACTATATGGACGTCTCGCCCAAACAGCTGGTCTCGGTTGCGACGGCGATGATCCCCTTCCTCGAAAACGACGACGCAAACCGCGCGCTGATGGGTTCGAACATGCAGCGCCAGGCGGTTCCGCTTCTGATCCCCGAATCCCCGATCGTTGCGACGGGCATGGAGTATAAGGCTGCGCATGACTCCGGCATCGTGCTGATCGCCCGCGAGGACGGCGTGGTTTCCCGCGTGTCCGCAAAAGCGATCGTCATTACGGACAAGATCGGCGTGGAGCACGTATACAAGCTCACGAAGTTCCAGCGCAGCAACCAGGGCACCTGCCTCAACCAGCGCCCCATCGTCAAGAGAGGCGACATTATCGTGAAGGGCGACGTGATCGCGGACGGCGCTTCGACCGAAAACGGCGAGATCGCGCTCGGCAGAAACATCCTGATCGGATTCATGACCTGGGAAGGCTATAACTACGAAGACGCGGTTCTCATCAGCGAAAAGCTGGTCAAGGACGACGTGTTTACCTCCATCCACATTGAGGAGCACGAGGTAGAAGCGCGCGACACGAAGCTCGGGCCTGAAGAGATCACCCGCGATATTCCGAACATCGGCGAGGACGCGCTTGCGCAGCTCGACGAAAGCGGCATCATCCGCCCCGGCGCGGAGGTGCGCAGCGGCGATATCCTCGTTGGCAAGGTTACCCCGAAGGGCGAGACCGAGCTGACGGCGGAGGAGCGGCTGCTTCGCGCCATCTTCGGCGAAAAAGCGCGCGATGTGCGCGATACCTCCCTCCGCGTACCGCACGGCGAAGGCGGCATCGTGGTCGATGTCAAGATCTTCACCCGCGAGCACAAGGACGAACTGAGCCCCGGCGTCAACCAGATGGTGCGCGTCTATATTGCACAGAAGCGCAAGATCTCCGTCGGCGACAAGATGGCGGGACGCCACGGCAACAAGGGCGTTATCTCGCGCATCCTGCCGGAAGAGGACATGCCCTTCCTGCCGGACGGCACGCCGCTGCAGATCGTATTAAACCCGCTCGGCGTTCCCTCGCGTATGAACATCGGCCAGGTTCTGGAGCTGCACCTCGGTGCCGCCTGCAAAAACCTCGGCATCAAGATCGCGACCCCGGTCTTCGACGGCGCGACCGAGACGGACATCAAGGACCTGCTCGTCAAGGCGGGACTCGACTCGGACGGCAAGACGACGCTCTACGACGGGCGCAGCGGCGAACCCTTTGAAAACCGCGTATCCGTCGGTTATATGTACTATCTCAAGCTCGCCCACCTTGTCGACGACAAGATCCACGCGCGTTCGACCGGCCCATACTCGCTGGTCACCCAGCAACCGCTGGGCGGCAAGGCGCAGTTCGGCGGACAGCGCTTCGGCGAGATGGAAGTCTGGGCGCTCGAAGCATACGGCGCGGCCTACACGCTCCAGGAGATCCTCACGGTCAAGTCGGACGACGTGGTCGGCCGCGTGAAGACCTATGAAGCGATCGTCAAGGGCGACAATGTGCCGCCCGCCGGCGTGCCGGAATCGTTCAAGGTGCTCATCAAGGAGCTGCAGTCCCTCGCGCTGGACATCAAGGTTCTGTCCGATACGCGCGACGAGATCTTCATCAACGAGGACGACGATGACGACGTGGTTCCGATCGACGTCAACCTCGCTGGTCTTGAGGATGCGCCCGCCTTTGCGCCGCTTGGCGAAGAGGAGGACGATCTGGACGAGTTCGACGACTTCGACGATTTCGACGACGCGGACGAAGAGCCCGCGGTCAGCGAAGACAGCGAAACCGCGGACGAAAGCCTCGACGGGCTGGACGAAGACCTTGCCGAGCTTTCCGACACGCTGGACCTCGATATCGAAAAGGATATCGAGTAAGTCCGGCTGAGATGGATTGTGTTTGACAAGACGACAACTGACATGAGCGGCAGCAAGGAGATATAGATTGTGTTTGAATTGACGAATTTTGACGCGTTGCAGATCGGGCTCGCATCGCCCGAAAAAATACTCGAATGGTCGCACGGCGAGGTCAAAAAACCGGAAACGATCAACTACCGCACGCTCAAGCCCGAAAAGGACGGCCTCTTCTGCGAGCGCATCTTCGGGCCGACGAAGGACTGGGAGTGCCATTGCGGCAGATATAAGCGCGGACGCTATAAAGGCATTGTCTGCGAAAAGTGCGGCGTGGAGGTCACGCGCGCAAAGGTGCGCCGCGAGCGCATGGGTCACATCGAGCTTGCGGTTCCGGTCAGCCACATCTGGTATTTCAAGGGCATTCCCTGCCGGATGAAGATGCTGCTGGATATGAGCCCGCGCTCGCTGGAGCAGGTGCTCTATTTCGGCGCCTATGTGGTCATCGATCCCGGCCACACCGCGCTGACCTACAAGCAGATCCTGACCGACAAAGAATACCGCGAAGCGCAGGAACAGTACGGTTCCAAGGCGTTCCGCGCGGGCATGGGCGCGGAGGCGATCCGCGAACTGCTGATCCAGCTGGATCTGCCGAAGCTTGAGAAAGAACTTCGCGCGGAGATCGACGGTGCCTCCGGCCAGAAGCGCGCAAACGCGATCAAGCGCCTCGAAGTCGTGGAAGCGTTCATCACCAGCGGCAACAAGCCGGAGTGGATCATCCTTACGGTAATTCCGGTTATTCCGCCGGAAATCCGCCCGATGGTGCAGCTCGACGGTGGCCGCTTTGCAACCAGCGACCTCAACGACCTTTACCGCCGCGTGATCAACCGCAACAACCGCTTAAAGCGGCTCCTGGAAC
>CAYPEV010000201.1:0-4698 GCA_964409605.1 uncultured Christensenella sp. | reverse complement strand
ATCTCGCGACCGCGTCCTCACTCGCCGCGCTTCTGGCGTTTGACCAGCACGGCGAAGCGTTCGGCCTCGATCATTCGGATGCGTCCGGCAGGCTCACGCTCTCGCCGAATATGATCGAATGGACGGAAGACGCCGTAACCATCACGCTGGATTGCCGGTTCCCCTTCTGCGTCTCGCCGGAGCAGCTGCTCGCGGCAGAGGATGAGAAGTTTGCGCAGATCGGCTTTACGCGCATCCACGAAAAGATCTCCAAGGGGCATTATATCGACCCCGACTGCGAGCTGGTCAACACGCTCCTGGATATCTACAGCAAAGCCACGGGCAAGAAAGCCCGCCCGATCTCCATCGGCGGCGGCACCTATGCGCGCGCGTTTGAAAACGCGGTTGCCTTCGGCGTGGAGCCGGAAGACGAAACGGCTCAGGCGCATATGCCGGACGAATCCTGTCCGGTCGAGAGCGTCCGTTTTGACACGAAGCTCATCGCGGAGGCGATCCGGCGGCTTGCGGGAAACTAAAGAAACAGCACGAAAAAAAGAGAGGCGCACGCCTCTCTTTTTTTGTTTCTGGTTCAGATCGCTTTTTCGTAGATCGCCTTGGCGTCCGCTTCAAAGATCTTCTTGAGTCCACCGAAGGGGCGTTCGCTGCCGTCCGGCGCGTGGGTGACCACCCGCGCCATGTCCGCAATCTGCGCGGGATCGACGCCGAGCTTGACCAGCCTGCTGGGCAGGCCCATGCGGGAAAAGAACGTCTCCAGCGCGGAGATACCGCTCTCAATCGTCGCAGCGATCGCTTTCGGCTGATCCTCCTGCCCCATGATGCGCACGGCGAAGTCGTAGAAGCGCTTGGGGTTGACGCGCCAGACATGGCGCATCCACGCGGGCGTGAGAACCGCAAGCCCCGCGCCATGCGTCACGCCGAAGCGCGCGGTCAGCTCATGATCGAGCTTATGGCAGGCCCAGTCCTGCTCGCGGCCAACGCCCAGCATATTGTTGTGCGCAATCGTGCCGCAGAGCGCGACCTGGCACCACGCGTCATAATCCGAAGGATTCGCGACCACCGTTCCGCCGAAGGCAAGCAGCGTTCTGAGGGTTGCTTCGCTCAGTGCGTCGGACAGCTCCGTATGCTCGGTATTCGAAAAATACCGCTCGAAGATATGGCTCATCATATCCGCAACACCGGAAGCGATCTGGAACTTCGGGATGCTTTCAAACAAGGTCGGATCGATCACAGAGAGCACGGGACGGTTCCATTCGCGATTGTAGCCGCACTTTTTCTGCATCTTGTAGTTACTCAGAACGGTGCTGTTGCTGGCTTCCGATCCCGCGGCCGGAAAGGTCAGAAGGCATGCCACGGGATAGGCCCCCGCGGTCTCCAGCTGTTTTTCATACACATCCCAGATGTCGAGGTCGGGGTTTTTGAGTCCAAGCGCGATGCCCTTGCCGGAGTCGATGACCGAGCCGCCGCCGACGCAGAGCACGAGCTCCACCTTCTCCCTTCGCGCAAGCGCGATGCCCTCGCGCACCAGCTCGACATCGGGGTTCGGAATCACACCGCCGAGGGTTACATAGCAGACGCCGTTCTTCTCGAGAGAATCGGTGACGCGCTTAAGTAGGCCGTTTTTCTCCACGCGATCGCTGCCGTAGTGCACGAGCACCTTTTTCGCCAGCGGCGCGACCTGGGCGCCGATTTGATCCGCCGTGCCTTTGCCGAAGATCAGGCGCGTCGGAGAATAGAATTCAAAATTCAACATGGTCGTTTTCGCTCCTGTTTATGATCTGTGTTTGGATTTGCCCCGCCACAGCACGTTTCGCCCCAATCCAAGCGAATCTGATGTGGAGTGCATTTCTATTATAACAGTACCGCGCTTTCCGCACCAGAGATTCGCCGTTGCGGTTGTCGGGTTCTTGCAAACGATTTTTGTTATTGTTATACTGTAATCAATTACTAGTTTGAATCGTGGAGGTAATCGAATGGAAAAGAAGACCGTCTCCGACGCGGCAAAGGCAGAAGCCGCGAAAAAGGCAGCCGCCGCGAAAAAAGCGGCGCAGGCCAAGGGCCAGACGACGAAATCCGCTCCCGCAAAGCAGGCGCCCAAGAAAGCGCCCGTCAAGGCGGAAGAAGTGGAAGAAGTCGTTGAGCAGGCAGCAGAAGAAACCCCCGCTTCCGGCGGTAAGGGTTCCGTCAAAGGACTGCGCATCGGCGCAATCATCCTCTGGGTGCTTGCTCTTGCGGCTGAGGTTGGTGCATTCTTTGCGTTTAGTTACGCCATGCGGAATCAGGCTCTGACCTTTGCGGATCTGGAAATGCAGCTGCTGGTCGGTGCGCTGGTGCTCGATGCGATCTTCTGCATCATCGCGGCGCAGCTCTGGAAGAAGGCAAACCGCATCCGCCCGAGCCTTGCGGACAGCAAGCTCGTGCGCACGCTCTGGCACCAGCTGGGCGTGATCATGGTGCTCGTGTGCTTCCTGCCGATCGGCATCTTCCTGCTCGCGAAATCCGACAAGCTCAACAAGAAGACCAAGACCATCCTGATCGCGCTCCTCGCGGCGCTGTTCCTCGGCGCAGGCGCAGCCTCGGTGGACTATCAGCAGCCGAGCGAAGAGCAAGTGCAGCAATTGCAGCAGGAAGCCCAGGCGGAAGCCGTCGGCGAAGTGTACTGGACGAAGTTCGGAAAGAGCTATCACTTTGACCGCAACTGCCCGTATATTGCGGGCAAGACCCCCGTGGCCGAGGGTGGCACGCTGCTTGCGGGTTCTCTGGACGACGCGTTCGCCGCAAACCGCTGGGATCCCTGCGATACCTGCGCGGGCGGCGCCCAGGCAAAGCTTGACGAAGCGGCCGTCGACACTGCGGAACAACCCGCGGGCTGATACACAACAGCATCACAAAAAAGGAACTGCTCCAGCAGTTCCTTTTTTTATGCGACCGTGCATTCACATGCGGTCCAGCGTGATGATATCGCAGCCTTTGCTCTCGTAATACCGCAGCATCTCGCCGACCTTGCTTTTATCGTAGCTGGTGATGCCGTCTGATAGAACGTGGACGGCGTAATCAGCCATGCGCAAGTTATAGCAGGTCGATTTCACGCAGGCAACGGCATCTGCGCCGGCAATATAGAATTCGCCGATTTCATTTGCGCGAATAAATTCCGCGAACGCTTCGCTGGTGAGCGCGTTCCCCTTGCTTTTTGTGAAGATGTTATCCGAAACGATTTTCATATCCGGCACCAGCTCCGCGCCGCGCGTGCCGGGCTTAAAGGTCCTCGTGCCTTCGGACAGGTTCTCGTGCCTGATGTAAACGACGTGAATCTCGTGTTGAAGTGCCCAATCGATCGCGCTGTTGATGCTGCCGATGATTTCTTTGTAGTTCTTCGTGATGTCGTTCTGAATGTCGATGATCACCAATGCTTTCTTCTGCATACTTCCCCCCGCCGGTTTTACTCTTTTGTCTTCATTATAGAGAACATTGTTGACATCCCTATGGCAACAATCTGTGATAGAATGAAGAAAATCGGAAAGGAGGCCATGGGATGAAGATCGACCGGCTTGTCAGCATGATCCTGATCTTGCTGGAAAAAGAGCGGGTCGGCGCGCAGGAACTGGCCGATCTGTTTGAAGTCTCGCCCCGCACGATCTACCGCGATATCGAATCGATCAACATGGCGGGGATTCCCGTGCGCTCCGTCTCCGGCGTGGGCGGCGGCTTTGAAATCATGGAGCAATACAAGATCGACAAAAAGATCTTCTCAACCGCCGACCTTTCCGCAATTCTGATGGGGCTTTCGAGCCTTTCCCATGTGATTCGCGGCGAGGAGCTGGTCAACGCCCTCGCCAAAGTGAAGAGCTTCATCCCCGCAGGTCAGGCGAAGGACATCGAGCTTCGCAGCAGCCAGGTGCTGATTGACCTGAATCCTTGGACGGTCAACCGAAGTGTGCAGTCGAATTTGGAACGCATCCAGACGGCCTTGCTGGAGAACCGGCTGCTCTCGTTTGAATACCTGAATCACGACGGAACCAAGACCGCGCGAACAGCCGAGCCGTATCGGCTTGTGCTGAAAAATAGTCAGTGGTACTGGCAGGGGTACTGTTACGCCAGAAACGATTTTCGCATATTCAAGCTCTCCCGCACCTCGAATTTACAATTGCGGGAGGAGACCTTTGTCCCGCGCGAGCACCCGAAACCGCAATTGGACTTTTCGGATGCTGCCGCCGCCCGACAAACGATCATCACCCTCCGAATCCACAAATCGATTCTGGAGCGAGTGCTGGATTATATCGCCAGCGAGGACATCTATTCGGACGGCGCGGAACACTTTATCGTCCGCTACCCTCTCATCGAAAACGACTACTACTACGAAATCCTGCTTAGCTTCGGGGACAAGTGCGAGTGCTTGGAGCCTCCGCACGTCCGCGCGGAGATGAAACGGCGGGCAGAAGCGATTGCCGCTTTGTATAAAGAATGAAGCTGGAATTGCGCGACAAAAAGGAACTGCGGGTGCAGTTCCTTTTTTGCTTTAGATTCTTTGTTTCTTTCTCTTAAGAAAGAAGAGGAATTACCGAATCTCCGTCTTGTTCCTGAAATACGGCCTGAGCGCCGCCGGAATCGCGACGCTGCCGTCCGCGCGGAGGTTGTTTTCGAGGAACGCGATCAGCATGCGCGGCGGGGCGACCACCGTATTGTTGAGCGTATGCGGAAAAT
>CAYPEV010000200.1:0-4707 GCA_964409605.1 uncultured Christensenella sp. | reverse complement strand
AGGGCGCCGAGCGCGGCGCAGATCAGCGCAGCAACCGCGACGCGGATACCCGCAAACGCGCTTGCGACCGCGGGCAGATGCCAAAACCGCATCAGCGACGCCGCGATTGCCGTAATGAGCGCCATCGGCGCCGTAATCACGCCCAGCAGCGCGGAAAGCCCGCCGAGCACACCGCAGCGATTGCTGCCGACCAGCGTCGCCGTGTTGACCGCGAGCGCGCCGGGCATGCACTGCGCGATGGCAAAATAATCCAGCAGCGTTTCCTGTGTGACCCAGCCGCGCCGCGCGACCAGCTCGCGCGACAAAAGCGGCAGCATGGAGTAGCCGCCGCCAAACATAAACGCGCCGATTTTTAGGAAGGTGACATATAGCGTGGCGAGTGTTTTGAGCTTCGTTTTCATGATCCTTCGGCTTCCCTGTTTCCAATCATGTCGTCAGTAGACATACCATTGATTGACATATGCCAGCAGATAGAGCAGGAAGAACGCGATGCAGATGCCCGTCGCGATTCGATCGGCCGTTTTCTTCTCGGTGATCGCGCCCAGTGCGAGCGCGAGCGGATACGCCGCCGTGAGATATCGCGGACCGGAAAGCAACCACGTCGCCCCCATGCAGACCGCGTAATACGCGATAAAATACGCAACGTTCGACGCGCGCAGTTTGTTCTGCGCTGCAATCACGATGCCCAGGGACGCGAACAGATATGCGATATTCGGCAGCCAAAGCCCGAAGAGCATCTGCGTGTTGTCCGAAAAGGAACCCGTCGCGCTGTTGACCAGCGTCGCCATCGTGCCGAAGAACCAGCCGAGCTGCTGATGCCAGTGCTCGCGCTGATACGTTAAGAACATCGTAGCCGAACCTGTGACGCGATAGTTGACGTAGAGATAGAGCAGCAGCCCCGCAGGGATAAAGAGCAGCGAGAGCGCGTTGCCCGCCGTACGCAGGCGCCATTTCTCGCTCTTGCCTTGCGTCGGTTGCTCGCGAATGACCGTCCCTACGAACTCAAAGCAGGCGGGCGCGAAGAGCAAAATACCCGGCATGCGCGTAAACGCAGCCAAAAAGCCGACCAGCCCCGCCACGGGATAGAGGTTTTTCCGCACCGCGTAGACGCAGGCGACGGATAGCAGCAAAAACAGGCTGTCCGAAAGCGGCGCGGAGAAGAGGAACGACGCCGGCAGTATGCAAAGATATTTCAGCGCGCGCAGTGCGCCCTTTTTATCCGTGTCCAGCAGCGCAAGTTCATAGAGCAGATAGGCCGCAAACACCCAGCAGAGGGTGGAGACGATCAGCCCGCTGACAAGATAGTGCCCCACGATGAAGTTGATGCCGCGCACAAGATAGGGATACAACGGGAAAAACACGATCAAAAGCCGGTCGTCCCCCGTGCTGACATAGCCGTTTTCCGCGATGTTGAGGTAATGTTGGCTGTCCGTGCCGAGTTGGTTCCAGATGCCGAGGCTGTCCAGCAACCCGCCGGTATATTCGCCTTTGGCCAGCGAGAGCACATAGGTGACAACAAACAGCAGCAGCCGAAACAGCGTCAGATAAAACAGCAGCTGCACCATCGGGTGCATGCGCTGCTTGCGCGCACTGCGCTTTCCTTCGGGAATGCGGGTCGGCAGCCAGGGCTTCCTGCTCCAGGCCGCCATCCACTGCGGAATAAACCGGATGCCAAGCCAGGCGAAGAGAAACGCGCTCGCCGCCGCAGCAAAGATCGCGAGCGGGTTTGCGGGCGCTTTTGTAAGGACCCATTCGGCGAATGCCGCGAACAATACGATTAAGGGTACCGATGTGAACAGTACCCTTTTCCAGAACACTACAGATTGTTTGTCGGTCGAGTTTTGCATGAACGTCCTTAATCCCGAAGTGCCAGACAGGGGCCGAGTATTTCCGCCATCACGAGTCCGCTGCGCGCGGCTTGCGCATCCCATGCAAACGCGCTCTCATCCGCTTGCGGTGCGGCTGCGGCTTGCGTCGCTGCGGCTCGCGCCGCGGGCGCTTTCTCCGGCGGGCAGTTTTCCGGGGCCCCGTTCGCGCTCGTTTCCTCGTGCGCATGGCCGCTCTCGCTGCTGACCGTCACCGTATGTGTGATGCTGGTCTTCGCCTCAGAAAGCGTGCTCTGCACAGTAGCGAGATTCGGCTTCGCCTCATGTGGCAGTTCTCCCTCAAAGGTAGGGCCATCCTCGCCTTCGTTGGAGCCCGTGCCCTCACGCATCGTTTGCACGCTCGCCTGCGCGGGCCGGATGCTCGGCGCAATCGGCACGGTGCGCATCGCTTGCGGCGCGCGCTGGGGCTGGGGCGCCTGCTGCCGCATGGCACGCTGGCGCTCCGCCTCGGCTTTCGCTTTCTGCTGGCTTTTCTTCGCGGCAATCGGGACAATCACCCATATGATCGCGAGAAGAATCAGAATAACATCCATAGTTATTTTTTATTATCGGTGGGCGCGGGTTTCGTGCCCTTGCCGATGGCTGTGCGCATTTCGGTGTCCGAGTGAATGTTCTGCATACGATAGTAGTCCATCACGCCGAGGTTGCCCGAGCGGAATGCTTCCGCCATCGCTTTGGGCACCTCTGCCTCCGCCTCGACAACGCGCGCACGCATGCCGGCAACCGCCGCGATGTTTTCCTGCTCCTGTGCGACAGCCATTGCGCGGCGCTCTTCGGCTTTGGCCTGCGCGATGCGCTTGTCGGCTTCCGCCTGGTCGATCTGCAGCTGTGCGCCGATGTTGCGGCCGACGTCCACATCCGCGATGTCGATGGAGAGAATCTCGAACGCGGTGCCCGCGTCGAGGCCCTTATCCAGAACCGTATGGGAAATCTTATCCGGATTCTCCAGAACGTCTTTGTGGCTCTTGCTGGAGCCGACGGTGGTGACGATGCCCTCGCCGATACGGGCGATGATCGTCTCCTCGCCCGCGCCGCCGACGAGACGGTCAATGTTCGCGCGGACAGTGACGCGCGCCTTTGCGCGCAGCTCAATGCCGTCCATGGCGACCGCGGCGATGATCGGGGTTTCAATGACCTTGGGCAGGACGCTCATCTGTACGGCATTCAGCACGTCGCGGCCGGCGAGGTCGATGGCGCAGCTCTGCTCAAATCCGAGCGGGATGCCCGCGCCTTGCGCCGCGATGAGCGCGTTCACAACGCGATCCACGTTACCGCCCGCGAGGTAGTGCGCTTCCAGCTTGTTGATGGATACGTTGAGGCCAGCCTTGGTCGCCTTGATCATCGGGTTGACGATCCGGCTCGGGATGACCTTGCGCACACGCATACCGACGAGCTGGAAGATGCCGACGCGTACGCCGGAAGCCGCGGCGGAGATCCAGAGCCCGAGCGGGACAAAGCTGAAAAACAGCACCAGAAAAATGATCGCTGCAAGGATGATAAATACGGTGATAATTTCCATGTGACCCTCCTGATGATCGTTTTCGTTGAGTTTTGTGTTTGTTCGCTGCCGCCTTGAAACGGGCGGCCGTATTGTTCAAAACAGTCTGTTCGGCAAGGCGCTTTTGCAGCCGTTTTTTGCGTTATTCCGCCGCAGTACCTGCGCGAACGAGGATATGCATCCCTTCCGCCTTGACCACGGTGACGGTCTCTCCCTTTTGGATGAACTCGCCCGCAGTGGAGACGCTCACGCGGTTTCCTTCAAATTCTGCGATGCCGGAAGGCCGCAGAATTGTGATCGCGACGCCGGTTTTACCGAGGAGTTCACTCTTTGCCGCGCGCACCTCAGGCACGGAGGTGCCGCTGGAATTCTCTTTGAGTACAAGGAAGGACTTGCTGAGCCGCCCGCGCTGCATGGAGCGGATGACCCAGACCAGCCCGAGTATGATGAGTAAAAGCGAGATCGCGATGATGATCATCGCAACGCGCGGATGCCCCCAGCCGAGCTGCATCACGATCACCGCGATCAGCGAAAGAAGCCCCGTGGCTCCCGCAACGCCAATGCCGGGCGTGAACAGTTCGATCACAAACATCACAAGCGCGATGACGAGACACACGATGGTCGCCACCGCGGTCGGGCCGAGCAATTCATAAAAACTCATGCGGATACTACCCCCTTTTTTCGGAAGATTAACACTATTATATCATACGCGGCGCGCGTAATCGCAACATTATTGTAGTATTGGGGTATATACATTTGTCACAATTGACTGGCGTACCGCCGTTCCGTGCGGTTTATCCTTCTGCGATCGCGGGGCATTGTGCGTCCGTTTAATCCAGCGCGCGAAGAAACATCGCGCAGGCGAGAAGGTCCGCGGCTCCGCCGGGGCTTACGCGCCAAATCCGGCAGTCGTAATCCAGCGCGCGGATCGCCTCCCTAAGCGCGTTTCCGCCCGCGGGATATGCGTCTGCGATGTCCCCCGCCTGCCGCCGCAGGGCGCGCGCGGTTTCCTCACCGCAGCGGGCGAGCACGTTCGTATCCCTGATTGCCGCAATCAGGCGCAGCAGCGCAAGCAGCCATGCGTCGTCTTCCCCCGCGCCGCAGGTTGTTGCCCGATCCGATTCCGCCAGCGCGAGCAGCGCGTGCGGAAAGCCCGCCTCCGCCTCGCCTCTTGCGCCTGCCGCACCATATTTGGCATACGCCCTGCCCGCGCTCGCGCCGAGCTCGCGGGTCACCCCCGCGCAGAGGCGTCCTGCGGTGCGGCAGACCGTCTCCGGCAGGAGGCGCATGCCGTTTTCGGCACAGTGCCCCGCCGCATAGCAA
>CAYPEV010000199.1:861-4719 GCA_964409605.1 uncultured Christensenella sp. | reverse complement strand
GAACATAGCCATAGGCTTCGTCTCCCGCGGGCATTTGCGTGCGCGCAGTCGTGCCCCGCTGCGAATAGTCCGTCATTTGAAGGCGCGTCGCATAGGCGCTGTCCGGATGCTCGGCATACCGCTCTGCATTCTGGCGCGGGCGGTAGGCGTCCGCGGACTGCTGCGCGTAAGGATCGGCCGGTTGCTGCGCATACGGATCTGCGGGCTGCTGCGCGTAGAACTCCTGCTGAGCGCCATACGCATTCCCTTGCTGGTAATGATACGCGTAATTCGGGTCGATCGGGCGCGGCGCATAAGGATTTTCCGGATCCGCATAGCCGCCCTGCTGCGGGGCGTAACCGCGCTCATCATATCCCTGCTGTCTTGCGCCATAGGCAGGATCATAGTGGGCGTTTTCGTACTGCTGCGAAGGATCGCCCGCGTAGGCGGCGGGATCATCCCGATATCCACGCGGTGCACCGGAACCCTGTCCGGCTGCGCGGGGGTCTTCTTCATGGGGCGGATAACCGTAACCGCCGTCGTGTTGATCCATATGATTCACGCTCCTCATTTGAGAATCGGCTCGTCTTTTGTCTGCCGAAGGGGTGCTCGAAAATTAAACGCAAAAGTCGCATGTAAAATTGGCGCGTGCACGCGACGGCAAAAGCGGACGGGCGTGCATGCTTGACAAGGCGATGATATGCGAAAAAATCGCCATTCCAATGCAACTATAGTTTACCATAGGATGTGGGGGGGAATGATCGGGATTATTGTGAAGAATCTATGGATAAATTGTTAATCCTTTTACAGGTAAAACGCGCGATGTGGGGGATAAAAGTCAAAAAAAGAGCTGAAATGCCTTTTTTCGGCATTCAGCTCCCGTTTTTTGCACTTAATGTGACAGTAAAATATGAACGGCAGAATCCATCTACTCCATGATTTTTTTCGTGGAGCTGCAGCCGATGCGGGTAGCCCCCGCTTCGATCATGGCGAGGGCCTGCTCCCGCGTGCGAACGCCGCCGCTGGCTTTGACGCCCATGTCCGGCCCTACGGTTTTCCGCATAAGAACGATGTCTTCCACTGTTGCGCCGCCGGTGGAAAAGCCGGTAGAGGTTTTGACAAAGGCAGCTCCCGCGGCTTTTGCGGCGAGGCATGCGTGCACTTTCTCTTCGTCGCTCAGCAGGCACGTTTCGAGGATCACCTTCACGATGGCGGGCTTTGCCGCGTTGACCACCGATGCGATATCCGCCTGCACCATAGCCCAGTCGCCGGCTTTCGCCGCGCCGATGTTCATGACCATGTCGACTTCTTCCGCGCCCTCGCGCACGGCGAGGGAGGCTTCCACGGCTTTCGCGCCGCTGCTCATCGCGCCGAGCGGGAAACCGACGACGACGCAGGGCTTGACTCCGCTGCCGGCAAGCTCGCCTGCGACAAGTGCGGTATAGCATGTGTTGACGCAGATGCTCGCGGTTTGATAAGCCTTGGCTTCCGCGGTGACGGCGAGAATATCCGCGCGCGTTGCGTCTGCCTTGAGCAGGGTATGGTCGAGATAGGTGTTCAGTGCGTTCATGCAAAATACCTCCTTAAAAGGCCTTCAAATCCCTTGCCGTGGCGCGCTTCGTCGCGCGCCATCTCGTGCACGGTGTCGTGAATGGCGTCGAGATTGAGTTCTTTGGCACGCTTGGCGAGCTGTGTTTTCCCGTCGCATGCGCCGAATTCCGCGGCGGCGCGCAGTTCCAGATTTTTCCTGGTCGAGGTGGTGATCACTTCGCCCAGCAGCTCCGCAAAGCGCGAGGCGTGATCCGCTTCTTCAAACGCGTAGCGCTTGAATGCCTCGGCTACTTCGGGATATCCTTCACGCTCCGCTACGCGCGCCATGGCGAGATACATGCCGACTTCGGTGCATTCGCCTGCGAAATTCATGCGAAGGCCTTCAAGCACTTCCGCGTCTACACCGGCTGCGATACCGACGACGTGCTCCGCCGCGTACTGCTTTGCTTCCTGTGTAAGCTCGACGAAGGAATCACCCGGCGCTTTGCAAACAGGGCAGAAGGCGGGCGGAACATCGCCCAGATGCACATACCCGCAGACGGGGCAGCGAAATTGTTTCGTCATAGATAGAGTCGCTCCTTTCGGGGAAAATCCCCGCGTGTTGTAACATAGCGCCGCGTTCCATATGCGTTTGCGGCTACAGTTTCAGTATAGCCGCGGGAATGTTAACAATCAATCACAAAAGAGAAAAACCTCTACCAATGCGGGGCTGTTTTTGCTATACTGCAAGTCGATGATCACTCAAAAATGGGAGACTGGAATGAAACGATTTCTCAGCATATTGCTGGTTTTGACCATTCTTACCGTCCCCGCGATTGCGCTGGCGGATTATGATTACGACTCGATTCCGACGCCGAATATGATCGTTGTGGATGGCGACGACACGAGCCAGGTGTTCTTTGAGCGCAACGCGGATCAACGTGTATTTCCCGCGAGCAC
Source organism: uncultured Christensenella sp. (assembly GCA_964409605.1). GTDB lineage: Bacteria > Bacillota > Clostridia > Christensenellales > CAG-138 > UBA7703. The sequence continues at coordinate 2,250 of CAYPEV010000199.1, read as the reverse complement.
AACCAAAATCATGACCACGCTCATTGCGCTGGAGAGCGGGAACCTCGACGATTCCTTCGCTGTTGGCGACGAAGTGCTCGGCACCACGATCAAATTTTCCGAACTATCTTCGCTCATGGGCATCAAACCCGGCGAAACTCTGACGCTGCGGGATCTGGTCTATGGCCTGATGCTCGCCTCCGGCAACGACGCGGGCGAGGCGATTGCCAAACACGTTGGCGGTTCCGTCGAAGGTTTTGTTGCCATGATGAACCAAAAGGCGCAGCAACTCGGCATGACGAGCACGCATTTTACCAATCCGCACGGCGTGCATAACGACGATCATTACAGCACAGCGCGCGATATGGCGAAGCTCATGGCGTATGCGCTGACCATCGACGAATTTGTCAAGATCGCGGAGACGAAAACCTATACTGTTCCGGCGAACGATATCCGCCCCACAGAGCTCGTTCTCGTGAATACGGACCGCATGCTCAACGCCGTCGCAGGGGATCCGGTGGACACCGTATACCAATATGCCATCTGCGGGAAGACGGGCGACACACCCACGGCGGGCAAATGCTTCGTCGTCGCAGCGGAGAAGGACGGCGCGCGTGTGATCATCACTATGTTCGGCGACAAGGCGGATATGTATGGTGGCAATACAGAGATGACCAACCTCGCGCGGTTTGTCAACGCAAAGTCGATCTTTGAATATGTGTTTGCCAACAACTATCAAAGCGTAACCGCCTCGGAGCTGGGGCTGCAAAAGACGTTTTCCACAGGCGTAGTCAACGCAGAGGCGGCGGACTTAAAAGACGGGCAGCTGACCATGACCGCGCAGATCGACAACCTGACGATCCGCAAAGCAACCGACAGGATCAACAACATCAAGGCAAACGCGGGCTCCATCACGCCAAACGTGATTCTGACGACAGATGCGCAGGCGCCGATTTCCGCGGGCCAGACGATGGGCACCGTGGAGTATAAGCTGGGCGACGAGGTGGTCTGCCGGGCGGATCTCATCGCGGACTTTGCGGTCGCGCAGGGCGACGGAACCGGCGAACAGCCGCAGGAAACCGCTTCCGTCACCGCTTCCCCCGACGGAACGCCGCTGATCGACAAAGGCCGCAAGGACTGGAGTACGGCGGACACGCTGACGCTGACATTTGTGCTGCTCGCGGTGCTGTTGGTCGCGTTGATCATCATCTTTATCCTATCGGAGCGCAAGCGCAGATATGAGCGCAAGCGCCGCGCGCGGGCAAAACAGCGCAGGCAGCAGTATTACGAATAAAACAAAATGCCGTTGCAATTCAAGCAGCGGCATTCTTTTTTGAGAAACGAAAGAGCGGGACAGATCAAATCCCCAGCGCTTGCTTGAGGAATTCCGCGACGCAGCTTTCGTTGTTG